>JAVZVD010000001.1:0-300000 GCA_038878695.1 Fervidicoccaceae archaeon
CGTGATATGCCAGAAGGGGATAGACGACGTGGCTCAGCACTTCCTCGCCAAGAGGGGCATACTCGCGGTGAGGAGGGTCAAGAGGAGCGACATGGAGAAGCTCGAGAGGGCGACCGGAGGGAGGATAATCTCGAACATAGATGATCTGCAGCCCTCCGACCTGGGCGAGGCCGAGCTCGTGGAGGAGAGGAAGATCGGCGAGGACAAGATGGTGTTCATCATTGGAGCGAAGAACCTCAAGAGCGTCTCGATACTAGTGAGGGCTGGGCTCGAGAGACTCGTCGATGAGGCGGAGAGGGCCTTCAGAGATGCGCTGAGCTCGGTAGCTGACGCGGTCAGGTACAACAAGATCGTGGCAGGAGGCGGCGCGGTTGAGATCGAGGTGGCCAAGAGGCTCAAGGAGTATGCCGTGACCGTCGGTGGAAAGGAGCAGCTCGCGGTCGAGGCCTTCGCGAGAGCGCTCGAGAGCATCGCCGCCACGCTCGCCGAGAACGCGGGCTTCGACGCCGTCGAAATGATCATGAAGCTCAGGAGCGCCCACGCCAAGCCGGGCGGCGAGTGGATGGGGATCGACGTGTTTACCGGCGAAGTAGTCAACATGTTAGAGAAGAACGTCATCGAGGCCGCGGCCATAAAGAGAAACGCGATAAAGGCCGGCATGGAGGCCGCGACCCTGATACTCAGAATCGACGACGTGATAGCAGCCAGCAAGCTGGAGAAAGAGAAAGGAGAGAAGAAGTTCGACGAGAAGAAGTTCGAAGAAGAGAAGGAAGAGAAGAGCAGCAAGGACTGAGGCTTGGCTAAGCCCCAATTTTCTGCTCTCTTCGCATCTGTTTTTGTCTCCTGATTCTATTCCTCCCGATCCTCCTCAACTCGGCGATCTCCTCACCGGTGGGCCACCTGCCTCGCTCCTCACGGAAGGAGCGCGCGTCCTCCTCCAAGTCGAGCTCCGTGTAGACGCCTAGGGAGTTCAGTCTCCTTCTGGCTTCCTCGATCGTGGTGGTCTCGATTAAGCTTTTTGCGAGGTCGGACAGCTCGTAGACAGCTCGCGCCTCGAGAAAGAACGTGAGAGTTTGGAGGATAGATAGCTCCACGAACCTATTGCCTCTGAGCTTCGCGATGCCCCGCTCTCCGCGGAAGGCCCTCAGCTGCATAGCGCTCGCCTCCGTGCTCGCTACCGAGAGGAGCTTCTCGAGAACCTCGGCGTCGCGAGCTGTCAGACCTCGAGCCCCCAAATAGCCTCCTCTCTCAGCCACTAACGAGACCCTCTCGAGGACTCGCGCGGGCCCTAGCTCGCCGTCGGCTCCGGGCGAGTGAACCGCTATGATGGCCCTGGGGCCTCTCTCGCGTTCGAGTCTAGCTAGAGCTGCGAGGCCGATAGAGTCGGCGAGAGGAGACCATGCGTTCTCTTCACCGCTTTCGGCCAACACGTCGCCCCCCACGTCGACCCCAACGACGCACTCTAGCTCGAGGAGGCGAGAGGCCTCGCGCAGACCCGAGACCATTCCGTCTACTCCTAGGCTCAAGTCGAAGAGGTACGCGCCTTCCCGAAGCGCTCCGGCCACCAGAGAGGCTTGAGGCTCGACGCGTGTCCCGTCCCTCTCGGCCGAGCATCCTCCCTCGCAGATCGCCAGACCTCGGCTCAACGTAGTCGCTCCCCGCAACTGCGACAGAGGTATGGGGCCCGGCAGAGGGTCTCGGGGGAGGCGCTCCCACACCACACTCCCGAAGAAAGTTCTGCTCAGGCCCTCCCTCCGCGCCGCGAGAGCTAGGAGAGCGGCCGACACCGCATCGCCTCCGCCGCCTATGCCGACAAAAAGTGCGCGCTCGCACCACTTCAGCGCTTCGCGCAAGCGTCTTCTCCTCGCATCGCACGGCTCAGTCAGGATAACCGCTCGCTCATCGAGATCGCGCTCCCCGAGACCTCATCACCGCTGCCGCGGATCAGCGCATTCGCGGAGCTATGTATTTGAGTCCTCGAGGCAGTATTAAATTCACTGGACTAGGACGAGAGCCGCCGCTCGAGGTGCAGCCCGTGTGTGGTTCTCGCTGAGGCCTGACGCCTTAGTGGTGTGGCGCGATAACAGGGTCAGGAGGGCTCTGGCCTGGTACTACGACGTCATGAGCGACGCGAAGCCCGCCAAGTTCTTGATAGCCAAGTACGTCGAGGCTCCGCGCGACTTCGCCGAGATGAGCTTCGATGAGCTCTGGAAACTGCACGAGAGGCTGAGCGCCGAGTTCAATAAACTTTGGAGGAGAATACGGGACTCGGAGTCCCTAGAAGGACTCGAGCGCCCCGAGACCAGTTTCCTCGACGTCAAGGCGACGCTGGCTCGAGCCATGCTTCGGAGCTGCAGGTTCTGCGAGAATCTCTGCGGCGTCGATAGGTCGATCGGGCGGCGCGGGGTCTGCGGCATGGGCCGGGAAGCCGTGGTCGCGAGCTACTTCCACCACGTCGGCGAGGAGGCTCCGCTAGTGCCGAGCGGGACGATATTCTACGGCGGTTGCACCTTCAAGTGCGTCTTCTGCCAGAACTACGACATATCTCAGGAGCGCCCCTACTACGGCGAGCAGGCGAACCCGAGCCTCCTAGCCTCAATACAGCGCGAGCTCAGGCTCTCGGGCGCTAGGAATATCAATCACGTGGGCGGAGAGCCCACGCCAAACCTACACGTCATATTGGCCAGCCTCACGATTCTCGAGACGAACGTCCCGCAGATTTGGAACAGCAACTACTACATGAGCCTGGAGAGCGTGGCTCTTCTGGGGGAGGTGATAGATTTGTGGCTCCCCGACTTCAAGTATTGGAGCGACGAGTGCGCTGCTAGACTTAGCGGGGTCGAGAGATATCGCGAGGTGGTCACCAGGAACCTGCTCATGACGGTGGAGCGCGGCGACATGATAATAAGACACCTCGTCATGCCCAACCACGTCGAGTGTTGCACCATCCCAATACTTGAATGGGTGGCGAAGAATCTCCCGAGAGATAAAGTAATCGTCAACGTGATGGATCAGTATAGGCCAGAGCACCTCGTATTGCGGTACCCGGAAAAGTACAGAGAAATAGCTAGGAGACCCTCGAAAGAGGAGCTGCGGCGAGCTCACGAAGCGGCCAAAGCCCTCGGGCTTCTCTGCGACGTGGTGTGAGGTCTTGCGCGGCCTCTACGTTGGATTGGATATAGGGGCTAGCAAGATCAGAGCCTGCTCTTCGAGGGATCCGCCAAGGATAGATAGGAAGCGCGTGATCCCCTTCCCGCGCGGGGGACCCGAGAGCGTCGAGAGAGCGCTGATCGAGCTTGTCCTAGACGTCTCGGCGGGAGAGAGCATCCTCGGCATCGGCGTAGGCTCCATAGGCCCCGTGGATCCGCGGCACGGCAGAGTGGAAGGGGCCCCCAATGCTCCCCTCAAGTCCTTCCGAGTGAAGGAACCGCTCGAGATAACTCTGGGAACCGAGGTCTTGGTGGTCAACGACTGTCTAGCGGCGGCCTGGGGCGAGAAGATCTTCGGAGCTGGCAGAGATCTGAGCGACTTCGGTTACATCACTATCAGCAGTGGCATCGGTGGAGGCTTCGTGGTCGACGGAGAGCTGATCGTCGGGCAACGCGGGCGGTCGCACGAAGTGGGTCACATCGTCATCGACTACTCCAGCGAGGTGTCGTGCGGCTGCGGAGGCTACGGGCACTGGGAGGCTCTAGCTGGGGGGGCCAATCTGCCTCGTTCGCTTCCTGCGCTCGCGCGCAAACTGAGCCCAGAGGTCCTCAAGACGTCGCCTTTGTGGAGATCCTCGAGATCGAGCGAGGTGAGCTATGAAGAGCTCTTCGCACTCGCGTCGAGAGGGGATAGAGTGGCCCTTTTACTTCTCGAGGAGCTCTCGCGAATACACGCAGCCGGCCTGGCGTCTTGTTCCTCGACATATGATCCTTCCGTGATCTTTCTCGGGGGCTCCGTGTTCCTAGAGAACGAAGAGTATTTCCTCGGCAAGCTCCGAGAGCTCTTACCGCTCTTCTCAATGGGTCGCGAGACACCGGAGCTTCGTCGATCTACGTTTGGCCACGACGCCGTGCTCGTTGGCGCGCTATCGCTGCTAATCGAGAGGCCGAGGGCTCTAAGGTGAGGCTCATCCGCCGCGACGCGCTGGGCTCGGCAGCCCTCGCCGCAGCGGTCCTATGCGCGTCCTACGTCCTGCACTCCCCCAGAGCTCTCGCGCATTATAGCGATGTCGTCTCCCTCTACTACACGATATACTCGTCGCCCGAGAGATGGTTCGAGGGGCGACAGCTCAACCCGGGTGTCCCTTATTTCGATTACCACTTCGAGTACCCTCCCCTGGTGGGGCTCAGCTGGTGGCTGTCCACGCTCGCCGCCGAAGCGTGGGGGGGCGAGGACCTCTGGAGCAAAGTCGGCGTGCACTTCGACATCAACGCCGCCTTGAGTTCTCTCTTTTATGCTCTCTACGTAATAGCAGCGTTAAGCTTCTACCGCTTGATCGCTGCAGATCCGTTAGCGCTGGGGCTCGCTCTGGCCTCACCGTCGATGATTTATTACTTGTTCTATAATTGGGACATTCAAGCGACCGCTCTCGCTACGTGGAGCGCGTTGCTATTACTCCGAGGGTCGGAGCTGAGGAGCTCGCTCTCATTGAGCTTCTCGGCTTTGGCCAAGCTCCTCCCGCTCACCGCGCTCCCGGGCCTACTGGTCGACGCCTATAGAAGAGGGGGCGCTCGCGCCGCCGCTAGAGCTTTGCACATTCTGAGTCCCCTCGCTCTCGTGGGGCTCGTCGCCCTTATCTTATGCCCACGCGGCCTAGAGACTTTTCTCGAGCACCACGCGCACTGGTACTGCGAGAACTGCTTCTACGTGTTGGCGATAGGCGATTTATGGGACCCCATGTGGAGAAGGGCCTCCGTGATCCTCTCGATCGGAGTGGCCGGCGCTCTCGGAGTATATCTAGCGTCGTCGTTGGATGAACGCGACGCTCGAACTCCCATCAGCTTGTACTTTCTGCCCGTCGCCGCGTTCATCAGTCTATCCTACGTGTACTCGCCCCAGATGAACATTCTCTTCTCGCCTCTCTTCCTCGTCCTGCCGAGGCCTCTGCTATACGTTGCATTGGCACAAGACGCGCTCAACGCGTCGATCATGCTGCTGTGGCCTTATAACGATAGCTTCTGCGAGAGGTGGGGCGTCGGGTGCGATGGGCCCTGGACTAGGGAGAGCCCTATCCAGTGGGTAGCCTTCGCGAGAATCGCGCTGCTCTGGGTCGTCGTGGCTCTGGCGTCAAGAGCGCTCCACCGATCCGCGCGCAACGCTTAATTCGGATCCCTCAAAGCTTAGGTGGGCGGCATCTCTTGAGCTCGAGCGAGGGATTCCGCGCGCTGACCGAGGGAGAGAAATTCTACTACGTGCTACACCCCATGCCCACTGTGGTTATCGTGACGATCTGCGCCAGCGGTAAGGTCAACGCGATGCCGGCCTCTTGGGTCACTCCCGTGGCCGAGGAGCCCCCCAGCATCGGCGTGGCCGTAGACAAAAATTCTTTCACCCGCGAGTGCCTCGACGAGGCTGGAGAGGCCACAGTTAATGTCCCGAGCTTCGAGCAAGCCGAGCTGGTCTACAGTCTCGGGACCGTCTCGGGACGCGATGTCGATAAACCCGCGAGGTTCGGCTTGAGGTTGGCGCGAGGCGAGGCCGTGAGGGCTCCAAGGTGGCTCGACGCTCTCGCCTCGCTCGAGTGCCGAGTCGAGTCGAAGCTCGACGCGGGAGACACGATCTTTTACTTGTTAAGAGTGGAGCGCGTTTGGGTGAGATCGGACCTCTTCGAGAGATACGGCTGGAACATGAGCAAGACGAGCACGTTGCTTCACGGCTCTGGCAGGACCTTCTTCTCGGTGGGCAAGATGCGCAGAGTTCAGGGCCTCAGGGCCTAGGTCGTCCTCGCTGGACCAAAACACAGCGCGCTAGTACCACCACGTGTCCGTGAAGTTGTGCTCCGGCACCAAAAGAGCCGGATCCGAGGCAGCGGCGCAAATCTCGGCCAAGGGGCAGACTTCCCATTCGCAGCGAGGCTCGCGGAGCTCCGGCTTCTCGTCACGCCTAGGCCTACAGATGGGGGCTTCGCGCGTGCAACAAGTCCTTCCGAACTTCCACAGGAAGTCGTCGAGCACGAAGGGGTCGGCTCCACAGGCCCCCGCTAGTTTCTTGTATGCTACTCTAGAGGCCATTCTAAGGAGGACGTCCTCGTGTGCCTCGAACTCGCCTGCACGCGAGATCTTCTCCATAGTGGCCTGGTCCAGTCGGATCAGTCCAACTCGCAGAGCGATCCTGGAGAGGTGATTGTCGACAGGAACTTCCTTGTTGTGAGAGTCCTTGAAAGGTGATAGCCTCCGATCGAGGAACTTAGCTAGGAGGAATGCCTTCTTCTCGACAGGATCCTGATATGCGACGAAGACCTTGAGCCTATCGATGAGCCCTTCCCCCACTCCGCGCCTCAAGTAACCACCAGAGGCTCTCAGCAAGAGCAACGAGTCGCCCTCGTAGAGGGCCTCGAGCTTCGCTCCTAGATCCCTAAGCAGCGCGACTCTCCTCTCGAGGTCGCGCGGCAGCCTGACCTCTCCCCCCGCTCTGGCCCCCAGCCAGTCGGCCGCCTCGCTCACAGTGATCTTGGCCAGCCTCTCGGCCGCGAAGAAGTCCGGGTCCTCGTTGAGCTTCCGCGCTCCCAACCTGTAGAGAAGGTCCGCTCCCCGATATAGCTCGCCCTCTACATAACCCTCGTAGCGCGCGGTCCAGGTCCCGAGCCTGTGGTCTATCGCCACCATAGCGAGGAAATACGAGACAATGAGACTGGCCGGCGCTCTCGGTGAGGGATAGTAACGCGTGTCATCGAATTGGTCTATTGGGAGCTTCCGTAAGATCCCCTCTAACATCGTAGCCGCTTCCCAGATCTTGCCATGGTCTATCCAAATGCGCATCGAATGCATCGAGCCCTCGTCTTAGAGGCGCCTCAACGTTCTCCGCCACCTAGCGGATATGAAAATTTTTCCTCGAGGAGCTCCGATATCAGTTCCACGATCTGCTCGAGAGCTTCGGGGCGCTCGCTGTCCACCTCCACGACTCTCTCCCCGAGACACTCCAAGGCCTCCGAAGCTACGACGCCAGCGCGCTCGGCCTCTACGTTTTCTTCTATCTTAATGCGCGGCCAGCCACGCTCTCTCAGCCTAACCTCGAGGACTTCGGGTCTCGCTCTCAGGACCAATACGAGGTCTACCAAGGCGCCACGAAGGAGACAGGGTTGAGACGTATCGATGACCAGCAGCTCGCAGCCCCTCCGCTTAGCGAGCTCGATCTCTCGCAGCAGCTCGATTCTCAGCTTAGGCTCGTCAATCGTGCTGGTCTCGCGCTCGAAGTCGTAGTCCACGACGAGCTCTCTCTCCAGCGCGAGCCTCGCCACGTTCACGACGCACGCACCGAGCCTCTCCTCGAGCCTTCTCGATACGAGGGTCTTGCCGGTGCCCGGGGTCCCCGTGACCACCACAATCATCTGCTCCCGCTCCTCTCGAGCCTGGCGATCAAGGAAACGACCTTATCCTCGTAGTCTAGCGCCCGCTCGAGCAGAGGGCCGAGAGGGCCGAGCGAGGGCGACAGAGCTCTGAGCAGCGCGATGTCGCTCGAGCGAAGAGCTCCGGTGAGTGGGAGGAAGAGTGCGAGGGCCCCGAAGTACACGAGAGCCGTGGCGGAGAGCCTCAGGAAGCCCGGCTCCGCGAACGCGTAGACCAAAGCGGCGGCGAGGAGAGAGGCCGCGGTAGACGCAGCTACGCGAGAGGCCGCCTCTACGTTAACGCGAGCACCGAATCTAGCTCGAGCGCGGCTGAGGCCGTAGAGCAGAGAGGCCACGTTGGCAATCAAGATCGTCGCCACCAATCCGATGGCTCCTGAACTCCGCGTTAGGAGAGGCGCCAGGGGGACGGCGATGAACGCGTAGGATAGCGAGCTCCCGAGGAGAGAGCGCGCGTCGCCGAGGCCGCTGAGGAAGCTCCCGAGCACGGCCTGGCCGAACAGCGAGTAGACGTAGAGAAGCGCGTAGAGAGAAAGGATCATTGAGGCCTCCGCGTACTGAGGTCCATAGACCAAGGTTACGAGGTCGCGCGATGTTAAAGCTACGAGAGCTGCCAGCGTAGTTACAACCATCGAGGAGTACCTGACCGCGTTGCTGAAGACCCTCGAGGCCGCGTTCGAGTTCCCGCGGGAGTGGAGCGCAGCGAACTCCGGGAAGAGAGCTCCAGCTATGGGGCCTGAGGCCAGGGAGATCAAAGAGCCGAAGTTCACGGCGGCTCTGTAGCTCCCGACCTCGCGCTCGCTCGCCGCGTGGGCCAGCACTACTCCGAGGTACATGTCGACCAGGCTCCCTCCTAACGAGGAAAGATAGAGCGGGAAGCCGTAGCTCTTAACGACGCGTAAGATCTCGTCGACTTGGGAAGGTGCGCGGCGCTCCGAGCTAAGCCTCGCGAGTTTCCGACGCAGAGCCAGGAGGCCAGCCGACGAGGAGATCGCGAAGCTAGCCAAGTGACCTACTATCGCCCCTCCAACTCCAAGCCCGACCAGGATCAGCGCCGGCGAGAGGACGGCCTTAGAGGAGGCCTGATAGAGTTGCAGCTTCGCGTTGAGATCCGTCATCCTCAAACCTATCGCCACGGATGCCAAGGTCCCGTGGAGCCCGATGAAGAATATGGTGAGAGACGCCACTCGCACTAGAGGCGCTAGCTCCGGTCTCCCTGAGATGATCGAGGCTAGCTCTCCGGGGATGAGGGCGCAGAACAGCGTCGCGGGCAATAGACTCGCGAGCTTCAGAGCGAGGCCGGCGAGCAGCCTCTCCGACACCTCCTCCGCTCTGCCCTCGGCTAGGAGCCTCGAAGAGCGCCAAGTCAGCGCTGGCGTCACGCCGAAGTCCGTGAAGAGCGCTAGGAGCGAGGCCGGCAGCAGCGCGAGCGCGTATACTCCGTAGAGCTCCGGTCCAAGGAGCCTGGCCACGATGATCGCCGCGAGAGCGTTGATTGCGGTCGCGAGCGCGTTGCCGCCGAGCAGGAGCGTGGTTCCTCTGGCCGCGCGGATCGCTATTTCCTCCAGGTCCTCCCTCGAGCTCAAGCCCTTCTCGCCCGCCGCGAGCCTCTGCGCACTCTGTGCCCCGCTCGAGCGCTCGAGGCCCCTCTTCTACCGAAGGGCCGCATTAAAGGCTCGCTGACGATAGCAGCACGTGGTGGTGTTAACCGGTGTCTTCCACGAGGCTGGCGTTCGTGACGTCTAATCCTCACAAAGTCGCCGAGGCCCGCTTAGTGCTCTCGAGCTATGGGATAGAGATAGTTCAGGTCCCGGCAGAGAAAATAGAACTACAGTCGCGAGACATTGCGCGAATCTCGCTCCTAGCTGCTAAGCTCGCCTACGCCCGCGTCAGAAAGCCCCTCATAGTTGAGGACTCGGGGCTCTTCATTGATAGCCTGCGCGGCTTTCCGGGTCCCTTCAGCAGCTACGCCTACGAGACCATAGGAGTCGAGGGGGTGCTCAAGCTCATGAAGGGGGTGGCCGATAGGAGGGCCAACTTCGTCTCCGCCGTCGCGCTTCTCAGCCCTCCGATCGAGAAGGTGTTCATCGGAACAGTGCGCGGCACTATAGCGAGCGAGGCTAGAGGCTCGTCGGGCTTCGGCTTCGACCCAATCTTCGTGCCCGAGGGGGATACGCGGACCTTCGCCGAGATGAGCATAGAGGAGAAGTGCGCCGTGAGCCACAGGGCTGCGGCGCTTCGGCTAATGGCTGAGTGGCTGAAGAAGAGGACAAGCCAAAGTTAAAAAATCGCCTACCCCGAGTTCACCCCAGCGAAGCGCTGTGACGTGAGAGAGAGCGTGGGCCTCGTTGAATAAGAGGAGAGAGAAAGGGCGCTCGCAGAGCACCAGGCCTGCTAGGCTAGGCGTCCCTAAGTGGATAAGGTACGAGCCCGGAGAGCTGGAAGAGCTCGTAGCGGAGCTGGCAAGGAGAGGCTACGGCCCCTCTATGATAGGGATAATACTCCGCGATCAATATGGGGTGCCGCTGGTCAAGCCAATCACGGGTAAGACCGTGACCCAAATTCTAGAAGAGAGGGGGCTCGCGCCGCCTATCCCCGAAGACCTCTTAAACCTCATGAAGAGGGCCGTCAACTTGAGGAGGCACCTCGATGAGCATCCAAAGGATCTACACTCTAAAAGAGGACTGATAGAGATAGAATCGAAAATTAGAAGGCTCGTCAAGTATTACAAGCGCGTGGGAAAGCTGCCAACCGATTGGTCGTACGATCCCGATAGAGCGAAAATCTTGGTGCAGTCTTTATCGTGAGGCGCCCTTCTTGAGAGCGAGACTTGACGATCCTCTCTCCCTAGTGAGAGCCGAAGTCTCTAGCTTAGCTCGAGCCCTCTCTGAGGCTCTGAGCGAGTCTAAGTCCCTCGTGATATCTGCTCTCCCAACTCGTAGGTGCGCCACCTCTTCTCTCATCATGGCCGGCGCTCTGCAAGCGAAGCTGGAGCTCATCGCCGTCTCCTTCGACTTCTCGGTCGAAACTGGCGGCAATGCTCCAACGCTACGCCTCGAGGATTCGAGCAGCGGCAGCTCTGCCAGACTCTTGAGCTCGGGCTCGACTCCTCAAGCCGCGGCTAGCTCCGCTCTTCCTCTACCTTTCGTAGCTCTCGCTTTGTTAGAGGAGCTCGGCGTCATCGGCGATGTCGAGAAGTTCACCGCGGCGAGCTCGCTTCAGGATCACTCCGATTACATTGAGGTGGGCAAGCCTCTCAGGGACGCGCTCAAGGCTATGAGAGGCGTCTCGGTGAGAGAGAAGTTCCTGCCTTTTTACCAGGCAGACTCTCTCGCGGCCGTCGAGTCGGTGCGCAGGACCATCAGGCCATTCTTCCGCGGGTTCAGCTGCGAAGAGCCCGGGAAATTGGCGGAGAAGCTCAGAAGGCTCGGGCTCGATCCCTCGAAGCCGCCAATAGACCAGAGCCAGGATTCTCTGAAGGCCCTTCTCCAGGAGGTCGGCGCAGCTCTGCGCGTCGGCAAGAGCGCTAGCCTCGGATCGCTCTTCGCCACGGTCAGCTTCGGCGATCGTGAGCTCGACCTCAGGGAGTTGGCTACGGCTCTCGATGTGCTAATCGAGGTGGACCCTGGGGTTCTACTCTATTCCGTGGCCTCCAGCGACGTGGAGTTCCTCCGCTCCAACTACCTAGAAGCCTTCGAGGAGCTCTGCGAGCTGAGCGGGAGGATCTCCTCATCGAGCGAGCTCGAGAGGATCTCCATTGGGAAGATCCGCTTCAGAGTCTTCGAGTGCAGCGAGCCTCTGCTTCCCTACTCGATGTTATCCGAAGTTCTCAGGCGATTAGGGGTCGCGAGCGAGGACGAGCTCGTCGCGTGCAAGCAGGGCTCGGCGCTGTACACGTCGAAGGCGGAGCTCGCGAGAACCGAGCCGGAGGCTTTGAGAGGATTGAGGTTGAGCGAGCTGGCCTCTAGCCCGATGCTCGTCGAGGTCGGGGCTCGTTGAGGTCGAAATCTTATGGTGGCGAGCTCGACCAGAATCGTTGTGAGAATCTCCGTTGGAGACGAGAGACTCGCGCGCAGTTTACACCTATCGCTTCTCCCGGACACGACTGAGGCCCCTCTCCTCCGTATGCGTCAGAGCGTTGAGGGGGTCTCCGTCGTCTTCGCGGTTGAGTGCCCGAGGCGTGCTCTGCTCAGCGCTAGGTCCGCGGTGGACGATTTCCTCGAGAAGCTCGGCGCAGCTCTCGAGGCGCTCGGCGCTTCTGGCGCGAGTCACCGCGGCGAGGATAGAAATTCTCTTTAATCCGACCCGAGCGAGATGCGATATCGCTTGAGGGAGCGATCGAGGAGACTCCGCGATGTCGCAGAGAGCGACTGCGCGAGAGAAGAAGAGAGCGAAGAAATGGTACGTGGTTACGGCTCCTCCCGCCTTCGGTGGAGTGGTCATTGGCACCACGCCATCCGACGACCCGCAGAAATTGTTGGGGCGCGTCATCGAGGTCTCGCTCTATGACATAACAGGAGATTATACGCGGATACACGTCAAGCTCAAGTTCCAGGTGATAAGCGTCGAGGGCGACGAGGCGCGCACGATGTTTAAGAGCCACGAGCTGGCGAGAGATTACATAAAAGTCCTCACGAGGCGTAAGAGCAGCAAAATCCAGGGCATACTCGATGTGAGGACTAAGGAGGGCTACGCGCTTCGCGTCACAGCTCTGGCCTTCACCTCCTTCAGATGCAAGACGAGCCAGAAGAGGGCCATCCGAGCCATAATGAGACAGCTGATTGAGCGCAGAGCGAGCGAGCAAACGCTCGATGAATTCGTGCAGTCTATGCTCTTCGATAAACTGGCAACGGAGATCTTCGAACAAGCCAAGAAGATTTATCCGCTGAGGAGAGTCGAAATCTATAAGTCCAAGCTCTTAGAGGTCCCCACCCCTGAGGGACCGCGGAAAGCCGTCGTGACGCCCTACTCGACCGCGATCAAGTGAGCGACATATTATTAATGCGTGGTCGGCGCCCGCGTTTCCTTGGGAAGATCCTCGGCTTGCCGTATGACCTCTGCAGGTTCAAGGTGCTCGCCACGACTCCGGTGGGCATGGAGAGCGTCGCAGCTAGCTTCATTGAGGAGTCGATAGAAGGCGTCGAGGTCTTAGAGTCGCCGCGCGGTTTCCGCGGACTGCTTCTCGTGCACCGAGCCACGGGGAGCGCCGAGGACTTGGCCGGCGAGGTGCTCAGGGCCACGAGCCACGTCGAGAAAGCCTTTCCCATCCACGAATGCGTAGAAGCCTCGCCGGAGAGAATAGCCGAGGCGGCGGCTCGCCAGGCCGAGCTCCGCCTGAAGAGAGACGAGAAGTTCGCGGTTAGAACCGTGAGGCGAGGCTCTCACCCCTTCACGAGCCTGGACGTCAACGTGAGAGTCGGGGCCGAGGTGCAACGCAGGACGGGCGCCAGCGTGGACTTGGAGAGCCCGGACAAGGTCGTGCTAATCAACGTGCTGAGCGACGTGGCTCTCGTAAGCGTGGTCGACTCGTCGCAGCTTCGCGGGAAGATGCTCAAAGCCAAGCCCCCCTTCTATAAATTCTTCAGAAGACTCATCATAGCCCAAGAGCCCTACCTTGGAGACGAGAGATCCTCATACGTCATGGGCACCAGAGTGGGGCGTGGGCTCCAGAATTACGAGGTGGGCGATTACTACGTGGCGCTAATCAAGCCTGTGCCCGCCGCCCCGCTCGCCTACTTCATCAAGGGCGTGATGGACGGCATAAAGTCGAGGTACGAGGTCCAGGTCAAGAGCTACGGGCGCGACGTGCACATGACCAGGATCCACGTCTACGAGATGCACGAGCTAGTCAGGATGTTGCGCAATCACCCGATCATTGTGCTGGAGCCCGAGGGCAGATTCGTGTCGGAGGTGGCGGGAGAGCTCCGGAATTTGTTGTCGCGGAGGTCAAGGCCCGTGCTGCTCTTGGGCTCTAGAGAGGGGGTCCCCGGCGGCATCTACAGATTCGCCTCGCTCGTCATAGATGTCGCCCCGGGCATTACCCTGTCCACGGAGTACGCTCTGCCGACAGCCCTCGGCTTGCTCGAGCTCGTGTTGAGCCCGGAGTCGTTGGAGGTCGACGACGTGACTTGAGAACGCGGGCCGTGATACTGGCCGCCGGACGCGGAGAGAGGCTGTGGCCTCTCACTTCCACGAGACCTAAGCCTCTGCTCCCGGTCCTCGGTAGGCCGCTGTTACAACACCATATCGAGGCCCTGAAGAGCGCGGGCATCGCCGAGGTAGACCTCGTAGTGGGAGCGGGCGCGGAGAGCGTGTTGAAGACCGCGCAGGAGCTCGGCGCTATCGCCAGGCCTGTGTATCAACCAGTGCAATTGGGAACAGGCGATGCCGTCAGGCTCGCGCTAGGAGAGCGGAGCGGCGAGGTCGTGGTCGTATACTCCGATGTTTACGTCAAGCCGAGCGTTTACTCCTCCATCATCGAGAAGATCTCCTCGTCTAGCGCTCAGCTCGTAGTCGCGGCCAGAGTCGAGGACGTCAGCCTCTACGGAGAGGTGAGCGTTGACTCGGCTGGGAGGCTCGTCAAGATCTCCGAGAAGCCCCCCGAGAGGCGAGGGGGCCTCGTCTTCGCTGGCTTACTCTACGCGGAAGCGGACGAGCTGAGAAAAGCCTTGAAGGGGCTTGGGGCCTCGCCGCGAGGTGAGGTAGAGCTAACCGACGCGATCAATGCATTGGCCGCGAAGACGGACGTCGAGGTGATGGAAATACCGGTCGGCGCGTGGAGAGACGTGGGTACTCCCTGGGATTACCTAGAGGTCAACAGAGAAGCTCTGCTCCACGAGTGCGAGAGGCGCGGCGAGGAACCAGAAGATTGCGTAATTATAGAGGGGGAGGCGCGCATCGAAGAGCCCAGCGCGTTGGAGCCTCCCATCTACGTAGGACGGGGGGCCTCGATAGGCCCCTTCTCGCACTTGAGAGGTCCAACGGTGATATGCTCCGGGGCCAAGGTGGGTTTCGCGTCACAGATCAAGGCCTCCGTCATGTTGGAGGGGGCTCGAGCTCCTCATCTAAACTACGTTGGCGACAGCGTTGTAGGAGAAAGAGCAAATTTGGGAGCCGGCACGATAACGGCTAACCTCAGGCACGACGAGGCGCCGGTGCGCTCGGTTCTCCGCGGTAGACTCGTCTCGACGGGATTGAAGAAGCTAGGAGCGGTGATAGGAGGCGGCGCTAAAACGGGAGTCAACGTATCGATAATGCCCGGGGTCAAGATCGGGGCCGGCGCGTGGATAGGAGCGGGCTGCATCGTCGATAGAGATGTCCCGGACCGCGTCGTGATGAAGTGCTACCAGAGGCGCGACATCGCGCCGAGGGAGGTGAGCAAACAGAGTGAGACGCAGAGAGCTCAATGTAGTCCGCAAGAAGAAGTTCGACGTTAGGGTCTGCATTTTATATCCATCGACGTATAGGGCCTCTCTATCGAGCCTCGGCCTCCAAGTGCTCTATTACGCGTTGAACGAGTTGGACCGCGTCTACGCCGAGAGGGCGGTCAATGAGGGGGAAGTAGTCAGGAGCATCGAGACCGGGACCGAGCTCGGGAAGTTCGACGCGATCCTCGTGACGGCGACGTACGAGCTGGACTATCCGAAGATCTATGGGATCTTCGCGCGATCGGGGATACATCCGAGGAGGGAGATGAGGAGACAGAGCGATCCGCTCATAATTATCGGGGGCCCCTCGCCGACGGCCGACCCTCGACCACTCTATCACGTGGCTGACGTCGTCTTCCGGGGAGAAGGCGAGAGGCTCGTCGAAGTGCTCGTCGATGCTTTGCTCTCGTCGAGAGACAAGCGCGAGAGGCTCGAGGCATTATCGGTTGCTCGAGGCGCCTGGGTGCCCGAGTTGAAGGAAGAGGCCGAAATCGAGGTGGTCGAGGATCTCGGCGAGGCCTTTCACCCCATCGAGCAGATTCAGTGCCTAGACGAAGAGCCCATTTGGGGCAGAGCCTTCATGTTAGAGCCTTCGCGAGGCTGTCACCGATCGTGCTGGTTCTGCCTCGAGGGCTCTATAACGAAGCCCAGAAGAGAGAGACCCTTCGAGAAGCTCCTTGAGCTAATCGAGGTGGGTCCAAGGGTCAACAGAGTAGGTAAGGTGGCGATCTACGCGCTGAGTCTCTTCGCTTCCCACCGAGGCGAGGAACTGCTCGAATACGTGGTCGAGCAAGGGCTCCAAGCCAGCGTGCCGAGCTGCTCCGTCGACACGCTCAACGAGAGGAGGCTCGAGCTGATCAAGGCAGCAGGCCAGAGGCTCGTGACTATAGCACCCGAGACCCCAGTGCCGGAGCTACAGAGAGCGATAGGGAAGGTCACCCCCGAGGACTCTCTGATTAGCGTCGCGAGGACTGCGAGCTCCTTGGGTCTAAATATCAAGCTCTACTATATGTTCGGACTACCCGGCGAAGAGGAGAGGGATCTGCTCGAGATCGTGAAACAGGTGAGGGAAGTGTACGAGATATTTGGGAGAGACCCCAAGAGGGTCAGGGTGTCTCTCAATCCCTTCGTGCCGAAGCCCGCGACCGCTCTTCGTCGCGCTCAGATGGATTCTCCCTCGAGCCTGAAGAGGAAGGCGCGCTTCTTGATGAACTCCCTCAGGACGCTCGCTAGAGTGGAGGTCTACGGCATAGAGCACGCGCACATACAACATAGAATAAACTCCATGGGGAGGGGGGCGATCTTCCTCATGGAGAGGCTCGCCGGCGTGGAGCTCAAGGAAAGCGAGGAGCTGAGGGTCTTTGAAGAGCTGGGAGGGAGGCCTGACTGAGATTTGACGAATTATAGACCTCCGCTGATCGGCGTCATCGGTAAGACCAACGTTGGTAAGACTACGTTCTTCTCTGCCGCCACTCTAGTTAACGCGGAGATATCGAATCGCCCCTTCACCACGATAAATCCAAATATCGGAATAGGCTACGTGAGGGTGCGCTGCCCCCACGCGGAGCTGGGCTTGCCGTCCTGCGAGCCCAGAACGGGTTTCTGCCTCCGCGGCACGAGGTTCGTCCCGGTCGAGCTCATCGATGTCGCGGGCCTCATACGAGGAGCGCATGAAGGGCGCGGCCTCGGCAATAAATTTCTCGACGACTTGAGGAAGGCCGACGCGTTGCTTCTTGTGATCGATGCGGCGGGGGCCACCGACGATAGCGGCAACCCTCTGCCACCCGGCTCGAGCGATCCGGCCGAGGAGGCTGCGACGATATTGGACGAAGTGGCTCATTGGCTCGCGGGCATCCTAGCGAGCGACTGGAGGAGATTGATCACGAAGGTCGAAAGCCAAGCGATCGATCCGGCCGAGGCCATAGCCGAGAGGCTCTCTGGTCTTGGAGTCAAGCGGGTCCACGCCTCCGAGGCTCTCAGACGCTCGGCGCTCGAAAAGAAGAGGCTGAGCGAGTGGACACGAGACGACCTGCTGAGATTCGCTAGGGAGCTCAGAGCTGTGAGCAAGCCTCTCCTCATTGTCGCCAATAAGGCCGATTTGCCTGAAGCGAAGGAGGGTCTAGAGAGGCTGAGAGGAGCCTTCTCGGATATATTAGTGGTGCCGGCCTCGGCTCAGGCAGAGCTAGCGCTGAAGAGGGCGTGGGCAGCCGGCCTAATAGACTACGTGCCCGGCGAAGGTTCCTTCGTCGTTAGAGAGTCTGGGAGATTGAGCGAAGCTCAGAGGAGGGCGCTGGAGTACGTGAAGAGGCGCGTCCTTGAGATTTACGGTTCGACGGGGGTCCAGCAAGCGATCGAGAAGCTAGTGTTCGAGGTCGCGAGGTACGTGGCGGTCTTCCCGGTAGAGAACGCCGAGAAGCTGACCGACGGTGAGGGCAGAATCCTGCCCGACGTATTCCTAGTCCGCGAAGGCTCCACGGTCCGAGAGGTTGCCAGGCTCGTCCACACAGAGCTAGCCGAGAAGTTCGTGGCGGCGATCGACGCCAGGAGAGGCGTCAAATTGGGCGAGGACAGCGAAGTATACAATGGGATGGTCTTCAAGGTAATAACTCGAGCGCGCTGAGCTCCCCCAAATCGAGTAGCCGGGTGAAGAGGTCCTTGATCCGCGCGAGCGAGAGAGAGGAAGAGAGGAGAGCGGCGTGGATCATCAACGTAGGGACGGAGCTCGTGTTGGGAGTCACCGTGAACACGAACGGGGCGTGGCTCGCCAGGAGGCTCACGTCAATGGGCTTCGACGTGAGGAGAATCGTGGCCGTCCCTGATGACGAGGAGCTAACGACAGTATTGAGAGAGTCCCTGAGCAGCGGAGCACGCCTGATAGTTATAACAGGCGGGTTGGGCCCGACTCACGACGACAAAACCCACGCGCTCGTTGCCGAGGCCCTCGGCCTGAGGCTCGTCCTCGACGAGAGGGCCCTCAGGTTGATCGAGAGGTTTTACGCGTCGAGAGGTCTAGAGCTCACCGAGGAGCGCCTCAAGATGGCGCACGTGCCCGAGGGAGCCGAGGTTCTGCCCAATCCTGTAGGAGCCGCGCCTGGCTCCGCTATACGGCGGGGGCCCTCGCTTATCGTGTGCTTACCGGGGGTCCCGAGAGAGATGGAGGCGGTCTTCGAGAAGGCGGTGCCGCTTATATCCGCGATCGCGCCGAGGCTCGAGCTGGCCGAGGCATTCATCTACGTGAGAGGCGTCCCGGAATCTACTCTGGCCCCCTTTCTGAGGAGGATAGCCGCGCAGGAGCCCCTCTCTTACATAAAATCGCACCCGCAAGGCCACGAGCTGGATGAACCCGTATTAAAAATCCACGTGGTGGCGCACGGCTCATCGAGGGAGGAGGCGATATACCGCGCTAAGAGGGTCTCGGCTCTCGTGGCCGAGGCCGCTGAGAAGCTCGGAGGACAAGTCGAGCACTCAGGATCGGAGCGCGGCGGCGATGCCTAGAATCGCGGTCGCGGAAGCCGACAACGCGAGCGCCGCAAGGCCCGACTTCAAGGCCTCGCGGCGCCCGCGCCTCTCCGCGCGCGCACCGATCGCGAAGGCCAGAGCGTTAGCAATGAGCAGGCCGAGAGCTATGGAGCATTTTAGGCTTAGCGCGAGAGGCTCGCTCAGAGCGAGAGGCACTATAACCGCCAAGGGTGGAGCCACCGTACCGACTAGAGCCCACATGGCCACGTAGAGCGGGGCGAGGCGAGCGGCCTTCTCATAGATCGTGCCCTTGAGCTCTCTGAGCACGAGCTTCTCGAGTTCTCGCAGCTCGCGCAATCTCTCAGAGCGCTCGGCTAACAGCGTCCCGGCGAAGCTGCCGAATAGCCCCACCGCGAGACTGCCGCCCAGCACCGCTCCGATGTAGTGTGAGACCTCGACCGAGCCCGAGATGTAGGAGCCGAGGATCGCTCCAATTGAGACCAGCAGGGACTCCATAGCGTTTATCGTGAAGAGCTTGCGAGCCGTCTCCTCGCTCGAGAACACGGAGACCGCTCGCCTGAAGCTAAACTTCAAATTCGCGCTTCCCGGGAGGCTTCGCGAGAGCGAGGCTTAATGTGCTTCCGCTCCGCGCTCTCTAAGCACGGACCTCTGGTAGATCGCGCCTCGAGGACCCCGCTCCTCGCTGCCGCTCTGCTCGTCGCTATTTCTAGTAGCTTAGCCGTGGTCGCCATCTCGGCTAGAGCAGAGACCCCGGGGAATCTCGTGATCGTGCTCCCAAGCGGAGCGAGCGCGCGGTTGATTGTGCCCCCGGGAGTAAGTCTGCTCGCAATCGAGCAGACCTTCTCCTCGACCTCTCTCAGGGGGCCTCTGAAGGCTACTCTCGACTATAAACCCGCGCTCTTGAGGCCTCTCTCCTTAGCGGTTAGCTCAGCCCCCGAGCTCCCTGGACCGACCATGGAGGATCTCCTGAGCGAGATCGGAGCGACGTGGCCAACCCCGAGGGGCGAGGGAATCGTCGTAGGCTTCATCGATACGGGCCTCGATCTCGCAGCGGGGTGCGTGGGTCTGAGCGACGTGGCGCGCGACGTGGTGGGGAGGCCTCTGCTCTTTGATGCTGACTCCTTCGGCTTGGCTTTAACTCCGCTGAGCGTGTCGTACAGAGACCCCGAGCAGAGGTTCCTGGCCACGGGCGGGAGCCTCGTCCTGGTCTACCTGCCCGGCTATGGAAAGGCCCGCGTGCTTGTTGATGCCGATTGGGGGGCTCCGCCGATAAAGAGCTCGAGCGGGCTGTATAAATTCGGGTTCTTGGTCTCATTCTTCTTCCCCTCTAACGTCCTGCTCGATGCTAGTCTCCCGGGCCTCGCTCTGTTGGTGCCGGTGGTTCTCGTCGACACGAAAGAGCCCGGCATCTACGACGAGGTTTTCGCCGACCTCTCGACCTCTTGGTATGTGCTAGGAAGCTTCTATTATGGACTCGGGCTCTCCCGAGAGCCTCCGAGGGCTGAGCTGGCGGACTTGAGCTTCGCCGACGAGAAGGGGCTCAGAATAGGCGATGGCGTGGCAGTTTTCGATGCCAACGGAGATGGGGTCCCCGATTTCAGCCTCGGCGCGATCTCGGGCTACGTCTACGACGCGTTCGGTGTCGTGAGTTCAGAGGGGGTAGACCTCGAGCGCGCGTGGGAGCGCGCGTGGGAGCCTAGAGGCAGCGGCATCTACCCGGGCCTTGATCCGAGCGGCAGATACGTGGACTTCTTCTACGATCCAATCGGCCACGGAACCAGCGTCGTGTGCGCGGCGGTCGGTCGGCCCCTCGAGAAGCTCGCGCCCTCGCCTGCTGGTCAGCTCGTTATCGTTAGTCGCGGAGTAGCTCCCAGCGCTAAGGTGGCCGCCGCTCAGGCTCTGATGTTGGGCAACGTTGGGTCGGCGCTCAAGTGGATGGGGGGCTACGAATTCGTCGACGGTGAGTGGGTTCCAGCGAGTAGACCCAGGGTCGATATAGTCAGTAACAGCTGGGGGATCCCCTTCTGGCCGGAACTGCTCTTCGCCGATGGCGGAGGCTTCGCGCCGGGCCTCGATCCGTTGTCCGAGATCGTTGCGGAGGTCGCCTCGAGAGGAGTCATCCCCGTCTTCGCCGCCGGAAATGGAGGACCCGGCCTATCGACCGTGGCAGTCGGCGGAGCCTCGGGGAGAGCCGTGACCGTAGGTGCCTACGCGCTGGCCTGGGAGCCGCTGCGCGACGCGCGAGGCCACCTGCTGCTCCCTGGCTGCGTAGGCTCGAACGTAGTCTCTTGGAGCAGCCGGGGGCCGGGGCTCGCGGACTCTTTCAAGCCCGATGCCGTGGCTCCCGGAGCCTATGTCCTCCTGCCTACTTCCGTGAACAACGGCATGGGGGACGGGCGCAGAGCCTTAGACTTCTTCGGCGGCACCAGCCTATCGGCCGCCGTGACCGCTGGAGTGCTCGCCCTAGCGCTAGAGAAGGCGAGGAGCTTGGGGCTTAGCTACGACGCGCTCGGCGTCGAGTGGGCCAGGGAGATTCTGAGATCCTCCTCCAGGGATCTAGGCCTCCCGCCCGAAATTCAGGGAGCCGGGCTGCTCAACCTGTCTCGCTTGTTGGAGCTAATCGCCTTCAGCGGCGCCGAGGCCGCGTCAGAGGACGTGGCGTTAGTCGATGAAATGGGCGAGGTCGCTCTGAGAAGTCGAGGACTCGCCGAGCCTAGACTTGAGGCCTACGTCGCGGTCTCTAGGGTCGCGCCAATCGCGGTAGAGTTAAAGGACTTCGAGCTAAAGCGCGTATCACTCCCTCGTCTCGGCCCTAACGAGGTCCTCTACGTGGACTTAAGCTTCGAGAACGAGACGAGGCGCGGCTCTTCAGTGGTGGCCCTCTTAGGCGTCCAGAGAAGGGAGGGCCTAGAGGGCTTTATTCTGATAGACCATGGGCTGCTCGCGGAGCAAGGCCTACGCCTGGTCGCCAGTACGAGCTCCATCGAGAGGCTAACGCCAGATGAGGTGCTCGAGCTCCTACTCGTGCCGCTAGGCCCGGCGGATGGAGTCAGGTTGTGGGTGGAGGCGACGAAGCTAGCCAAAATCGAGCTGAGGCCCCGCTCCGGCGAGGGACTCATCTACCGCTTTAACGTGAGCCTCCTGTCACCTCCCGGGCGAGCGGCCGTCTATATCAACGAGAGCGGGGCCAAGAGGCCCCTAGTGCTGGACCGCCCTCTCACGCTGAAGACCGAAGACTTTGTGGCTAACCTCTCGACTCCGAGCCCCATCAGCTCGAGCCTCTCCGCGGCCGGCGAACTAGGGGATTTCTTTTATTTCAGATTGCGCGGTCCGCCAAGCGAGGAGGGCTCCGCGGTCTTGGGCTACGTCGTCGAGCCGAGCCCCTCATTGGAGCTCTACGTCATCGAGCGGGGCCCGCGTGGACTTGGCCTGGTGCGGCTGACCAGCGCGAGCCTTCCCCTGAACCTCCTCGTGAAGGATCGGCTGGAGGCTCGCTCGCCCGGGCTTCTGTTCTTGCCAGCGCGAGGCGTCGACGATCTCACACTCGTCGTGCACACCGCGCGCGGCCTGCGCGACTCGATCACTCTCGTGGTCCGCCCTATCCACGTAGAGGTGAGAGGCTCGATCTTGAGCTGCTTCTTCGAGCTGCGCCTCCGCACGAGCGCGTACCTCGGGCTACTCCTCGTCGAGCCTTGGAGCGTCATTGCTCGGGTCGAGCCGGGCCTGACTCGCGTGAGCTCGTGCTACGGGTCTCCCCCCACCTCGATCGTGTTCCTGGAGCTCAAGCCTAAAGCTCTGGCCGGCCTTCTCTCAGAGGTCGACGCGAGGGTCGAGGTGGTCTTCGAGCCCGCGAGAGTTGAGGTCGAAGTGCCCAGGTCGGCGCTCATCGCTACGTTATTTAATACATCGCGGGAGAAAGCTATCTCCTCCTAAGGTTCCGACACGGTTGAGAGGGCGAAGATGACGTGAGCGGAGGCTTCGCCTGCTTTGGCAGGCGCCTGAGCGTAGCGAGAGAATTGAGCGAGCGGGGAGTCTTTGTAGCAGCCTCGTGCCTCGGTATAGAGGGTCGCGACGAGAGCTTGGACTACGCGAGCAGATTACGCGAGCTGGAGGACAGAGTCCGACGGACTTTAGCCTCACGCGTTGGGAGCTCCGAATTCCTCAAGGACGATCCCATAGTCAGAGCCTACAGGAGCTTCTTCTGGAGCCTGGGGATAGATCCTACGAAGATCAGGCCGGCTGGTGAGGCCCTCGCCAGGAGGCTGTTGCGAGGGGAATCTCTTCCCACGATAAACAGGCTCGTAGATGCCGGTAACCTGGCGAGCTCCGAGACCCTCGTGCCTATTGGGATTTACGACGTTGACAAGCTCCTCCCGGGCGAGCTCTCTCTCGAGTACTCGAAGGGAGGAGAAGTCTTCGCGCCGATAGGAGGCGAGCGGCGTGTCCTCGAGCGGGGAGTCCCTGTGCTGAAGTCGGGCGGGGTTCTAGTCGTTCACGTTTACCCCTACAGAGATTCTAGGGAGACTTGCGTCGATGATGACACGAAACGCGCCGTGGTTATAGGAGCTGGCGTGGCTGGGGTCCCGGCGAGTCTTGTGTCGAAGGCCGTCGAGTTGGTGCACCAATACGCGCTCGAGCTGGGCCTCAAGCTCTCGATAGCGCGCGAGGTCTCGCTCATTGGAGGTGCTTCGTGAGTGTCCGAGTACGAGCCGCGAGATCTTCGGTCGCTGGCTCTGAAGATAACGGGCGAGGTGGCCGGCCTACTAAGGGACCTAAGAGAGGACCCCTCCTCCGTCGAAAAAACGGGGCCCGATACGACGAGAGCCGACATGGAGGCGGAGGCCTACGCGTTGGAGCTGCTGGAGGCCGAGGGGCTGCGTTGCCTCGTCGTGACGGAGGAGAGCGGCGCCCGCGAGTTGGGCGAGGAAGAGCTCGTGGCTGTGCTGGACCCGCTCGATGGCTCGGTTAATTACGTCTTGGGCGTGCCCTGGTGCTCCGTTAGCTTAGGCTTCGCCAATAAGCGCAGAGGAGCCAGGCTCTCCGACGTAGTCGCCGGAGCCGTGCACTCGGTCTTCTCGCTAGACTCCTTCAGCTTCTACAGGGGTGGAGGCGCCTATGTAAACGATGCTAGAATCGAGCAATGGAGTGTAGTGAGGAGCTTCGAGTCGACCGGCAAGTTCTCCGTAGCCTTCTACGTCGATGAGCCTTCTCAGCTGCGAGAGCTGGGGCCCGTGCTCGACTACGTTAGGAGAAGAGGCGGGGCACTCAAGGCTAGGTGCCTCGGGAGCTCCGCTCTCGAGTTAAGCCTCGTGGCTGTGGGCAAGATCGGCTACTTCGCCGACTTAAGAGGTAAGCTCAGGAACGTAGACGTGGTCGTAGGCCTCGGTATGCTGAGAGAACTCTCTGGAGGCTACATTGATGGGTCGGGCGATGAGCTAGACGTCGGTCTCGAGAGGGTTGAGAGGTTGAGGGGATTGATCGCCGCGTCGCTCGTCGAGGAGGTTGAGAGGTTGAGGGGGATCCTGACCTCGCGCGCGGGAGGGCCCGTAGCTTGAGAGCGCGCGCTCTCCTCGTGTTAGCTGCTCTTACCTCCGTAGGTCTAGCGCTGATGCTCGTGAGGATGATGCTGGGGCTCGTCGAGCTCCTCATCGTGTTGGCCCTCGTTTTAGGCCTGTTGGTCTCCCTCACGCTCGGCAGGAGCAGATGAAACGTGAGAACGGTCTTTCGAGGTAGAAGGATCGAGGTGCTCGCCGGGGAAGCTGTGCTCCCCAACGGCAGGAGAGTTTACAGAGAGTACGTGAGGCATCCTGGCGCGGTCGTTGTGCTACCGGAAGATGACGAGGGGAGGATCCTCCTTCTCGAGCAGTACCGCGTACCGGTGGGCGAGTGGATCCTCGAGCTGCCCGCGGGCACGCTCGAACCCGGAGAGGACCCGGCCTCGGCAGCGCTGAGAGAACTCGAGGAGGAAGCCGGGCTGAGGGCCCGCAGAATCGACTACATGTTCAGCTTCTACGCATCGCCAGGTATATCTAGCGAGGTTTTGCACGCTTTCATTGCGAGACAGTTCGAGGAGGGACAACAGAGGCTCGAGAGAGGGGAGCTCGTTAGGAGGCTCGTCTGGGTAAAGCCAGAGGACGTCGTCCCAATGATAAGATCACGCGTCATAAAAGACGGGAAGACGATAGCGGTCCTGTTATATTACTTGAGCGCGGTCAGCCCGAGACAAGGTAGAGAGCGACGCGATGCGACATGAGCTCCGGCTCTCCCTCGAAGATTCACGTATTCACGCACGGGGACCTCGACGGCCTAACATCGGCCGCCGTTTACCTGAGAGCGTTGGAGCGAAGCGAGGCGAGAGAGGAGGTGAGGCTACACTTCGCCGAGCCCTACTCGCTTCACAGGGCGATGCGCGGCGCGCTGGGATCCTCGACCCCTGCTCTCGTAGCGATCATGGACTTAGGAGCAAATCCTGGCACTTTTGGTCAAGTACTGCTGCTACTCTCAAAGCTCAGAGCTTCTGGGACCCGCGTAGAGTGGTACGATCACCACTTGTGGGAGGAGGAACACCTCGAGAAGCTACGCTCACTGGGGGTTGAGGTAAAGGTCGACCTATCGACCTGCACGGCCGGCGTGGTAGCGCGCTCGTTAGCCGAGAGGGGGGAGCTAGGCGAGGACGACTGCGTTTGGCAGCTCGTAGAGGCTACGTGCTCAGCGGATACTTGGTCGTGGACCTCTCCTCTGTCTCCCTTTCTATATCGAGTAGTCGGGACGCGGCGAGGACCGGCTGGAGACTCTTGGAAGAGAGCTCTGCTTGGTGAGCTGGCTGAGTGCAGGATATGGAGCGACGACCTCTCTGAGGTCGCCGAAGCGAATCTAAATGCGGAGCTCGGGAGCTATGGGGCCGAGGCGGTAGCCGCCAAGGTACTTGAGCTGCCAGGAGGGCTCAAAGCAGCATACTTGGTCAGGAGGCGCGCTCAGCCTCCTACGAGCTTGCTAGCCTCCTACATCATCTCTAGGACCGGCTCCGACTTAGTCGCCCTAGGGAGACTGAGCGGCTCGATCAGTTTTAGGTCCAGGTCCAAGAGCGTCAGATGCGTGGCCTCGTGCTTCGGGGGCGGCGGCCATGCGAGCGCGGCAGGGGCCAGAGTCAACGTGCCTGTGTACATAAGGCTCCTCGGTCTGCTCGCTAGTAGGGTCGAGGGGTGGTGGTTGGAGAGAAGGCTTAGGAAACTCCTCCTGAAGTGCGCTAGCGAGTGCTTGCCGGAGCTACTGAGCTCCTAGAGATGAGAGACGAGGAGAGCTCCTCGAGCCTCCGCTTGATATGAGCGAGGACCTCGGCCAGGACCCTGGCATTATCGTAGGTCTCTAGCCTCCTTCTGAGCACCTCGCGGGGGAGGCCCTTCGCTCTCCGCAGCTCAGACCTGAGGAGAGGTACGGCCCTAGTGACGTTGTCTACTATAGTGATGTTGGCGGCGAGCGAAGTCCTCGAGAGGGGGTTCAAGTCCACGGCCACGACGATTTTGCCCATAGACCTCAGAGCCTGCGTCCTATCTCCGTCCTCGATCATTACCAAGACCAGGTCGGCGCCTCCTATGCCTTCCTCGCAAACTCTTCTCCTCTCGCTCTCCGGGGCGGGGAGCTCTATTGGACTCTCGCACTCGACGAGATGCTTCGCTCCCAGCTCTCGGAGGTACACGTTTATCCTCCTGAGCCTCTCCTCGGTCCTGTAGAAAAGATTTACCTCGAGCGGTAGACCGAACTCGTTTGAGAGCTCGACGAGCTCTCTGCCCACGAGAGAAGCGGCGTTGCCGTTAACCGAGATGACCGGCTTAGCGGAGACGAGCAGAGCGGCGGCCGCCGCCTCGATGGCTCTACGCGCAGGCTCTATTGTGGTCTCGCCAATAAGATAGTCGAAGGCCTCGCCTCGGCCATGAGCTATGAGCCCCTCGGGAACGACCATGCCGGTCAGAAAACCCTCGACGAGCGTCTCTCTCTCCATCAAGCTCCTATATCTCGGGTGGCTCTCCGGGATTCGGACTCTGACGCGTCTCTCCGAGCTCACTCCATCTCCACCCCGCTCCAGGCTAACTCGTGAGTCCTCGTCTTAATCTTCAACTCACGAGCCAGCTCGACCGCGACGTCGTTGGCCCACTCGCGCTCTACCAAGAGGACCAAGAGCCCCTTCTTGAAGTACCACCCGAGGACTCCTCTAAGCCTTGCTCGAGCTTCCTCGAGGCGGTGGAGAAGCTCGGGAGGCGCCATCCCCGTCTCAAGCGAGAATCTCCTTGCCTCCTCGGCGAAGGACTCCAACGACATCGCCGCGAGGAATCTCTTGACCGCGCGCTCTCCCAACCTTTTGAAGACGTTCAGCTTGTCGGCCAGCATTTGGGGGGTCGTGTAAACCCTGTAAGGAGCTGTGATGACGGCGAGCCCGTCGGCAACGAGCAGAGAGTCCACGAGAGCCCTGGAAGGGCAGCCAGCGCGCAGTCTGACCGGCAAGAGTCTCCCGAGCGATATAGCAGAGACGTCGCCGAGCCCCGTCGACTCCTCAACTTCGGCCACGTGAGCCGCGTCGAGCGATTCGAGGAGGCTCCGGCGTCCGGCAATCCTCGCGCAGCACACCGCCGCGCCTAAAGAAGCTGCCGCGCTGACGGCGTAGCCCACTCCCAACTCGAGGGGCAGCTCGAGCTTGAGCGAGCAATCTCTTAAGCCTAGGATCGAGAGGACGCGATCGACTGGCGGTATCGAGATCCCAAGCTCCGAGGGATCTCCTTTCTTCTCCTCGCATTCTACTCTGAGGTACGGCTTGACGAGGAGACCGGCCCCCAGGCTTCCTGACGCGCGGGCATCCTTGGAGATCACGGGTCTCCAGAATCCCGAAATATGGTGGGCTACTCTAACCGCGCTTCGCCTCAATTAGACTCTTCACCACGTCGAGCACTCTCCTCGCTACGATCCTCTTCGGACTCCTCTCGATCTTCAAGACCTCTGGTTTCTCTCCATAGAGCACTAGAACCTCGTTGAAGTCGGAGGCGAAACCCACACCGGGGGTGCCTACGTTGTTCGCGACTATCACGTCGGCCCCGTACCACGTCTTCTTCTCGATTGCCTTCTCCGCGAGCTCCTCCTCGCTCTCGGCGATCTCAGCGGCGAAGAGAACCAGAATCGTGCCAGGCTCGCGGCGCTCGGCAACTTCTCTCGAAATCTTCGGGGTCGGCACGAGTTGAAGGTTAATTGGCGAGGAGCTATCGAGCTTACCGTCAAAGACCGCGGCCGGGGCGAAATCGGTCGGGGCCGCCGCCAGTATCACAACATTAGGCTTGAAGACCTCTAGCTCCTCGAGAGTCCGCCTCGCCATCTCCCGCGTAGTCTCTACGCGGAACGCCCTACCGACGTCGTGCTCGATCCCAGAGAGAGGCCCGTGGACCAGCGAGACGCTGGCCCCTCTATACGAAGCCTCGACGGCGAGAGCCACGCCCATCTTCCCCGAGCTAGGGTTGCTTATGAATCTGACCCTGTCTATGTACTCCCTCGTGGGCCCCGCGGTAACGAGGACCCTCAAGCCGTCCAAGTCTTTGCCTCGGACCACGAGCGCCTCGGCGTGCCAGGCCAGGGCCCTCGGGTCGGGAAACTTGGCTCTATTCCCCTCTACGCGAGGCTCGTGAACTACGAAGCCTGCCTCCCTGAGCTTACTCACCACGCCGAGCCTCTCCATTGATTTATATAGCGAGAGGTGCATTGCTGGAGCCAGTAATACTGGCTTGCCCTCTCCCAAGAATGAGTGAGCGGCCAGAGTTACGGCCGTGTCGGCGATGCCGTGAGCCAGCTTAGCCATGGTAGATGCGGTGGCGGGGGCTACGAGTATGGCGTCGTGGGTCTCGGCTAACAAGATGTGTCCGACCTCTCCAGAGAACCTACCGCGATAGACGGGTCTCCCCGTGGCCCACTCGAACAACGCGGGAGAAATCAGCCTGGTGGCTTCGGAGCTCATAACCACGGTGACCTCTGCGCCGGCTCGCATAAGCTCCCTAGCGAGGTCTACGCTCTTGTAGATCGCCGCGCTTGACGTGACACCTAACGCTATTTTGCGACCGCGGAGCTCCGTGGAGGCTTCCCCTATGATCTTCCTCGAGGGGTGATGCTCCCAGCCCCAACTCAACGAGCGAGCGCCTCTCGCTAGTCTCCAATGTCAAAGGACTTAAAAATTAAAAAAGAAATGATAAACCTGGGCTTCGATCGAGGAGGCAGACCTCTTCGCCTTATGTGGAGGAGGAAGGCGCATTTGTCGCGTAGGTTCTCTCCGAGCGAGCTCAAGAGCGCTCTGCTGCGCGATATAGCCGCCTCAAGCGACGAGGTCAAGATCGAGTTCTGTGAGTGGTTGAGCGATCTGACCGAGCGCGCGGTGGACTCTTGCGAGTGGAGTGAAATGTTGGGGATCGCGGAGAGGGAGGACAGCATCACGTGGCGCGACCTAGTGGCCTTCATGGTGAGTAGAGGGCTGAGGGTCAATGAGTCTTACTGGTTCTGAGCTCTCTATGTGTAAGCTTGTGGACTTGCTCCGAGAGCTCGTGCAGAGGTCCAAGATCCTAGCGACCCCCGCGGACCTCTTAGGAATACTCCTCGTGACGACGCGAGGAGGGCCTATGGGCAGAGCTAGGCTAGCTCGCTCTCTGGGCCTCGGCGAAGGAGCGGCGCGGAGCCTGATACAAGTAGCGAAAAGAGCCGGGTTGGTGGAGACGAGCTCTAGGGGGGTGCGACCAGTCGAGTCTATCGTCGGGGAGTTGTCTAAGCTCAAAGTGGCGGAGCTCGCTCCCTCGAGCGATGTGCTGCCCTGGTCGAGCGCGGTCTTGGTCCAACTATGTGCTCGCCCCCCGCGACTGAACAAGGCCAACGCTCTGCGGGTGAGAGACGGAACGGTGAGATGGGGGGCCCTCGGCTGCGTAATAGCGGTCAATCTCCGAGGAGGGTTGCTAGAGGCTCCAGGCCTAGACGAGCCCGAGATATTGGGATCGCTGAAGAGCGAGCTGATGGGGAGCGTGGAGGAGTGCGAGGGCGTGATCGGTGTGCTGGGACGCGAAAGCCCCTACGGTCGCCCGTGGCCTCTAGTCTACGGCTTCCTCGAGGCCCTTTGCGAAGTCCTCGCCGAGAGGCTCGAGACGACATAGCGAGGCGCTTTTTAGGAGGCGGCCCTCCTCGGTGGGTTGGGTGACCGTCGCGTTGTCTAGCAACACCGAGAGGTTGAGCACAGGTTACATCATAGTGGGAGCTTACGCCGACAAGGTCAGGAGAACTCTCTTCGCGCAAGCAAAGCGGCTCGGGCTCCAGGACAGCGAGGTCGCCAGAGCCTCGGCGGAGCTCAACATGGTGCTCTTCGAAGTGCTCGTGGGAGGGCTCAAAGCCGATAAAGGCGATGTGGTGAGGATCATCGTGAACTATAAAGTGTCCGACGGTAAGATCTCGTGGGATTACTCGAGCCTCAAAGTGGAGCTCTTTAAGAGGGTCCCCGATGATGATGTGACGCGCGCGCTCCAAGAGCTTCTACCGAGAGCCTTGGAGTCTGCGCGGCGGCGCCAGTGAGAGAAGCGGCGAACCCGACTGGTGCGTTATTTCGCTGTTTTAGTCGCCCTACCTCAGTTAAAACCTAGCGTTTATTCCTCGAGGCTCGTAGAGAGGCCGGGGGAGCTCTTGGTTCGGCCTCTCTCCGAGCCTCTGTTGACGCCGATCTTCGGGAGAGGCTTCTTCGTGCTCTGCCAAGACGGCGTGGCCCAGACCGTGATCTTCGACTATCTCGACAAGACCAAGTACTATTGGAGCCTCCTCGAGGCGGGAGACGTAGAAGCCCTCAGACGAGAGGAAACTATGATAGAGAGGAACATGCAGAGGCTCGTAGACGAGGAGCATATAACGTTCAATGGGAGACGCGTCAAACCTCGCGTGCTTTGCGCGAAGATCTCGTGCGATCTCCCCGGGCGTGTCTCCTTCGTGTTCTCGATTAGGTGGCCTCTGTCGTTGAGGCGAGGCGAGAACGTCTACGAAAATGTCTACGAACCCGAGGAAGCTGAGTACAGCTACCAGGTCATCTGGTATCTACCAAGGAAGGCCAGGAACGTTCGCTCGAACTTCGGCGTACCCGTCGAGCTCAGGAGAGGGAACGTCCTGCTCTTCTACGTCAAGCGAGGTTACAGAACGCCCGGTCGCGAGGAGCTGAGGTTCGAGCTCTGAGCGGCTCGAGGGCCTTAGGGGGAGAGCCTCTCCGGGTCCCTGGGGAGGAGCCTGGCCTCTCTGATGTTCTTGAGCTCGAGGAGACTCATGACGAATCTCTCGAGCCCGAGTCCGGCTCCCCCATGCGGAGGCATGCCGTAACGGAAGAATCTCAGGTAGAACTCGAATCCCTCGGGCCTCAACCCCTTTTCCTCGATTTGACGTCGAAGGACGTCTGGTCTGTGCTCTCTCTGACTACCGCTAACGATCTCTACGCCTCGGTAGAGCAGATCGAAGCTCAGCGTAAGGCTGGGATCATCGGGTCTCCTCATCGTGTAGAAGGGCCTAGCCTCCCATGGAAAGTCCGTTACGAAGACTAGGTCGGCTCCGTGCTCTCTCGAGAAGACCTCGCCCAGCGCGCGCTCCCCTTCGGCTCCGAGCTCCGCCGCGTCGACCGTCACACCTCGCGCTTCCAAAAGCTTCTTGGCCTCTGCAAAGGCGATCCTCGGGACCTCCCGAGGCTCCTTCACCTCGACTCCGAGGTGCTCTCTCAACTCCCCCCCCAACGAGTTCCTGACCCTCGATATAGCGTATTTCACCGCGGCCTCAACGACGTCCATGACGTCCTCCGGCCCGGATATGAAGCTCATCTCAATATCGATCGACTCGTACTCTGTCAAATGCCTCGTCGTGTGGTGCTTCTCGGCTCTATAGGCCGGACCCACCTCGAATACTCTCTCGAAGCCAGCCGCCATGAGCATTTGCTTGTAGAGCTGAGGACTTTGAGCTAGGAAAGCGCTCTTGTCGAAGTAGATTACCGGGAACACGTCTGCCCCCCCTTCGGTGGCCTCCGCCACGATCTTCGGCGTGAAGACCTCAACGAAGCCGCGACTGCGGTAAAACTCACGCAGAGCATTGACGAGCTCGTCCACCACTCGAAATATGAGGATGTTGCGGCGGCTCCTGAGGTCTAGGAACCTCCAATCCAACCTCTTGCTCAATCCCGTCTTTTCCCAATCGTTGGGGTCTATAGGGATGGGCCTCTCCGAGCGCGCCAGGACGTGGAGTTCTTCCGCCACGAGCTCTTTGCCACCTAGGCTCGCCGTGCTCTCGACAATCGTTCCTACGAACGCCACCACGTCCTCGCGGCCCAGATCCACGACCTCTTCGTATAGACTCGGGTTCCTGTCCTTTTTGACCACGATCTGCATTTTCCCAGACCTGTCTCGCACCACCACGAACGCGACCTTACCCACGACTCTGAGGGCGTCTACCCAACCGGCAACGACCGCGCGAGCTCCTGGAGGAAGTCTCAGAGCCTCGCTCGTGCTCACGCGCGCTCTCAAGACGTCCATGCGTGGTCTCACCTCTCGGGACAGAGCTTATCCCCGGCGCTGCAGACTCGAAAAATCATCATTCTCGAGCGGAACCTCACAATATATAATATTACGATATAATATTACGAGCTCGCTCCCGAGGGCCTCCACTCTTTTTAGCGAGCTCGGCCCCTGCTCTCAGCGCCTTGAGGTTCCGCTCGAGAGAGGAGCTTTGGCGAACGAGCAGGTCCTTCAGCGCCTCCTCGAGAGAGCTCAGCCTGACCAGGTCAGTCGCCGATGCCACGTAGCCGACGGCCACCACGTTGATCGCCGAGCGGGTTCCGGCTGCCTCGAGCGCTGTCGATATGAGGTCTTCACTCACGATCTTCGGCCCCTCGGCCTCGAAGCGGGCCCCCGTCGCCTCGACCAAGCTCCGTTCTATCAATATCAGCGAGTCCTCCGCTGCGATGTGTGCATACTTCTCGTAAGCCTCCTGAGAGAGCAGAACCAAGACGTTGGCTCTCCTCACTCTCGGATACGTTATCGGCTCGTCGCTGATCACGACGTCGCTTCTGCTAACTCCGCCTCGAGCCTCGGGACCGTAGAGCTGAGAGTGCACAGCGTGTAGACCTTCGTAGAGCGCTGCTGCTCTGGCTAGCAGAAGGCCCGCAAAGATTACTCCCTGACCTCCTCGACCCCCGAAGAGAACTTCGACTCTCAAGGCCTGCTCTTCCCCGCGAGCTCTTCGCTAATCGCGCTCATGGCGTGTCTGAAGTAGCTTTCCACGAAGCCCGGCTCGTCCCTGTCGGCTAACTCGCCGAGCCTCATCCTCCCGGCTGGCTCTTCCGATGGAAGCGCGAAGTTCTTCCTCAACCATGCCGAGAAATCGCCGAGGCTCTTGAGGCCATTGAGCCTCCCGAAGTACGTGGGACAGGGCGTTACGAATTCCACCAACCTGAAGCCGCGCTTCTTCTTGAAGGCCTTGAGTAAGCTGTTGATTCCGGAGACGTAATCTAGGAAGGTCCACCTGGCCGCGTAGTTCGCACCGGCCGCCGCGACGAGCGCGACTAAGTCAGTGGGCCTCTCGAAGTTGCCGCGAGGAGCGCTCGTTGTCGCACAGTGAGTCGGAGTGGTGGGCCCGGTCTGTCCGCCAGTCATGCCGTAGTTGAAGTTGTTCACGACCACCACCACGACGTCTAAGTTCCTCCTAGCCGCGTGGAAGAGGTGGTTCCCGCCAATGGCGGCCAGGTCCCCGTCGCCAGCGAACACTAACACCTCCAGGTCGGGCCTAGCCAGCTTCACGCCCGTGGCGAAGGCTAGAGCTCGGCCGTGCGTTGTATGAAGACTGTCGAATTTTACGTAGCCGGTCACTCTAGAGGAGCAACCTATGCCGCTTATCCAGACAAGCCTCTTCGGGTCGAGCTCCGCTAAGTCTATCGCGTGAAGCACGTACTTCAAGACCGTGCCTATGCCGCAGCCAGCGCAGAAGATCGTCGGGAGTCTGTCCTCGCGCAGGAATCTTCGCTTGAGAGAGGAGCTCAGGGCCAAATCTCGCAGCCTCAAGAGCTGGCCGCCCTCGCTATATCTTCGGGCTCCGGCAACTTCCCCCCGAGGGAGCAGACCGAGATGAGGTGAGAATCGCAGCACGTGTGGAGCCTTATCAGCCTATGCAGCTGCCCCAAGCTCATTTCGACAACGACCACCTTCTCGCGGTCGCTCAAAGCTCTTCGAAGCACCTCGCCATCGATGGGCCACAGAGTCTTTAGCCTCAGAAGGCCTGCTCTCACTCCGTTGCGCCTGAGGATTCTAACGGCCTCCGCTGCCGACCTGGCCGCTATCCCGTACGCTACCACGACCACCTCGGCTTCCTCTAGCTCCAAAGCGTCGTAGGAGAAGATCTTCCTCGCGTTGCCTTCTATCTTCTCCACTAGCCTTCTCACAAGCTTCTCGTGAATCTCGGGCTCGTTGGTCATTGGATATCCTCTCTCATCATGCGTGAGCCCGGTGACATGGACGGCGTGACCGCGACCGAGGAGCGGCATGGGGGGGACCTTCGTGTCAAGCCAATCGAAGTAAGGCAATGAGGCCTGCTCGGGGCTCGCCACAGCTCTGTACTTCACCTCAAGCTCGTCGGGCTCGGGTATTTTGACGAGTTCCCTCAGTCGCGCCACCTCCCCGTCCATTAGCAAGATCACGGGGACTCGATACTCCTCGGAGAGATTGAAAGCCTCGATGGTTAAATCGAACGCCTCCTGCGCGCTCCAAGGAGAGAGAACAATTTTGCTCTGATCGCCGTGGAGTCCCCAGACGGCTTGGAGGAGATCTCCTTGAGACGACATCGTCGGTTGACCGGTCGAAGGTCCTCCGCGTTGCACGTCAACTACGACAACTGGCGTCTCCGTCATCACGGCGTAGCCGAGCCCCTCCATCATGAGGCTGAAACCGGGACCACTCGTGGCGGTCATAGACTTGACTCCGGTCCAAGAGGCTCCGATCGCCGCAGCTAGAGCTGCGATTTCATCCTCGAGCTGCAGAGCCACGCCTCCGACTAGAGGCATGAGCCTCATCATGTTCTCAAGTATCTCATTGGCGGGCGTTATTGGGTAGCCGGCGAAGAATCTACAGCCGGCCATTATGGCAGCTCTGACCACGGCCTCGTTGCCTTGGACGAAGTCTCGCGTTCCCGCTGGGAAAGGAAGGCGACTCAGGCGCGAGAGCCTCAACGCGCCCCCCCGCTCGCGTCTACTTCGATTGCGAAGTCCGGGCATAGCATCTCGCAGAGCCTGCAACCCGTACACTTATCGAGGCGCAGGGGCTCGGGCAGAGCGTAGCCGCGGCTGTTAACTCTGCTTGGCGACTCTTCCAGGACGCCCTGAGGACACGCCTCGACGCACAGCATGCAGCCTTTACACAGCGAGGGCTCCACCCTCAATACGAGATCGCCGCGCGAGTAATTGAGGAGGCGGAGCTCAACTCGCCGCCTAAGAGCTCCCTCCGCGTGTTCTCGCGCTCTCATCGTGACGCTCAGCTCCGAGCCAAGAAGCTCCTCATCCCACGGCGTGGGCAGCGATTAAGTCGAGGATCTTGTCGATCTCGGCGCGCACGACCGATGGAATGCCCGGGGCCTCGACGCTCATGAAGCCTCTCACCAGAACGGACTTTGCCTCATCCTCGGAGAAGCCCTTGCTCATCAGGTACTCCAGCTCCTCCTGAGCGAGCATCCCTATGGCCGCCTCGTGGGATAGCCTGGCCTCGAGGGACTCAGAAGTTATCTCGGGGATAGACGTGATAGCGCTACCCCTAGAGAGGAGGAGACCCAGGCACTCGACGTGGCCGCGCGTTTCGCGCCCCTTCCCGACGATCTCCGCTCTAGAAAAGACCCTCGAGTTGTCTCGAGCAACGACTCTCGAGATTATCTCGGCCGACGAGCCTTCCCCGGCGAGCACCGCCTTCGAGCCAACGTCGTAGATTCCGCTCCCGCTGCCAGCGATCACTGAGGCCGAGTAGAGCCTGGCGCTCCTCTCGAGCTCCACCCTCGGGAAGGTCTGGAGGGAGGCTACGGGGCTGTATATGACGTAATAGCTCACGAATTCTCCCCCCTCCTCCACTTTCACCGCGGTCCTGGGCCTCACGTGGAGGCCCTCCGCCCAGGCATGTATCATGGAGAAGGTCAAGCGAGCTCCTCGACCCACGTAGAACTCGCTCACGCCGATGTGGAGACCTTCTCTGACTCCGTGAGGGACGGCACAGCCAGTGACTACGTGGACTTCTGAGCTCTCCCCTACGTAGATTACGTTATGAGCTAGCTGAGCTCTCCTATTCGACGTTATCGCCAGACAAGAGTATATGGGGGTGGGGAGCTTGGTCCCCGGCGGCACGAAGATGAAGTAGCCGAGCTCCCCTCCGTGCTCGTACGCGTAGGCCGTATATTTATCGGTCTCCGGGTCGACGATGCGCCACGCTAGCTCGCGCGCGAGCCCCGAATCTCTGAGGGCGAGGGCCAGAGGGATCACGCGCACTCCGTATCTCGCTAAGGAGCGCTCCATGGCTTTATAGAGCGCCAGTTCGTTGACTTGGACGTAGCTGGCCCTCGACGCGTCGATGCCGAGGCGCTCCGGGGCCGTGCCCAAGATAGAAGGGGGCGCGCTCTCGGGTCCCCCCACCTCGGGCTTACCAACCTCGTAGGCCTCCAAGTCTATGTCGGGGCCGTAGGGAGCGGGTTTCTTTAGAACCTCGGAGCTCGGCTTCCTCAAGAGGCCTCTCCTCTCCGCGCTCTCAGCTCCGATAGGGCCCTCTTGAAGCCCAGCTTTAGCACGAGGGGGAGGACCTCGTCGGGTCTCCCCGTGTAGATGAGCGCGCCTTCGAGCATTATGTGCACGTAGTCGAGCCTCGATAGTTTGCTGAGAATATTGCCCAAGTGAGTCACGAGTATCACCGAGGTGCCTCTTCTCGCCAAGTAGTTAATGGTCTCGGCGATCAGCTCCATGCTCTCTAGGTCTACTCCGCTGTCCGGCTCGTCCAACATGGCCAGCCTGGGCGCGAGGAGCATGGAGAGGAAGAGCTCCGCCCTCTTCTTCTCTCCTCCGCTGAAGCCGACGAAGAGGTCGCGGCCCAACAGCCCTTCGACGTTAAGCATCCTCGCAGCTAGCGTGTAGTCGGAGCAGCCGCACCTCCTGACGAGAGCTTTGGCGATCTCGGCGAGCTTGACCCCCCTTATCTGGGGAGGACTCTGGTGGGCGAGCACCATGCCCAGCGATGCCCTCTCGTGCGGGGGGGACCGCGTGACATCTCTCCCGTCGAAGAATATCGCCCCACCACACGGTCTCACTCGAGGTAGACCCATCAGGCACGAGAGCAGCGTGGACTTCCCGGATCCATTGGGGCCCATTATCACATGGATCTCGCCCGGCTCCACGGAGAACGAGACCCCTTTAACTATGGCCAAGTCGCCGATGCATACGCTGAGGTCACGCACCTCCAGCAGAGGCACAGCTCGCACCGGCCCATAACTGCCCAGCGAGCCTTATTTGCGCGAGTTCCCATTGGAGGAAGCGGTCGGTGACCCGATGTTTCTCGAGCGGAACCTCGACCACCTCTCCATAGCTCCTCCACTCGTGGGAGTAGGCCTCGCAGAGATGGGGAAGGGGAGCGTTGTCATTGAACACGAGGAGCTGGAGCGCGTGGCCGGCTGGTGGCTGGCGGCGCTAGAGAACCAAGTCGAGCGCCTGAGCTCGCTCGTAGAGGCCAGGAGCGTTCTCACCGCTCCTCCGCTCGACGCGCTCGAGGAAGAGCCGCTCGAACTAAGGAACGAGATCGTGTCGCACGAGCGGCGAGCCCACGTCTCGAGGAGGTCTCACCTCTACAGGCTGGGGATCTTCAATAGAGTGTTCGCCCCGGTTCACTTCGCCGCGCTGTCGGGCGAGAGGCTCCCCCTGGCGAGCTACTTCGCCGAGGCTCTCTTCCTCTCACTCGTGGAGCGGGGGCTGGAAGAGGCGGCAGATTGGGGCGGCTCGCTCGAGGCTCGGCGCAAAACGCGCGAGGCCGTGGAGTCTGCCCAGAGGCTCGGCGAGCTCGACTGGGTTTACGAGCTCTCTCTCGCCTTAGCCTCCGTGGCCGAGGAGCTCCGCCTCAGGCTCTCGGACCTCATCGAGAGGCCCCTACTGTTGAAGAGGGGCAAGAGATTCTACGTGGTCAGCCCGGCCGAGCTCGTGCTCTCCGGGCTCTTCGACGGGCGCGAGAGGTTGTCGTCTATGATCTCCGAGGGAGTGGAGCCGATGGAAGCTCTCGCCTCGATCCTCGGAGAAGAGGGTAGCAGGCCAATTGATTCGCGAGAGGGGGCGCTCTTTCTAAGCGAGATCTACGCCGAGGCCTACAGATTTCTCCTCAACGAGGAGGTCCGAGGGCGCTACGGCGTCACTGGTACGAGGCTCAGGGACCGCGAGTCTGAGCTCAAGCTGTCAACTTACATGAGGCTCGAGAGGATCCTGCCGCTCGCCTCGCTCGAGGCCAGACTGGCGGGCGGAAGGTACAGCTTCAGGCTGGCGCTGCCGGCCACGGAGGATTGGGACGCTCTGGTGGTCCCGGTGCTGGCGGCCACTTGTCTCCTCATCTCGGTCTACTGTTCTCTACTCTCATCCGTCGAATTCTCGTTCAATGAGGGCAGGGAGATCCGTCTGGGCGAGGCCAGCGCGCTCAGAATTCCCAAGCTAAGGGTCGGAAAGGAGGCCGGGGAGGCCGTGATGGCATCGGTGAGAGGTCTGGGGCGCTTTTACGTGAAGGCCGTGGAGAATTACTACAAAACGATGATAGGTCGGCTAGGCGACCGCGAGAGATTCCTGAGATTCGTCGAGGAGAGGCTGAGAAGCGGAGAGCTCAACGGATTCTAGAGAGCTGGTCATAGTTCCCCCAAGATCGCGCGATCCTCTCGGTCCGAGGTTCGCGCTCTGAGTTTTGGTTCAGTTAGATACTTGACACTCTAAATGCGGCTCGCTCCGAGGAGAATCACTGTTATATTGCTCGAGGCCCTGGCCGCATACGCGGGCGTCTTGCTCTTCCTCATCGCGCCACTAGCCCTTGTCGTCTGGCTCCTTTACAAGGTCGATCGACCCCTCGAGGAGGGGGCCGAGTTCGAGAGATTTGAGCAGTACTCCGTGAGCGCCGGATCGCGGCGGTCCTCCTGGTGGTCGTCGCTCTGACCAGCACGATAGAGGCGCTGCTCGCGTCGAGAAGAGAAAGAAGTGTGGCGTGAGGTAAAAAGAGGTCTGACGGTTAGCTCGGTCGACCGGCGAGGTGCTCGCGGCATCTCGTCTCCTCTTCATTGAGCTGACCGTAGCGGCGCTCCTGGAACTTGGCGTCGCCGCGAATGCTCACCACCAGGTCTCTGCTGAAGACATCGCTAAGGGTCGAGGTCCTGTTCAATGGAGCTCTCCTAATGCTGGTGAGCGTGGGGGCCCCGGTCCCCGAGCCCACCGGCCTCTACGCCGTTATGGCCGTGCTATTGGCCTCGGCCGAGGTGGTAGTGGCGGCGTCGATAGCAGCGCTGTGCTACAGGACCGTCATGAAGGTCGAGATGGTCCCGTTGGCAGCCCGAGAGTGGCCGCGGCAGCTCTCCTCTCCGCCTTCACCATGACCTTTGGCAACGTAGCGGCTCTCGCCTCGAGGAACCTCTACAGAATCCTCGCCTACAGCAGCATAGCCCACGTCGGCTATCTCATGCTCGCCACAACTGCCGCTCTGTACCATCTATCTCTCGGGGATGAGCGTGACACGAGCATGGCCTCTTACGCTCTCACAGCCGCTCTGATACATCTGACGGCTTATGCGCTCTCTAAGCCCGGGACCCTCCTAATCATTGGGGAGGGGCCTCGAGGCTCGAGAGGCTCCGAGGTTATTACAAGCGCGGTCCGGCAGCTGACGTAGCGCTGGCCGTCCTATCGCTCAGCCTGCTCGGCGTGCCACCCCTCGCGAGCTTCTGGGGGAAACTACACTTACCAGTTAGCCCTCGGCTACTCTTCGGCCCTCGTGTTGGTCGCTGTAGTCAACAGCGGGATATCGAGCTTCTATTACGCTAGAGTGGTCCGCGAAGTCTTCACCGAGGGGACGGGAGAGGCTCCGCCTCTGAGCGGAGGCCTGAGGCTCGCCGTCGTCGCCATGGCGTTCGCCACCGTGCTCTTGGGATTGAGGGGTATTGCCGCTGGCGCAGGCAACCATTAGGATGCTGATACCCTGAACTAGCCGGTAACGGAGGGCTCGTGACTTGGCTGGAAAGTCCCGCAGGGTGGTGCTCGCTCTCCTCTACGACGGCTCGGCGTTCTTCGGCTATCAGAGGCAGCCCGGCCTTCCTACGGTCGAGTCCGTTGTGTTGAGCGCGATCTCGGGCTGCGAGCCCGAGGGAGGTCTCCTCTACAGCTACTCCAGCAGAACAGACAGAGGAGTCAGCGCTCTGTGGCAGACACTGAGCTTCTTGGCGCGGAGCGAGTGCTCCCTGAAGGAGCTCGTGGAGAGGATCGAGGGCTCGTCGGAGAGGATCGGAGTGTGGGCAGCGAGCGAGGAGGCCCCGCCCGAGTTCCACGCTAGGCGCTGGGCTCTCTGGAGGGACTACGTCTATGTCGACGAGGCCTCCAACTACGAATGCGCCGACCTCCGAGAGCTCAACTCCGTCCTCTCAATCTTCACCGCGCTGCGCGACCACTCGGTGCTTTACAAGGATTGGCTCAAGCGACCTAGAGAGGGCTACTTCGAGAGGAGGATCCTAAGGATCGAGGTGAAGGCCGAGGGTAGAAGGGTCTTCTTATGGGTTAGAGGGGAGAGCTTCCCGATTCACTACGTTAGGAGGCTCGCGCACTTCGCGAGGAGCTATCGGTGCGGCACCGGCTTTCGAGCCCACGCCGAGCTATGGAGGCCCGGCGAAGCCGAGGGCTCGAGGCTCTTTCTGGTCGGGGTGAAGTACCCGATCGCGCTCCGAGTTCTCGATCCTCGAGCTAAGCTGAGCCGCGTCTTCCGCGGCGGAGATCTGCTTGATGACCTCATTTCTTTCCTCGAGGCCTCGCCCGAGGTGCTGAGCCCCTTTTCTCCGCTATCCTCTTCTCGAGCTCGGTGAGCTTCAACTCGACGAGCGAGGCAGCCTCGGGGTCTCCGACCACGACCGAGGCCTCCTCGGGGCTCAGGCCCAGCCGCTTCATAATGTAGGCAGCCCACGTGCTATCTATCGCGTGGGCGGCCCTAATCATTGGGATGTACTCGGATAGCGCGGTCCTCGTCGAAACGTGCGCCTGCTCTGCTATCTTTTTGGCCGCCGACTGCAGAGCTTCGCGCGCTCTCCTGAGCTCCGAAAGCATCTTTATCTTTTGGGGGAACCTGTAGGCGACCCACTTGAACTTCGTGTTCCTCCTAGAGAGAGTGACGGCGGGGCCCAGCATGTTTATCACGTGAGCCAGGAGATCCCACGAGCCCGTCCTCACTATCAGCCCCCTGTACACGTCCGCTCGCGATAGAGCCTCGAAGGCTCTGTAGAGGTCTTCCGGGTCCGTCAATTGGAGAGGGGCGTTCTCGCTGAGCCACTCTATGAGGGAGTCGTGGTCCAGCCTGCTGTGCGTGACGGCCGAGCGGCTTTGCCACAGATATCTCGCCGTCAGTATGGTCCTCACGGTATCGAAGGGGTCGAGCTCTCTGTCCCGATAGAAGACCTGCGTCCTCACGAGCTCCTCCGTTATCTCGCCGTAGGTCTCGGCCAGGGCTTGCAGATCGTTTATGCAAGATCTCAGGTCTCCCGAGTTCTTATCGTGAAGCAGAGCGAGAGCCGAGTCCTCGCAACGGATTCTCTCGCGCTGACATATCCTCCTCAGGGCCTCCACCACGTCTCTCTGCTTGAGCTTCTTGAGCTGGATCATGAGAGTCGAGTCTCTCAAGGGCTTGAGGTCTTGGCGCCAGGGGTCATTCGCCGTGAGGACCAGGGGGTGCCTCGTCGTCTCGATCAACCGAACGAGAGCCTCTAACCCTCCCTTATCGGCTGCGCCGCTCATGCCATCGACCTCATCGATCAGTACCAGCCTCGGCCTCCCACTCAGAGTCGCGGAGCGAGCTGCTCGCGCCGCCGACCTCTCGATGTCCTCCCTCCTCCTGAAGTCGCTGGCATTCATCTCGTGCACTTCTAACCCCAGCTCTCCCGCCACGGCCTCGACGAGAGAAGTCTTACCAACGCCCGGAGGCCCATAGAGCAGGACCGCTCTCTTGCTCGGGATAGAGCCTCTCAGCCAGTCCTTGATCCAGCTCACGAACTGCGCCTTAGCCTCCTCCTGATCGACGTAGTCATCGAGCCTCCTCGGCCTATACTTGATGATCCACGGCAGGTTCCCGTCGCTCGACAAGGCGCTCACTTCGCCGAGCCAAGCCTCTTGCCCAGGAGAGAGAGCCAGGCCAGGAATGCGCTGAGCTGAATCTCGTCGTCAGCTCCTTCGATCATCCTGAACTGGATCTCGCCCACGTAATCCGCTATTAATACCCTGACCTCGTCCGATAAGTCCGAGTCGGACTTGAAGATCTCCCCGTGGACCTGCTTTATCACGTCGATCCCGCTGAGGCCGTACTCTATCATGAGCTTCCTCAGCTTGTCACGCGCCGCGATGAAGTCTCCCCGAAGCGCGAGCCTCAGCATCTCCTTTATCTCCTTCGGGTGGGCCAGCCCGACCACTTTATAGACGGCCTCGACGGTAACGCGCCCCAGAGCGCTCGAGGCCTGGAGGACGTTTATGGCCCTCCTCAGGTCTCCTTCGCTTATTTCATATATGGCCTCGAGCGCTCTCTCATCGTAGCTCACGCCCTCACGCTCCGCTATCATCCTGAGCCTCTCCACCACGTGCTCTCTCCTGAGCGGCGTGAACCTGAAGAGGGCGGTCCTCGACTGTATCGGCTCTATTATCTTGCTAGAGTAGTTAGCTATGAGGATGAACCTGCTGGTCGGCGTGAATATCTCCATGATCCTGCGGAGAGCCTGCTGGGCGTCGGCCGTCATGTTGTCGGCCTCGTCGAGCACGATCAGCTTGAAGGGCACGGGCCCGGAGGCTCTGGTCCTAGCGAACTCCTTCACCTTGACCCTGATCGTGTCTATGCCTCTTTCATCAGAGGCGTTCAGCTCCAGGAGATACTTCCTATAGTCCTCGCCGTAGAGGTCGCGAGCGAAGGCCAGAGCGGCCGTGGTCTTACCGGTGCCGGGGGGCCCTGCGAACAGCATATGGGGGGCGTTCTTCTCGCGCACGAACTTCTTGAGTCTGACCACCGTCTCCTCTTGATCTACTATTTCGTCTAGGGTCCTGGGCCTGTACTTCTCGGTCCAGAGGACGTGGAACAGCTCAGCGCCCTCGCTCATTGAGAGCTCTTCACCTCTTCCGCTCGTAAGTCTGCGCGTCTAATGCTATTTAAGCGGAGCCATCAGAGGAGGGAAGAGGAATTGAGCCGAATGAGCGAGCTGACGAGCTCTCTCGAGTTGCTCAGAGCGGCCTTCGATAGAGCCCCGGTCCGCGTCATGGCTCTGAGGGACGTCGGGCCTCTCAGGCTGCCCAGCGGATCGATAGTCTCGGCAAAGCGCGGCGAGAGAGTGGAGCTGCCTCGCTGGATGGCCAGAGCGCTCGAGGAGAGGGGGGCCGTGGTCAGATTGCTCGATAGGTTCAGCGTCGAGGACCTGCTGAGAGTACACTACCGTGAGATGGAGAGGAGGTCGCTAAGCGAGATTCAGAAGCTCCCCGAGGACTTCTACAGGCTCGCCGCCGAGTACCTCGAGGTGCTCGAGGTCCGCCTCAAGAGCTCGCCTGATTACAGGCTGCTCGAGGAGAGGAGGAGAGTAGAGGAGTGCCTCTCTGAGGTGGCCGAGAAGAGATTGGCGAGCATCCTCGACCTCGTCATCGCTCCTCGCGGAGCTTCCGAGCTCAAGGCCAGGCTCGCGCCCGAGGAGCTTGAGCTGTACGAGCGGGTCAGCTCGTTGGTAGCTGAGTGGAGCAGAGTCGCGAGCAGAGGAGGTCGATAGGCGGTTTGCGCGAGCAACCCCAGGCCGTGGAGGCGGGGGTCGCGGACTACGAGGCGGGCTTCAGGTCGTTCTTCAGGAACTACGTGTCGCCGGGGGGAGTCAGGAAGTATATAGACATGATCAAGGAGATGATCAACCACGGAGGCAATGAGCTCGTCGTTAACTTCCTGGACTTGAAGTTCTATGACGAGAGGCTCGCGGCGGGCCTCGAGAGAGAGCCTGATCGAGTGCTCCCCTACGCGCACAGAGCCTTGCTGGGAGTCGTGAAGAGCCTTGACCCGGCGTACGCAGAGGAGGTAAAAGAGTTCTTCGTCAGGGTGATCAGGCTTCCTCAAGCGACACCGATCAGGAGCATCAAGAGCGATAAGCTGGGGAGGCTCGTGATGATCGAGGGCATAATGGTGAGAGCGACCCCCGTGAAGCAGAAGATGGTGAGAGCGGTTTTCAAGCACCTACGACGCGACTGCGAAGAGGAATTCGAGTGGCCCGGCGAGGGCGAACTGGGAGAAATCCTAGAGCTTCCCCCCTACTGCCCCAAGTGCCTGCAGCCGGGCCCCATGAGATTGGTCCCTGAGCGCAGCAAGTACGTCGATTGGCAGAAGGTGGTGATTCAAGAGAGGCCCGAGGACGTCCCGCCCGGGCAGATTCCCAGGAGCGTCGAGGTGCTCCTAACTCGGGGGCTCGTGGACGCGGCCAGGCCGGGCGACAGGGTCTCCGTGGTCGGCGTGGTGAGAGTTAAGAGCCCAACGGGCGCCAGGAGGATCGGCTCCCCCGTCTTCGACGTCTTCATCGAAGGCGTCGGCGTGGAGGTGAGCCAGAAGACTCTCGAGGAAGTGGAGATAACGCGCGAAGACGAGCAGAAGATCCTCGAGCTGGCCAAGGATCCCTGGATCAGGAAGAAGATCATCGCCAGCATCGCCCCCGGCATCTACGGGATGTGGGACGAGAAGGAGGCCATAGCGCTCGCCCTCTTCGGCGGAGTCCCGAAGGAGACCCCCGACGGCATGAGGATACGCGGCGACGTGCACGTGCTCTTGATAGGAGACCCCGGCACCGCCAAGAGTCAGCTGCTGCAGTACGTGAGCAGGATAGCTCCGAGAGCCATATATACGACCGGTAAAGGCAGCAGCGCCGCCGGCCTGACCGCGGCCGTCGTGCGGGAAAAGGGGACAGGCGAGTTCTACCTCGAGGCCGGGGCGCTGGTTCTCGCCGACGGCGGTCTAGCCCTCATAGACGAGATAGACAAAATGAGAGACGAGGACAGAGTGGCGATACACGAGGCAATGGAGCAGCAGACGGTCAGCGTGGCTAAGGCCGGCATAGTCGCCAGATTGAACGCCAGGTCGGCCATAATAGCGGCCGGCAATCCTAAGTACGGTCGCTACATAGACGAGAAGCTCCTCCCAGACAACGTAAACCTCCCGACGACTATCCTGAGCAGGTTCGACCTGATCTTCATCATAAAGGACAGGCCGGACGCGAGTCGCGACGACTCGCTAGCCGCTCACGTCTTACAGGTCCATAGAGCGTCCGAGGAAGTCGAGCCGGAAATACCAATAGATCTCCTCAAGAAGTACGTGAGCTACGCGAGGAGGCACGTGAAGCCGAAGCTCACCGAGGAGGCGAGCGAGATGCTGAGGAGATTCTTCGTAGAGATGCGCAGGATAGGCGCGGAGAGCGGAGGCATCGTGAGCATAACCACGAGGCAGCTCGAGGCCCTCATCAGATTGACCGAGGCCCACGCGAAGATGGCCCTCCGCGAGTGGGCCACAGAGGAGGACGCGGCCGAAGCCATTAGGCTGATGAAGGTCTTCCTGGATCAGATCTCCGGTGGGACGGGCGAGGTCGTGCCCGACATAGACGTCGTGATCGGCAAGCCGAAGAGCAAACGAGAGAAGATGCTGCTCGTGGACGAGGCAATAAAGGAGCTCCTCAAGGAATCCGGCGAGGAGTGCGTCGCGCTGAGGCGTCTGACCGAGAGGCTAAGGGAGGAAGGAATAGAGGCCGCCGAGCTCGAGGACATCGTGACCAGGATGGCGAGGGAGGGCATGCTTTACGAGAGGAGGCCTGGGTGCTTCGGGAGGACCCCGCCCTAACTGAGGAGCGGGGTAGGCGAGTTGAAAGTAGAAGATCTGCCCGTGGACCCCAAGCTCAAAGAGCTCCTCTTCTCCTTCGGTATTGTCGAGCTCTACCCGCCCCAAGAGGAGGCGTGCAGGCGGGGGATCTTCGAGGGCAAGAGCATCGTGCTAGCCGCTCAAACAGCCTCGGGCAAATCTCTCCTGGCCGAGATCCTGGCGGTCGAGAAGGCTCTCAGGGCCCGCAGCAAGACGGTTTACTTGGTCCCGCTCAAGGCTCTAGCGAGCGAGAAGCACAGGGACTTTGAGAAGTACAAGCGATTGGGGGTGAGAGCCGCCCTCTCGGTAGGCGACTACGACAGAGAGGACCCCTATCTACACGAGTATGACGTCATCGTAACGACCTACGAGAAGATGGATAGCATGTTGAGGCACAAGCCCAAATGGTTCTCGAGCGTCGACCTCGTCGTGATAGACGAGGTGCACTATCTCGACGACCCGGAGAGGGGGCCCGTCCTCGAGAGCCTGGTGGCGAGATTGAGGGCTCGGGGCGAAGGTCCGCAAATCGTGGCACTGAGCGCTACGGTGGGCAACCCCGAGGAGATCGGAGAGTGGCTCGAGGCCGAGACCGTCGTAAGCGACTGGAGGCCCGTCCCTCTGAGGGAGGGGATATACTACGACGGTGAGATAGTCTACGCAGACGGATCGACGAAGCGGGTCGCCCGAGTCTTCTCGCATCCCATCATGGATTTGGTCCACGACGCACTACGAGAGGGAGGTCAGACTCTCGTCTTCGTCCACAGCAGGAGGAGAGCCGTGGAGTTGGCCGAAGCCGCCTCGAGGAAGATGGTTCTCGATCGTTCGCCGGAGCTTGGGGAGCTCGCGCGAGAGCTGGCCGAGTCCAGCGACGCTCAGAGGCTTAATGAAAAGCTCGCGGAGGTGGTCTCGAGAGGCTTCAGCTTCCACCACGCCGGCCTCACTCTGGAGCAGAGGAGGATCGTGGAGAGAGCGTTCAGGGAGGGCCTCCTCGCGGCGCTCTTCGCCACGTCCACGCTGGCTGCCGGCGTAAATTTGCCCGCACGGAGGGTCGTCATAGAGAGCCACAGGAGGTTCAGCTCCATTGAGGGCAGCTCGCCGATAAAAGTGATAGAATATAAGCAGTTCGCCGGTAGAGCCGGAAGACCTGGCTACGACGAGTACGGCGAGGCAGTGCTCGTGGCCAAGAGGAGAGCCGACGTCGATGAGCTGATCGACTTCTACGTCCTCGGGAGACCGGAGAGCATAGAGTCCAAGCTGAACTCGCCGAGAGCTCTCAGAACGCACGTGCTGGCGTACATCGCCAGCGAGGGGCCTCTCAAGCGAGAGGAGGTGGTCTCGTTCCTGAGGGGCAGCCTCTTCGCTAAGCAACGTGGGGAGAGAGGCCTGCTCGCCGAACTCGACAACACGTTGGAATTCCTGTCGTACAATGGCTTCGTCGTCGAGCTCGGCTCTAGAGAGCTGGCCGCTACTCGGCTGGGCAAGAGGGTGTCCGAGGTCTACGTGGACCCGTACTCGGCGTTGCTCCTCGCGAGGGGGTCCTCGAAGAGGAGGGGCTCGACCATCGGCCTCCTGCATCTCATCGCGGCGACGCCCGACATGCCGAAGCTAATTCTGAGGAGGAGCGAAGTGAGAGAGCTCGAGGAGGAACTCGACATGCTCTACCCCGAGCTGCTCGTCGGCTACGAGGATAGAGAGGAGCTAGACCCGGAGACTCTACTCTCGGAGCTCAAGACCGCGCTGCTGCTCAACGATTGGATCAACGAGGTCCGAGAGGACGACATAGTTGAGAAGTACGATGTCGGTCCGGGCGACGTGAGAGCGCTAGCCGAGAGCGCTGAGTGGATCGCGCACGCGTTCCGCAGGATCTCCGAGCTCCTGCCGGGAGCTGAGGAGCTCGGGAAGAGCTACGCTGTCTTGGAGAGGAGGCTCAGATACGGAGTGAAGGAAGAGCTGGTCGAGCTGGTCCTCCTGCCGGGGATAGGCAGAGTGAGGGCTCGCAGACTTTACAACGCTGGCTTCAGGAGCCTCGAGGACGTGGCGAGAGCTCAGCCCTCCGAGATCGCGAGGGTGGAGGGCATAGGCGAGAAGATAGCGCGAGAGGCCGTGGAGCTCGCTAGAGCGCTGATAGCAGGCGGAGCTGGTGCTCGCTCGAGGTAGGAGGCCCCTCGGGCCCTCTCGGGCTAGCTATCTGCTCTTCTCGGCGGAGCCGGGCCTCGAGTCGGCCGCCCTCTCCCTAAGCTTCTCGGCCACCTCGCGCGGCATCCTCAGGTCCTCGGCTCTGTAGGGGGTGGGCCTGAGGACCCTCATGCCGAGCCTCGGTCTTATTTCGATCTCGTGGACTCTCAGGTCGTGAGCGGTCTGGCGCATCTTCTCTACCAATACATACCTCTTCAGGACGCCCTGAGAGATCGTCTTCTTGAACCTGATTATGCCGTCGGCCACGTGCTCCAGGCCAAAGCCATAGGCCATCTCGCTCGTCACCGCGTACTGAGACACGAGAAGAGCCGTCATGTCCCACTTGTACAGCACTCGCTTGACATAGTAGCTGAGCTTCCTGGCCGCCACGGGCTTATCGAGCCAGAACGCGCTCATGCTATCGACGACCAGCCTAGTTCTGCCGTATCCCATTCTCCGTTTCGCCTCGATTACCTTGGCCACGAGCTGCTCGACGTCTAGCTCGAGGATACTCCACTCATCCTCCTTCCCCCTCATGAGGGCGTCCAAGACGATGAGCTTGCCCCTCTCGATAGCCTCGGAGAAGTTCATGTCGAATTGAGCCGCCTGCCTGATTATCGACTCTCTGCTCTCTTCGGTCGTGACGTAGATCACGTTATCACCGTCTGACACGCCAGCCCACGCGAAGTGTATGCAGAAGACTGTCTTCCCCGAGCCGGGCTCGCCGACGATAGCTACGAAGAATCCCCTCGGTATCCCCCCCTCGATCAGCTCGTCGAAACCCTCGACGCCCGTCCTCAATCTCTCTAGATCTGAGCCCTGCGGCGTCACGTCCAGCCGACCTCCTCTAGCGCCTCGAGCGCGTCTCTCAAAGCCAGGACTCTGGGGTCCGCGTAGTTGAGCGAGTAGAGCTTAGACCTGCCCAGGGTCCTCTCGATCACCAGCCCCGCCTCGGTCATCTCTCTTAAATGCCTCGAGACTGCTCTGTGGTTGAGGCGCGTCTCCCTCACGATCCTCGTAATGTTGACCTCTCCTAGAGAGTATAACACGCGCAGTATCTTCGCCTTGCCTCGGCTACTCAGTGGGAGCTCGCCGCTCCGCGCGCCCAACTGCCCTCCTCTCGAGCAACTCCTCGAGTCTCCTCTCGAGTAAATCAAGCGGGGCTCCGCTCACGCCGACGAGCGTGCTCTTGCCCCTATAGCCTTTTCCGCTGCTCTTCGTCTGCACCACGTGCATGTTCCTCAGGTCCATGACGTGCGTGTAGACCTGCGTGTGTCTCCTCGACCTCACGCCGTAGCTCTCGCAGAGGGCCCTGTAGAGCCTCTCCACGTCTCCTATTCTAACGAAGGGCGCGCCCGACCCCCTGAGCGATTTGACCACGGCGAGTAGCAGGAGGAGCTTGTGATCGTCCAACGCCGCGACGGTGTCCTCAAGCATGGCAAGCTCCGGCTTCACGACGACATGGGCCCTCCTCACGTCGTCCATCGTGACGTGACCTCTGCCCGCGCTGTCTGCGCTCTCCCCGGCCCGGGCCAATATCTCGAGCGCGGTCCTCGCGCTCCCTCCCCCTTCTCCGTCTATCCCCTCAAGATAGGCCACGTACTTTATCACCTCTTCGTCGACCGTGCCCTCATGGAACGCCAGCGCCGCTCTATCGCTCAGTATGTCCCTTAGCTCTCTGGACGTGTAGGGCGGGAAGTCCACGACGCTTCTCAGAAAGAACGTGCTCACGGCGGGCTCGAGCCCCTCGAGCGCACGAGTGCTTCTCGTGATCATCAAGAAGTGGACTCTCTTGGGGCGGGCGGGCTCGTCATCGTAGAGCCTTATCAACGAGTAGATCGATGGAGTCCCCGCGTTGACCGAGAGGAAGTAGTCGAACTCGTCGAGGGCTATTATCGCGTGGCGCTTCCTCCTATCCAGCTCGTCGAGTATACCCCTTAGGACCTCCTGCGCACTCAACCCTCGCTGGGGCACGGAGAGGCCCAGTTCTCTCGCTATGGTCAGGAGAACTTGGGGAAAGGTCCTGGCCTTGTAGCAGTTGACGTGGACGTAGGTGAGACTCAGCCCTCGCTTCGAGGCCGCCGTCTCGAGAAGCTTGCCGAAGACCCTGGCCGTCGCGGTCTTACCCGTGCCGTAGCCGCCAACGAGAACAACCCTCTGGCTCGCCGACCCCGGCGAGACTAGAGCTTGCTTGAAGGCCTGAGCCAGCGCTCTCAACTGCTTCTCGCGGTGAGGCAGCCTCTGGGGAAGATACTCCGGGTAGAGGACAGATTTGTCCCGGAAAACGCTGGGGGCCCCTATCACGCTCTCCACGAGGTCCTCCGCCGACAAGCTCCTCTCCGCCGAAGGAAAGGACGAACTCCTATAAATCACTAGTAAGCCGAAAGTATTTGTAGGCCCGGCGAAGTCTCGCAAAAACGCGATAAACCTCGCTAGGTCAGTTACAATAGGCTTCGCGTCGAGGATTCGACTCGAGATGAACTCGCATGGCTAAGAGCACGATCCTCGAGGAGATAGTCTCGGCCTCGGTCCGCGAGGTCGAGCGCTCAGGCGAGGCTCAACTCGAGAGGGTCAAGCTGCTCATGGGCGATCTCGTGAGCGTGGCAAGTGCCGGCTTCCTCTCCGACCCCAAGCCTCTTCAGCTCTACTCACTCCTAGCGCGCGAGTCGGGGGGGCCCAGCACGGTCTTCGGCCTGTGGACCAAGACGGAGACCCTATGCGCGGTCATAGTCAACGCCTTCTCGGCCCACACGCTGGAGTTGGACGACTGGCTAGCCAACAGCCTAATGTACGTTGGGGCCTCGATCGTGCCGGCCGTGCTGGCCTTCGCCGAGAGGAGCGGGTCAACTCTATTGAGAGCGGCGAGGGCCGTGATGCTGGGCTACGAGGTGGCCGGCAGGATCGGCCTCCTGCTCGGCAGGAGGCACTACAGGCACTGGCACACGAGCTCCACGGCAGGGGGCGGCGGAGTGGCCGCCGCCCTGGTGTATCTCACCGAGGGGGCCAGCGTCGAGGACATAGTCAAGGCGGTCTACGCGGCCATGCTCTACGCTGCCGGCCTGAGGACCAAGATATGGAAGAACCTCGCGGTGAAGCCTTTCAGCCCCGCCCACGCCGCGTTCGTGGGCTTGTCGTCGCTTGCTCTAAAGTCGTTTATCAGCAGGGTCGACGAGATTTTCTCAAGCTCGAACGGCCTGTGCTCGCTCATGGACGGAGAGTGCTCGGTGGAGCTAGCCCTGAACCCGCCGTGGAGGTACGCCGTCGAGGTCACGCTCCACAAGCTCTTCCCGGTATCTCGCTGCGCTCAGACCTCCGTTAAGGCTGCCCTCGAGCTCCACGGAAAGGTTGAGCCGGAGCGTGTGAGAGAGGTGAGGCTCGAGACCTTCGATGAAGCTTATAGACTCGCCGACATCGTTTACCCGCTCACGGTCGAAGAGGCGAGGTTCAGCCTGAGCTTTCTGGTGAGCGCGTGCATAGCTAGGGGCTGGCGCGGCATCTACGACTTAAAGTCGAGCCTTCACGACGCGCGAGTCAGAGAACTCGAGTCCAAGGTGAGAGTGGAGGCCCGCGAGGACTTCGCCGCGATTTACCCGGAGAGGCAGCCGGCGCGCGTGGTAGTTGAGACGGTGAACGGGGAGGTTCTAGAATCTTACGAGGAGAAGCCCCTCGGGTCTCCCTCGGATCCGAGGCTCAGGAGCCTCATTGAGTCTAAAATCTCGATGCTCTCCGAGATCTCCGGCGATTTCGTCTCCCGCCTCTTCTGCAAGCACCTGATGAGCGCCGACCCCGAGGCCACCGTGGTCGAGCTGATCGAGGGAGCGAAGCGCGGCACTCAGGAGCTCTGCCGCTCTCGTCGGGCCTGACGCTCTTTTGGCTCGGTCGCCTGCTCAGAGGAGGAGAGGCCCCCGCAGTTCCTGCCTCAGCGCTACGCCTCGGAGGCTCGCTAGGTCCCTGTGGTCTCCGAGGGCGAGTAGAGCCTCTAGGTCCTCTTCTCCGAGCATCCAAATCCTCCGCAGAGACCACGAGCACTCGGGGGATAGGATCAACTCGATTATCCCCCCATTCGCGAAGAAGGAGTACGTTGACGATAGGTCGGCCCTCGAGGGGAGGCAGCTGCCCGCCGGGTGTGTGTGAGCGAAGACGCACGCCCCGAGCTCGGGGAGCACGATCTTGTCCCTCTCGCCCTCTAGCTCTATCGCCCCTCTCGACCACTTCGGTATTATCAGAGCGTGCTCGGATCCTCTCCGCGAGCTTCTCTCCAGTATCAGAGCCAAGCGCCGCGATAGTCTGCGCAAGAGGAGGTCGGCGAAGGCGTCGTAGGCTTCTCTAAGAGAGACGAAGTTGGGGGCGAGGAGCTCCTGAGCTCCCGATATGACCTCTACCCCCAGCTCCGAGTACTTCTCCCCGAGCTCCTCCACGTACTCTGCCCCTACCTCCTCGGTCACCGCGACTATCCCTCTCTCCAAGTCAACGCGTAGGCCCTCGGATCCCGTGTCGGACCACGCGTCCTCGAGAGCGTAGATGGCGTGGCAAGCTCTCGAGATGCCCGCGACGTCGGGGTCCCCCTCGACGAGTCTGTGCCACCTCAGCCCCCGTCACCCGGCCTCTCCGCTCGTAACGGTTTAACCGCTCTCAGCCCTTTATCCGTCTCGATCAACACGACGTCGACCCAACTCGGAGCCTCGACGAATCCCTCGAAAACGTGGTATTCTCTCTTGTCGGGCCTCAGCCACTTGATCGTCTCGCCCTTGGGGAGCCCCACTCTCACGAGCCTGGCGGGCCTGGGGAACAAGACCGTCTCGCCCGGCTTAGGCCTCTCGCTCGACCTCCCCACGTGGAGAGCGAAACCTCTCCCCTCGGCGTCGACCTCGACCAACAGCTCCTCGGCGGGCGAGGAGACCTCCTTGAGTGCTCTCGTGATCCTCCTGAGCAGAGGCTCGACCACGTCGCCCTCGCCCCTCGCCTCGACCTTCTCTATCTTCTCTAGCTCGGGCAGAGCCTCGTAGACCTTCAGGAGGAGCTCGCCCACCCTCACGAGCCTCGGCACGTAGCGCTTGACGGTCATTATTCCTTCGATCTTCTCGGGAGCTCCGCTCATCTTCCTCAGCCGCTCGGCTACTCTGCTTCGACAACGCTTAAAGAGGCTCGCCCAGCAGCCGAGAAGTCGAGGAGCGAGAGGAGCTTGAGACTCAGCCCCCTCCTCGAGGAGGTCCAGGGAGAGCAGGTCCACTACTACGCAGCTAAGGCTCGAGAGCTCGAGAGGAGGCGAGGCGTTCGCGTGATAAACTTCGGCGTCGGTCAGCCCGACCTCGACACGCCCGAGCACATTAAGGATGAGGCGAAGAGAGCCCTCGACGCCGGCTTCACGGGCTACACCGACGCGGCCGGAATACGCGAGCTCAGAGAGGCCATCGCTGACTACCTGCGCGAGAGGACGGGCGCGGACGTGAGGCCCGACGAGGTGGTGGTGACGACTGGCGGCAAGACGGCCATATTCATGGCATTGGCAGCCGCGGCCAGGCCCGGGTCCGAGGTCGTGATCGTGGAGCCAGCCTACTACGCCTACCCCCAAGTCGTCAAGTTCCTCGGGGCTAGGCCCGTCTACGCGAGCATGAGGTGGTCGCCGGGGCGGGGGCACGAATTCGACGTGGACGAGATCGCGAGGCTGATCGGCGAGAGGACCAGCGCGGTCGTGCTAAACAGCCCCCACAACCCCACGGGCGCCGTGTTGGAGCAGAGAGCTATGGAGGAGATAGTCGAGGAGGCCTCGAGGGTCGGGGCGGCGGTGATCTCGGACGAGGTGTACGAGTGGTTCGTCTACGAGGGCTCGTTCGCCAGCGTGCTCGAGACCTCGGGGTGGAGAGACTCGGCGATCCTCGTCCAGTCCTTCAGCAAGACCTTCCGCATGACTGGCTGGAGGCTTGGCTACGTCGTCGCCAGAAGGGACGTGGCGGAGAAGCTCGTGAATCTGGCCGTGACCCTCTACACCTGCGCTCCCAGCTTCGTGCAGAAAGCGGGCGTGGCGGCGCTGAGAGGAGGGCTCGAGGAGGTCGAGGAGATGGTGAGGCTGTTCGACGAGAGGAGGAGGCTCGCGGTCGAGCTACTCCGAGGAGTCCCGGGGCTCGAGGTGCCGGAGCCTCGAGGGGCCTTCTACGTGTTCCCGAGGGCGGTCAGGCTCCTCGAGGCCTCGGGCCTCGACGAGAGGGCCTTCGCCGAGAGACTCCTGGAGGAGGAGGGGGTCCTCGTGACGCCGGGCACGGTCTTCCCAAAAGAGGCCGGGCGGGGCTTCGTCAGGCTGAGCTACGCGATGAAAAAAGACCTCATTGTCGAGGGGATCTCGAGGCTGAGAGCCTTCGCCGAGAGGATCCTGTCGGGGGCGAGGCGCTGCTAGCCCCTCTTGTAGCCTATTCTCCTCAGGAATTCTACCCTCTCTCTCCTCTTCTCCTCGTTCTCCACGCCGAGGGGAGTGAAGCCGTCGACTACGCCTAGCAGCGCTCTGCCCTGAGTGGTCTCAGCCACTATGGCCTGGACGGGGTTGGCGGTGGCTGCCACTATCGTGAGTACCTCGTGCACCTCCTTGAGCCTATTCAAGACGTTGATGGGCCACGCGTCTCTCAGGTAGACGACGAAGACGTGGCCCGCTCCTATCCTCCGAGCCGCCTCGATGGCCAGCTTCACGAGCTCCTCATCGTTTCCGTCGAACCTGATCAGCCTGTCTCCGCTGGCCTCGTTGAAGGCCAAGCCGAACCTTATGTTGGTGCTCGACGTGATGAGAGCCTCGTAGATGTCCTCGACCGTCTTGATGAAGTGAGATATGCCTATTATCACGTTAGTGCCCTTCGGCACGGGCACGTCGACGGCCTCGAGCTTGACGCCGAGGCCCGACAACTTCGATCCCCAGCCTCGAGTTGGCGCCGAGGAGTCCTTAGGCTTTACTTCGAGAGGGCGAGCGGCTCGGCACTCAAGACCCTCGTCACGGCTCGAGAGAGCTCGGGCCTGCCGAGCTCGTCACGGCCCTAAAACTAGTACGAGCCGGAGGAACGAGAAAAAACTTCGCCTCTTCTAGAGCTTAGTCGATCGGCCTCGTCGAAACGAGCCCTTACTTCGCTCTGACGCTTAAGTAGTCGGTGCTGCCCGACGGTGAGACCACTCCTATTATATAAGTCGTGCCCGGCGTCACACTGATGTTCGTAAAGTTGAGGACGAGCCCTGTCACGTTGCCGGGGACGAGCTCGAAGTTCAGCTGTGTAAGGTTGGTCGCGATGAACGTCCAGTTCGCGTGATACAAGGTCACGGTCCAGTTGCCGGCGGGGATGCTCGCTGAGCCGACGTTTCTCACGTAGACCTTGGCTTCCGTGTCGCTGCCCTTCAGCTCTAGCCTCGCGCTCTCGATCAGTATCTGAGTCTGACTCTGTTGCGAGGCTCCCGAGACTACCGACGACTTGCCGCCCGAGACCATGCCCACCACGACGACGTAGAGCACCGCGGCCGCCGCGACGCTGACGAGGATCAACAACAGCGTCGCTATGATGGGCGAGACCGCCCTCTCCTTCTTGACCATCTCATTTCTACCTCTTCGCGATCGATCGAAGTTCTATTGGAGCTCTGTTACTTTGTTTTTGTGCGCACGCCTTAATTTTATTAGCCGTCTGAGAGAGGACTCATTCTATCGAGATCACGACGGGGACGGCCTGCTTCACTCCCGGAGAGCTGCGGAGCCTGGAGACCAGAGACTTGATCCTCGGTATTTCCCCCCTAACGGCCACGATCAGTAGGCAGTCCTCCTCGCTCAGGTGCACATGAGTTGAGGCCGGTATCACGTCCATGTGCTCGTGCTGGGCGTCTGTCAGAGCAGAGTCCGCCCCCTCGGCCTCGTGCGAGTAGTGAACCAACACGGCCCCGGCCACGACGCCTCTGTTAAGCCTCCACTCGTTCTGAGCTATGAACTGCCTCACCGCCTCTTGGATCCCCCTGGACCTCGACGGGATCCCGAGCTCCTTGAGGAGAGCGTCGAGCTTCTCGCGAAGGTCGGCGGGCAGAGAGACCCCGCTCTTCACGGTTCTGCCTCCTCTCACGCGAGAGCGACCTCCGATGCTCTATCGAGGAGCCCCCAGATTAGCGCTCCGACGCCAAGCCCAGGAGGACGGCGTAGATCTGACCGAGGGCTATGCCCCCATCTCCGGGCGGCACAAGCCTGTTGACGTGCGCTCTGAGCCTGCCTCCGCTCGCCGAAGCGAGCGCATCGATTATCCCTCTGTAGATGAGCTCGTTCACCGCCGCTCCACCCGAGACGTGCACTCTCTCGACCCCTATCTCCAGGGCCTTCTCGGCTGCTAGCTCGCCCAGGCGAAATCCGACGGCGTATTGAGCGCTGAAGGCCAGGTCCCTCGCGCTCACCCTCCCGCGGAGGTCCCCCCTCAGCCACGACACGACGAGAGGGGACGTCCTCACGACGCGCGAGCCGCCCTCGCGCTCGGCCTCGACTAGCTCCAAGACCTCTCTCGAGAGGGAGCCGCCCCGCGCGAAGGCCTCGAGCTTGATCGCCGGCTCTCCCTCGTAGGTCCTCAATCGGCAGATCCCCAGCATGGCCGAGACCGCGTCGAGGAATCTCCCCGCGCTCGAGGTCAGAATTCTCTCCCTCTCGTGCAGAGCGGCCAAGAGCTCGAGCCTCTCAGCCCCATCCGCTAGGCCCGCGCTCGAGAGGAGACTCGCCGCCTCCTCCGCCCCGAGCTCGCTGGCCGCCATCGAGAATGTCATCCTGAGAGGCCTGAGCGCGGCCAGGTCTCCTCCGAGCATCTTGTGGTACTGCAGGTGGCCCACTCTCTCGTAGCCCTCGCCTCCATGTATCGCCAGCACTTCTCCGCCCCACGCGTTGCCGTCGTCTCCGTAGCCGACGCCGTCTATTGCAATGGCGACGCCGACTTCGTCGCCGGTCTCGGCCATCGCGGAGAGAGCGTGAGCCACGTGATGTTGAACCTCGAGGAGCTCGGAGCCGTGCCTCCTGGCGAGCCTCCTGCCGAGAGCGCTGCTCGCGTACTTCGGGTGCTTGTCCACGACAATGACCGAGTCCTCGTATCTCACGCCGTAAAACTCCGCGAGCCTCTCGACGTAGAGTTTGAGCTCCGCGAGAGCGTCGGCGTCGTCGACGTCTCCGATGAATTGGGTGAGCACGGCTTTATCGTCGAAGCCCACGCCTCCGGCCGCCTGGAGCTCAGCCCCGAAAGCTATCACCCCTCTCTCCAGCCTCCCTCTCAGCTCGATCCACCTCGGCGCATAGCCTCTACCTCTCCTGAGCATCGTGGCGCTCCCTCCGGTGAATCTGAGAACGCTGTCGTCTACTCTATTGACTATGGGTCTGTCGTGTAGCAGGAAGTAGTCGACTATCTCCCTCAGCTCCCTCCTCGCGGCCTCGTTGTCCACGACCATGGGCTTTCCGTGCGAGTTCCCGCTGGTCATGATCAGAAACTTCGGCTCGCACGACTTCAGCAAGAGGTAATGGAGAGGAGTATAGGGCAGCATGACCCCGAGGGAGTCGAGGCCGGGGGCGACGAGCTCCGATACCGGGGCCCCCGGCCTCTTCGGGAGTATCAGGATCGGCCTCTGAGAGGACTCCAGGATCCTCCTAGACTCCTCGCTCAGCTCGACTAGCCTCGAGGCCTCCTCGGCGCTCAGAGCCATTAGGGCGAAGGGCTGCTGAGGCCTCCTCTTTCTCCTCCTCAGCTCCTCGACCACGGAGTCTTCGTCTGCTCTGCACGCCACGTGGAAGCCTCCTATGCCCTTCACGGCCACGATGCGGCCCTCGCTTATCAGCGAGGCGGCGAGCGCTATTGGGTCCTCGGCCTCGATCTTTTCCCCCCTCGAGTCCTCGAGCCATACCCTGGGCCCGCACTTCGGGCAGCTTATCCCCTCAGCGTGATATCTCCTCTCGTTCCAAACGTCCTCGTACTCTCGCCTGCACTCCTCGCAGAGCGGGAAGTGCCTCATGCTCGTGTTCTCCCTGTCGTAGGGGACAGAGTACATCATCGAGTATCTCGGCCCGCACCAAGCACACGAGTTGAAGGGATAGCCGCGCCTCCTATCTCGAGGGTCCTCGACCTCTCCGAGGCAGTGGGGGCACGCGGCCATGTCCGGCGGTATCATCGAGCGGACCAGCCGCCTCTTCTCGCTCTTCTCTATGCTGAACGACGTCAGGCCTAGAGGCTCCGCCTCCTCGATGACTACTCGCCATATCTCGGCCGGGGGAGGGAGGCTCGTCTTGAGGATGCCGAAGAACTTCTCCACGTTCTCCGTCTCTCCCTCGACGTGGACGAACACATCTCCTCCCCCCAGATTCTTCACGTAGCCAGCCACTCCGGCTCTCAGCGCGGTCCTAGCCAGGAACGGTCTGAGGCCCACTCCTTGGACGATCCCGGATAGCAGGATCCTCCTTGCTACTCTGACCAAGATGGGGCCATTCCTCCCCCGGCTCAACAGATCCTGGGGACGGGGTCCCCAATGGGCGGGGGAACCACTCTGAGGCCGCCGATGGCGGTCCTCATTACGACGGCTTCGTAACGGTCCGTGACCTCGCCTATTATCTCGGCGTGCCTCCCCTCGGGGGTCTCTCTGACGGCCTGGAGGACCGCCTCGGCCAGCTGAGGGGCGACCGCCAGGACCGCCTTCCCCTCGTTGCCCAGCTCGAGGGGATCCAGCCCCAGGTACTCGCAGGCGCTCCTGACCTCGTCCCTTATCGGTATCTCCTCCTCCTCGATGATTATGCCCAGACCGGTCTTCTCAGACCACTCATTGAGGAGGGAGGCCAGCCCCCCTCGCGTCGGATCCTGCATGGCCACCACGCCCCCCGCCTCGAAGGCCTTCTCGACCAATCTCGTGAGGGGCGCTACGTCTGATTTGACCGGGGCCTCGAACTTGAGGCCTTCCCTGGCCGAGAGAAGAGCGATAGCGTGGTCCCCGACGTGGCCCGTGAGTATCAGCTTGTCGCCCGGCCTGATGTTCCTATCGAGGAGCCACCTCGATCGCATCTCCCTCCCCACTCTCGCGAGGACCTCGAAGTTGTGATCGAGGAGCCTGTGCCTGAACCCTATCCCGGTCGTTGTCAGGACGACCCCGTCCAAGGCTCCCCTCTCGACCACCTTGGTGTCGCCCGTTATCACCCAGACCCCGGCCTCCCTAGCCGTCGAGGAGGCGCTCTCTAGTATCCTCTCGAGGACCTCCAGGGGGAGGCCCTCCTCGAGGACCATGGCCAGGGCCAGAGCCTTGGGCTCTCCCCCAACCATCAAGACGTCGTTGACGGTGCCGGCGACGGCCAGCCTCCCTATGTCGCCTCCCGGGAAGATGATCGGCTTCACGGTGTAGCTATCGGTCGAGATGACGACGCCGTTGTATGCTCCCGCGTCGTCTAACTCCTCGAGCGGTATGTCGGCCCCCGAGCCCCCCAGCCTCTTCACTACGACCTCGCGTATCAGCTCGTGCATCGCGGCGCCGCCGGCTCCGTGCTCCATTCTGATGACCCTGGAGCTCAAGCTCGCTCGACCTCCCTCCTGAGGATCCTGTGGTCGGCCCATATCTTGCACGTCCCCTCGACCGATACCATGCAGGGGCCCACGGGAGTTCTAGGGGTGCAAACCCTCATGTAGAGGGGGCACTCGGTGGGCGTGGCCTTGCCGATTATCACCTCGGCGCATCTGCACCCTCCCGGCATGCCGGGGTCGCTCCTCGGCTGCTCGATCCCGTAGACCGCCCTCGCGTCCACTCGCGAGTACTTCTCCCTGAAGTCGAAGGCCGACCCCTCTATCAGACCTATCCCCCTCCACAGCCCCTCCTTCAGCTCGAAGACCTCTAGGGCCGTCGCCATGGCCCTCGCGTTGCCCTCCCACGTGACCGACCGCGTGTACTCGTTCTCTATGCTGTACCGAGCCGTCGAGAGCTGCCTCAAGACCATATATATTGAAACTAGGACGTCGAGGGGCTCGAAGCCGCTGAAGACTATGGGCCTCGGGTTCCTCTCGAAGTACTCTCGGTAAGGCCTCATCCCCGTCACCGTGCCCGAGTGGCCAGGCGCTATGAATCCGTCCACCTCCAGGTCCTCCCTGCACATGACCCACCCGACCGCGGGGGGCACGTACCTGTGGCTGCTGAGCACGACCATGTTGCTCGGCAGCCCCCTCAACACGGCGTGAGCCACCGAGGGGCACGTCGTGTCGAAACCCACGCCGAAGAAGACGAACCTCCTCTCCGGCTCGCGAGACGCTATTTCGACGGCGTCCTGGAAGCTGTAGACGATGCGCAGGTCCAAGCCCAGTCCTCTCGCGTCCTCAAGGGACAGCCCCCTCCCTCCTCTAGCTCTAGATACGTCGCCGAAGGTTAGAATCGAGATCCTCTCCTCGAGCCCCAGCCTTATCATGGAGTCTATGTCGGCGGCGGGGAGGACGCAGACGGGGCAGCCGGGTCCGGCTCTCACCTCGACGTTCTCGGGCAGAACGTGCCTTATCCCATAGTGGGTTATGGTCCACTCGTGCGTCCCGCAGACGTGCATTATCAGGATCTTCTCGCCGATCTTCGAGGCCAGCTCCCGGATCTTCTCGGCGATCCTCCTGGCCAGCCTCGGGTCTCTATACCTCTCGAGCACCTTCTTGAGCTCGCTCATATCGTAGCCCCTCGAGCTCGAACAGCTCCCTCCACAGCTCGAGCGTTCTCTCCGCCTCCTCCTCGTCTAGGACCTGTATGGCGTAGCCGGCGTGAACTATCACGTAGTCCCCCACCTTGGCGTCGACGAGCGAGATGAGTACGTTGTCCTTAACCACGCCGCCCCCGAAGTCGACCTTAGCGAATTCTCCGCGTATCTCGACGATCTTGCCCGGATAGCCCAGGCACACTCATCCTCACCCGCCGCGCCTCTCGAAACCCAGCTTCCCCAGGACCGCCGCGACGTGGGGGGCGATCAAGCGCTCTAAGGCCGTAGCGTCTCTCTCGACGAGTTCGTCGAGTCCTTCTACGTACGGCACGCTACCTAAGTATCTGAGGCCCAATCTAGCCGCCTCTTCCTCGACCCTCGAGGTCGAGCCCCCCCTCCTCATGTTCTCGACGACGCCGGCTATCTTGCTCGCCCCGGCGAGCGCCTCCGCTGCTCTCCTCAGCGATGTCGTGGCCAGGAGGGAGTTCGTGGCGACCAACACGAGCTCTCCTCTCGGCACGAGCGAAACCACGTCCAAGATCTCGTCGCCGAGCCCAGGCGGCGTGTCAATCACGAGGACCTCCACGCCCGGCCAGCGCGTCACCGCCAAGATCTCCTTGACTGCCTCGTCGACTTCGTGGCCCCTGAGGGCGAGGGGCTTATCGCCCGAGAGTTGAGCAATGCTGAGGAACCTGATCCCGCGCTCCACGGGAGGGACGAGCCCTTTGTCTTCTAGAGGTCCGCTGAGCCTCGAGCCGAGGAGGTGGTGACACGACGGGTTAGTCAAATCGAGGTCAAGCAGGCCAGCTCTCCAGCCGAGGTCTCTCAGGCTCATCGCCATGGCCACGGAGATCGTGGTCTTGCCTACTCCCCCCTTGCTGCTCGCCACGACCAATGTCCTCAGGCCCTCGAGCCTTCTCCTGATCGCGGCGGGTCTGGGGTCCAAGGTCTACTCAGCCTCGATGCTCTTTATCGAGACTCCTCTCCCCCTAATCACGTCGAGGTCGCTCGAGCCGCAGCGCGGGCACTTAGCGTATGCGTGCAAAAGCTCGGGGACGAAGTGAACCGCCTCGCGCTCCTCATCCGAGAGGCTCAGCTCCTCGAGGAGCAGAGTCTCGTAGCACCCCCTGCAGAGCAGCACAGCCTTCTCGCGCTCGAGCTGGAAGCCCTCTATCCTAGGCTCAACGGACTCCCCGAGGAGACTGAGGGCCTCCTTGAATATGCCCACATCTACCGCTTGGAGCTCCCCGAGGGAGATCCTCACGAGCTTGACGCGCTTGGAGCCATGCTCCCTCGCGAAGCTCGCCACCGCCTCGACGACGGCCTCGGCTAGGCTCCACTCGTGCAAGCTTCACGCCCCGCGAGAGTGTGTCTAGGGGAGGAGGAGTGCATAAAGCTTTTATATTGAGAGTTACCACGTGCGCGAGGGCTCTAGGGCTCTTTAATTAACATAGGACAAAAACGTTGTGAGGATGATCTATTAATATGTTAAGGCTCCAAAATCTGTTAAGACTCCAGAACCTGTGCTGCAAAGTTTCATTGACCAGCTCCACGATGTCGCCCACTACGAGGTCCTCGCTGGAGCGCTCGACGCAGTATCTAGCGCGAGCTCTTATCTTTTACCCGACGCGATGCTCAAGCGGGACCGCAGAGCCTTTGGAGGTGCTAAAGAGGGCGCCGCCGGAAAGTGTTGTCTCTTCGTTCTCTTGGTCGAGGGAGCGGCCCATGACGAGGAGAGGGCGGGAGAGGGCTTCTGGTGCATAGTCGGCGAGGAAGGCAGCAAGACCACACGACGAGCTGTTGACTCGACGAGCTCTCTGAGAAGGCCGCATGTCGTCGTGGCCGTTGGGTCCTGTGCGATCTATGGAGACGCGCGGCGTCCTGGATCACTTGGGGGACAAGAGTGAAGGAGCGGGCCCCGGCCTTCCCGTCGTCTATACATATTGCTCTCCATTGGGCAACGGACAGCTCAGATCAGACCCTCGGAGCCTTTATCCTCTCGCTGAGAAGCCTCGGGCCCGAGGAGGAGGCCAGCTCCAAGAATGTCGCGTATCGTGAGCCCGTGGGAGTCGACGCGTTTGCTCCAGAGGAGATTCTTCCCCTCGAGCTCGATGACCATTAGCGTGCCGGACTCCTCGCCGGCGTCACCGCGTCCACGAAGATCACCGCGCCGTAGGATCCTCCGAGGATCTTGAGGAAGACGTCGTAGAGATTCGTGTCCGCGTCCAGCACCTCGACGTCGTCCGGGAGCCTTCTCTCCGCCGGAGCCCTAACCACAGCGGATCCGAGCCCATCGTCTCTCCTGAGCTCGTTTCCCACTCCCGCTATTAGGACCCTCAAGCCGACTCCACAGACCTAGAGGCTGCTGCGACCTCCATGAGCGACAAGAGATCGCAGGCCGCGGCCCTCCACGTCGCACTCGTCGGTAAGACCACCGCCCCCTCGCCTGGCTGCCCGTACATCAGCAAGGCTCCGCCGAGGAGTCGAGTCGAGCGCGAGCACAAGATCGCGAGGGGCGCGAGGTCCTCCTCGCCTTCCACCACGAGTAAAGCCCCTCTCCTTGCTCCTCGACCTAGCGCGCGCTCGAGGACGAACTCCAGCTCGACGACATTGAGATGGCCGGGGGGATTGGCGACCTCGGAGACGACCTCGAGCTTCGATATCGCCGAGCCGAGCTCCGGGGGGGCCGCCGAGCGCTCCACTCTGCCATCGATCACCGCGAGGATCAGCCTCTCCAGCGCGACCAGGGAGCACTCTCTCGCAGTAACATCCCCCACCGCCACGAGAGCCGGGGACTCCTCGGCGAGGACCTCTCTCGCTCCTCCCTCGACGAGAGGACCGAGAGGTCTCTTGAGCTCTCTCCTGAGGCTCTCGGGCAGAGCCAGCAGGACCACTCGTTTAGTCACCTGATCTTCAGCGCATATCTCCCGGGCTTCTTCACGTCGAGGATCCTCGCTACCTCGGACCTCTCGGCGTCCAAAACAATGACTACGCCCTCCCACTCCGTCGTGAAGGTCTTGCCGCCGCAGTTGGGGCAGACCTCCACCTCCGGCTCCACCAACAGCTTGCACCTAGTGCAAGCTTTCATGCTCGTCGCTCTCTTGGACAGGACTCGTCACCTTCTCTTCCCTAAGTATGGCTGCCTCATGGTGAGTTGCACTCTCAGCCCCTCGCGCTCGCTGCTAGCGCTCACGCCAACGACTCTGGCCCTCACGGTGTCTCCCACCTCGATGGTCTCATTGAGCTTCTTAATTATGAAGCCCGGGCGCGAGGGATCGTACTCGACGTACTCGTCGGATATTTGAGACTTGTGCACGAAGCCGTCGACGGGTCCCAACCTAACGAAGATCCCGAAGTCCTTGACGTCGACTACGGGGCCCTCCACGACCTCGTGGAGGACCGGCTTATAGCACAGAAGCATGGCCTCGACGGCGTGGTAGCTGCCGCCGTCTCCCGGGAGGATCCTGCCCATAGGTTCCACCTGGACGTCGTAGACGCCGATCACCACGCCGAGCTCGCGGTCGACGAGCCCTATGTATTTTTGATTTAGGGTCTCGAGGGCCACTTGCTCCAGCGGATCGAGCAGCCTGTGGGGAGGTATTCTCACCACGTCCCTTAGCTTAACGACATAATACATAGCTCGACGCCGCTCCTTCATGCTCCGCGCGGCTCTTAATTTCCCTTAAATTATCGAGAGACAGTCTCCGGCCTCATATCAGCGGCTCTCTCTCTAGCTCGAATCTCCTCTGCGACTCTCGATAGAATAGAGTAGGCACACCGGCTCGCCTAAGTCTTCCTCGGAGCTCCCTATCGCTCGTGGCCACCACGACTATCGCTCCGCTCTCTCTGAGCTCGAGAGCTAGCTCGAGCAGAGCTTCGTCGGCCTTCTCGGCCTTCTCCGCGGCGGGGGTATCGCTGCAGATCCTCGCGGCGATCTCGAGAGCCCTCTCCGCTCTCCTGCCCAGTTCGCCGCCTCTGGCTCTCAGAGAGACTAGCTCCTCGATCACGGCTCTCGGGCACAGGACTCGCGGCTTCACGTCGAGCAGCTCGGAGAGAGCCTCCTCGACCGGTAAGCCCTCGGCCCTCATCAAGAGGGCGTTGCTGTCCAGCAGGAGCAGAACGCCTCTCGCTACCTCAGGATGCCCCAACCTATGAGCCTCCATCTCCCCAATACCTGTCTGCCCAGAGCTACTCTGGACCCCTCGATGTGGGCCACGGGCCTCCTCAGCGACACCTCCATAGAGTCCCCGCTCACGCTCGTCACAGTGCCCAACGTTATCGCCGTCCCTATAGTCAACATGAGGAGCTCCTTAGGTCTCACGGGCTCGACGCGCTTGAATTCGCGTAGACCCACGACTCTCTCGAGGAGGTGGTACTCGACCTCGATCTCCGTGAGACTCTCGGGCTCTTTGCCAGAGAGCGTCAAGACGTTCCCCACGAGCCCGTCCGCTTTCGCGAGAGAGGGGTCTAGCTCGGTCCCAATCGCCACCAAGCCTCCCGGCCTAGCCCTCTCTACCTCCACGTCTCCGAACCTCATGGATGTTATCTTCGTGCGGAGGGGCTCGTAGGTCTCGCGACCGCTCGGCTTTACCACCTTAGTCCCCGGAGTCAGAACCACCTCTTGCCCCACCCTCAGCTCCCCCTGCATCACGCTGCCGCCCACCACTCCTCCCACGAGCTTATCCGCGGGCGTACCGGGCTTATTGACATCAAAACTCCTGGCCACGTACATGAGGGGGGGCTTCGATGGATCTCTCTCGGGAGTTGGTATGTACTCCTGTATGGCCATCAGGAGGGCGTCCACGTTAGCTCTCTTCAACGCGCTCACGGGTATTATCGGAGCGTCCTCGGCCCACGTGCCCTCGACGAGCTTCTTTATCTCAGCATAACTCTCCTTGGCCCGCTCCGGGCTCACAATATCGACCTTGTTCTGAACTATGATGAGCCTCTTCGTCCCAATTATCTGGAGCGCCACGAAGTGCTCCAGAGTTTGAGGCTGAGGGCACTTCTCGTTCGCAGCCACCACGAGCAGCGCCCCGTCCATGAGAGCCGCGCCGGAGAGCATCGTGGCCATTAACACTTCGTGGCCAGGGGCGTCTACATACGACACCCTCCTCTCGAGCAGAGGCTCAGAGCCCTCGGGGCACTCAGCGCAGGTGGGGAAGGGCGAGTAAGCTTGGGGGGGCTCGCAGCCCGAGCACCTGTATATGGCCCCATCCGCGTAGCCGAGCTTTATCGTCATGCCTCGCTTGAGCTCCTCGCTATGCCTAGACGTCCAGACCCCCGTCAGCGCTGCCACGAGTGTGGTCTTGCCGTGGTCCACGTGACCGGCAGTCCCTATGTTGACCTCCGGCTGCCTCCACTCCTCACCCATTCGATCTCCTACCTCCGCGGCATCGCCCCTCAATCTAGCACGAGCTTCGCGTTGACCTGGACCAAGTCGTCGACTATAGTGTTGCCCCTCACGATTCTGCGCTCTCTGAGCCCCCTCTTCTTGGGCCTGAAGCCGGGAGGCTGAGAGATCAGTACCCTCTTCTTCGCTCCGCCCGGCACGTCCGGCCTCATGGGGAACCCGCTGCTATCCGAGCCCCCAGTTATGACGAGCTTTCCTCTGAGCCCTACGAGCGAGGCGTCGATCTCGTCCCCTATCTTGAGACCCAGGAGCCTCCTGCTCTTAGAGTCGTCGAGTTGGAGCTGGAAAGCGCGGGACGGCTCTATTTCCCCTCTAGCCTCTTCGCCGCCCGTCGCCTCGATCAGCAGAGCCGCCGGCAGCTTGACGAGGTCCTCCTCGAGAGAGTCGCTGAGATACACCTGGACGTGGTGCTTCGCTGTTTTCCCTTCGGCGCTCGGAATCTTAATGAGGGCCACGTCGCCCTGGCTGAGCCCGATCCTCTCGGCCAAGCTAGGGCTTATCAACGCTCGGGGGAGAGCTCTCTTCTCTCTGTGGCTCTTGTCGAGCTTCAACGAGTCGTCGGCCATCAGCCTGACCTCTGCTCTCTCCGCTTTGCTCCTCGGTATCGACACAACGAGCTTGAACTCAGGCATGCTGGGCCCCTCGGCGTCGAATCCTCCTCGCTTTCTCGAGTCGCCGGAAAGTAGGTTCGCTGGATTAAAATGATTTAGCGGCGGGGTCTCTCCGCGCGCCGAACCGGCCGAGAATTTAGACCAGAGCGTAGAGAGGATCCGTTCTACGCTTTATCTCGGCTATCTCTTTGAGGACGTAGACCTCATCGTCGCTTATCATTTGCCTGAACTTCGTGAGCAGAGCCCTCGCGTGAGCGTCCGGCACGTCCGTGTAGAGCACGTCGCCCTCCTCGACGTGTCTCCCCACCATAACGTTGCCGCGTATAGAAATCGCGATCTGGGCTCCAGCTCTAGCCTGCTCGACGGCGCGGCCTTTGTCTTGCAGTTGCATAACTACGCCGAGCCTCCTGCCGTCGCTCCTCATGAGCGGGGCCCCTGGCCTCAGCACTCCCCCCAACACCTCGACCCCCACTATGGCCGGCTCGCTCCTCCTGAAGACGCAGCCCGGTATTATCCTAATCTTCGCTGGTCTAACGATTGTCTCCAGCTCTCTCATGACCTCCTCGAGCTCGAGCCTCCTCTTCCACTCCTCGTATTCCTCGATGATTCTGTACGTTATGTTGCCGAGTATCACCTTGACGCCCTCTCTCGCTGCCTCAAGCTCGGCCTCCTTAGTTAACTTCACGTTGAATCCCAATATCACGCCGAGAGACCTCGACTCTCGAAGCGAGACCGCAGCCTCGATCACGTCGCGTCTCACGATGTGCCCTACGTCGGCTAGCCTCACGGGGATATCGCGCTTTCTGAGAGCCTCAACGAGAGCTTCGAGCGTGCCGAGTGTGTCGGCCTTTACTACGAGGCCCGATTTGTCCGTCTTGATCCTAACGCTCTCTATCTCCTCAATGACTCTCCTCTTATACTCCTCGATCTCCGCCTCATTGGCGACCGAGTAGAACGTGCCGCCGGGCACCGCCTCCTCCAGGCGAGGGGCAACGATCTTGACGCCGCAGGCCGCGTGAACCTCTTCGACGGAGACGAAGCGATCCTCCGGGCTCCGTATCTCCTGCAGAGGCTTCGGCATTAAAAGGGCCCTCACTCTGGTCACAACAGCTCCGGTCGAGGACCCGAACACTATGGTGTCGCCCCGTCTGAGCGCGCCATCGTATAATATGGCGTCGGCCGTGAGGCCCAGCCCCGGCTCCTCCTTGAGCTCTAGGAGCACGCCCCGCCCCAACCCCTCGGCGTAGACGAGCTTGTCTTTGAGGTACTGCTGCGTCAGTCCGGCCAACACGGCGAGAAGCTCGGCTACGCCTTCGCCGGTCTTGGCCGAGACAGGGACTATGGCTACGGTCTTGGTGAAGTCTCGGATTCTATCGAATCTATCGGATAAAAAGCCGCGCTCTGCCAGTTGACCGATCAATCTATATATCCTATCGTCGAGGGCTCTCAGAGCCTCCTTCGACTGCTTCTTGGCGCTCAAGATGAAGGGCTCATCGGGCTGGGGCCTCCAGCCCGGCACCCTGTCTATCTTATTCGCGGCCACGAGGAAGGGGACCTTCCTCTGCCTCAGCAGCTCGATGCTCTCGTCAGTCTGCTCCTTGACCCCCTCGTTTACGTCGATCACCAACACGGCGAAATCCGCGACCGAGCCTCCGCGCCTCCTTAAGCTCGCGAAGAGTTCGTGGCCCGGCGTGTCTATGAAGAGCAGGCCCGGTATGGTCAGCTTGAAAGGTATTAGAGCCTTGAGAGGACGCGCTATCTCCTCGATGACGTGCGCCGGAACGAGGCTCGCTCCAATGTGTTGCGTCATCTCGCCTGGCTCTCGCCTCGCCACGGTCGTGCCTCTTATCTTATCGAGGAGCGTCGTGTTGTGAGCCACGATCTCCTCGGCGACGAAGTTCTGGAAGCCCGGAACGCTGAGGTCGTACAGAGGGCCCTCGTAGCGCTCGGCGGTCACGCGCTCTACGCGCTCGAGAGAGGGAGAGAGCCCCTCGACGACTACTATGCTGTCCCCGGCACGGAGCTCGCGAGCTGGGACCCACCCGCGCGTCGTGGCGAAGGGGTGGGTAGACGAGCTCCTGAGCCTCTTGCCCCTCTCGGTGACGACTTCGTAGATCTCCCCCTCGTAGTTTACGCGCCAAGCGTGAGAGGCCCTCGCCGCTCGCAGCCTCGACTCCTCTGGATCCAGCGACAGCACCACTACGTCGACGCGCCTCCTCTCGTGCGCCCCCACGCGCTCAATCGTTCCCCTCCCGGACTCGAATAGCTCGGATATCTCGACGAGCTCCGCCCCCCCTTTCTCGAGGACTCGCACTCGCTCATCTGGATGGAGGCACTTGCCGTGGTCCACGTGGCCCAGCACGGTCACTATAGGCTGCCTGAGCCTCCTACTCTTCTCGCTCACCGCCTCTTCACCTCGGCTCATCGATCTACGACACACAATCTATTAATCCCCCCCTAAAATGATATAGAGAGGTCGATGAAGAACCCGAGGGGTGATGATGATTGAGCAAAGCCGCGGGGAAGGCCTTCTACGTTAAGTTCAACGTCCCGCCCGAGTTGGCCGAGAAGGCCTATAAGCTCGTTCAAATAGCTCGCGAGACTGGTAAAGTGAAGAAGGGCACGAACGAGACGACGAAGGCCATCGAGCGGGGCCTGGCCAAGCTCGTCGTCATAGCCGAGGACGTGGATCCGCCCGAGGTCGTGGCCCATCTGCCTCTCCTCTGCGACGAGAAGAAAGTGCCGTACGTCTACGTGCCGAGCAAGAAGAGGCTAGGCGAGGCCGTCGGCATAGAAGTGCAGGCCGCATCCGTGGCCGTGATAGAGCCAGGAGAGGGCCAGGGCCTCCTCAACGAGATCGTGAGCGCCGTCAGCTCGCTGAGGACGCGCTGACTCGGTGGCAGCTCAGAAGGAGCTCGACTCGACGACTAGCCGACGAGTGGTGTCGCGTCTCTCGGACCTTATATCTCATCTCCTACCGGTGAGCTTTCTAGCTTCTCTCTCGGTCTCACGCAAGATCAATATGTCGCCCAGCCTGACCGGGCCCCTCACGTTCCTCGTTAGGATCCTCCCTTTATCCCGACCCTCTAGAACTCTCACTCGAACTTGAGTGACTTCGCCGCTCACGCCGGTTCTACCAATGATCTGGATTACCTCGGCTGGAAAGCCTAGCTCCTCCGTGATGTCCCTGCCGCTCTCCCCGCTCATGCCACAGGTCCACCGTCTGCTCCTGAGAGCTAGCACGGATTTAAGACTTAGCGAGCGGCCCGCTACTCCGGCGCGCGGAACTGTTATTAGCGCCGCGTCCTCACGGCTGTAGCGAGAGATGGTGCATCGTGACGCGCCTAAAGAAGTGCAGCTTCTGCGGAGCCGATATTCCGCCCGGGCGGGGCTTGATGTACGTCAAAAACGACGGTAGCATCGATTGGTACTGCAGGGGCAAGTGTTACAAGAGCGCCGTCGTGCTCGGCCGCGATCCTAAACGAACGGCCTGGGCCAGAGCTTCCAGGGGGGCTCAGCGTTGAGCTCCGTGGAGAGGACCTTCGTGTTGATAAAACCGGACGGAGTTAGGCGAGGTCTCATTGGGGAGATTCTTAGCAGGTTCGAACGAAAGGGGCTCAAGATAGTCGCGATGAAGATGCTGAAGATGACGCGTGAGCAAGCCGAGGAGCTATACAGTCCTCACCGCGGCAAGGCCTTCTATGAGTCACTCGTTCAGTTCGTGACTAGCGGGCCAGTGGTCGCTCTAATACTCGAGGGGAGCTCGGCCGTCGAGGTGGTTAGGGCCATGATAGGGTCCACCGATGCGAGAAGAGCTCAGCCCGGCACGATACGCGGCGACCTAGCCATCGACATCCAGGAGAACCTCGTGCACGCCTCAGACTCCAGGGAGAGTTACGAGAGAGAGGCCAGGATATTCTTCGATCTCAACGAGCTCGGAGCTCAATCGTGAGCGTATATCATCCTGACTCGAGGGGTCTTCTCTTCAATCCTCGCGAAGCCTACTCTCACGAGTTGGACTACGCCGACGCGCTCTACCTGCTCGGAGCTCGCCACAGAGTCCTCGACGAGCCCCTCGAAGACTCTCAGCTCCTCGCCCTCCGGCTTTAAGAGCTCCGCGCTCAGCGACCTCTCTCGCTTAACCCATTGGATTATTGGTATCCTCTCTCGCCTGGCCTCCTCGAGTCCTCCGCCCACGTTCACGAGCGCGCCCTCTCTTACTTCGAAGTTGCCCAAGCCCATGAGCCTCACTCTCCTCCCGCGAAGCTCGCCGTAATCGTCTGAGGATATCGCGAGGACGTCGCCGTCGCAGACCTCATAAGTCCTCGAGCCCAGCTCTGAGCGATCAGGATGGAAGGGGATCTCGGCGGAGATGCAGCCCCCCAAACCCTCCGCTTTCAGAGCGACGGGGTCGCGGGCGAACATCACGCGGGGCGCCAGAGGGTCCAGCAATTTTCTGTTCTCAGAGGCCAAGTTCGCGTAGCTGAGTTGAGAGTCCGTCCCCTTGATCCCAACGGTCAACATGATATTCCTGATAGCCGTAGGCGAGATGCCTCGCCTCCTGAGCGCCGCCAGCGTGCCGAGTCTCGGATCATCGTAGCTTTCCAAGCCTCTTCCGCCCTCGCTCAGTGCTCGCCTAATGATAGACTTACTCATTATGAAGCCCTCGAGCTTGAGTCTACCGACGTGTATCGTGTTAGGATAGCTCCAGCCCATGTGGGCGTAGAGGAACCTCTGCTTCATCGTGTTCGACTCGTGCTCTCTCCCGCGAATTATGTGAGTCACGCCCATCAGGTGATCGTCGACCGCGGCCGCGAAATTGTAGGTGGGCCAGACCACGTATTTCGAGCCGGTCAGAGGATGCGGGTGCCTCTCCGTGTCTATCACCCTGAGGGCGACCCAGTCCACGGCGCTGGGGTCCTCGAGCTCCCACGACGTCTTCACCCTCACCACGGCCCGTCCTTCTTCGAAGCCTCCTTCCAACATCTTATCGAAGAGCTCGAGGTTCTCCTCGGGAGAGCGCTCGCGCGGCGGATACGGCTTCCTGGCCTCCAGGTGAGAGGAGAATTCCTCCTTGCTCATCGTGTCGACGTATGCTCCGCCGACCTCGATTAGCTTCTCGGCTACGCGATAGTACCGCTCCATTCTCAGGCTCTGAATGTACTCTTCGTCCCAATAGACGCCTAACCACTTGAGGTCCTCGCGTATTTTGGAATACGCGTCGAGCAGAGGCGTCTTGGTCCTGGGGTCCGTATCCTCGAACCTCAAGATCATCTTACCGCGATACATCCTCGCGTACTCGTGGCTCAGGATAGCCACCCTGCTATTGCCTATGTGAATGACGAAGTCCGGGTTCGGGGCGAACCTCGTGACGACGGCCCCGTGCTTAGCGTTTGGGAGAGGAGCCAGAGCTCGGCCTCGGTCCTCCGCCGCTCTCTCCACCTCAGCTCCTAGGAGCTCCGGGTGCTTCTCTTCCAACAGCTTCTTCTGCTCCTCCGGGCTCATGGAGTTGACCTCTCGCGTCGCCTCCTCCGCCGCTCTAGCTACCTCCTGCACTCTAGCCCGCAGGTCGGGCCTCTCAGCCAATATCTTGGAGATTATCACCTTCGCCGAGGCCTTTCCGCCGTGCTTGTAGGCGTTGAAGAGTGCGTGCTTTAGGGCCAGCTGATAGAGCTCCTCGCTCATTTCCAAATGCTCTCGCCCCGGCTCCGATCGGTCCGGCTTCCTCGTGCTACTTCGACCTCTCTACCACGTATAGAGCGAGAGCTCTGAGCGCGTCGATGTACTCGGGCCTGGGAGCGTCCCTTAATCTCTCGAGATGCTCCAGGGCCTCGAGCGCCCGACGCCTCGCCTCCTCTTCCACCTCCTCGGCTATGCCCTCAGCTCTCAAGAGCTCCGCGACTTCCTCATACGCGCTCCTGGGAGCGTCTCTCTTCCCCAACACGCCTAGGAGCTTGTCGCGCAGCTCGTTGCTTCCCCGCGCGAGCGCTCTGATGACGAGCAAAGTCTTCTTGCCCTCTCTCAAGTCGCTGAACACAGGCTTACCGATTTCCTCCTCGGTCCCGTACATGCCGAGCAGATCGTCCTTCACCTGGAAGGCCACCCCAACGTTGAGCGCGTAGCGCCCTAGGGCGTCGACGTGCTCGTCGGGCGCTCCGGCGAGCAGAGCCCCCATCCTGGCCGAGGCCTCGATGAGGGCTCCTGTCTTCTTGCGGACCATCTCGAAGTACTCGTGCTCAGACACGCTTGGGCTGCTCTCGAAGTACATGTCGAGAGCCTGGCCCTCGGCAACGACCCGAGCGGCTCTGGCCAGCTCGAAGAGGGCGGAGAGAGTTCTCCGAGGATCGACGCTCGCACTCATCAGGGCACTTGACGACGCTACCTCGAACGCTTTCGCGAAGAGAGCGTCTCCGGCTGTTATGGCCATTGGGACACCCCACAACCTATGGACCGTCGGCACGCCCCTCCTGAGGTCGTCGTTGTCCATCACGTCGTCGTGTACGAGCGTGAACGTGTGGACCAGCTCGACAGCCGCGGCGAAGGGCAGGAGGACCTCGTAGTCGGCCCCGCTCGCTAAGCCCGATGCAACTAGGAGGACCGGCCTGAGCCTCTTGCCGCCGACTTTGATCAAGTGGGTCGCCGCGTCGTAGAGCTCGCGCGGCTCTCCCGTCACCGTCCTCGCTATAAGCGAGTTTACATCGGAGCTCACGCGCCTGATTAGCTCCGCGAGGAGCTCGCGATCTTCGCTCAATCTACCTCCTACCACGTTCTCGATCCTCCGAGCCTATTTCTCTGAGGTTGCCGTGCCATCGCTCCTCACGTAATCGGCAAGCGCAGTAGAGCCTGCCATCCGGGGATCCTCTGCTGGAACCAAGATAAGAGCCTGGGCCCCAACACTATGGGTGCTCTTCGGAGTTCTTCGAAATTCCGCGAGCCTGTCAAGAAGAGGGCTCTCCTCAGCTCGGCCTTGAACCTCTCTACGTAAGCGTCGAGGCTCTCCTCGGAGCGGAGAGCCAGCCTGAAGAGCGGGAGAGCCATGCCGACGGCGCCCGCGCCGAGCCTCATCGCGGCGGCCGCGTGGAGGCCGCTCCTAATACCGCCGCTCCCGATCACGAAGGCCTGGGGGTGAGCGGCTTTTACCTCGACTATGCTGGCAGCCGTGGGGATCCCCCACGAGAGGAACGACTTGGCTGCCCCGGCCAATACCTCGTCGCCTCTTCTCTTGCATCTGAGCATCTCGATTTTGATCCAACTCGTACCGCCGCGACCCGCCACATCTATATAGCTCACTCCGGCGTCTCTCAGCATTCTGGCGGCTTCGAACGAGACGCCGCACCCCGTCTCCTTAACTATGAGCGGGACCTTGAGGGACCTCGCGAGCCTCCTCACTTTCTCGAGCGCACCGGAGTATAGGGCGTCTCCTTCGGGCTGAAAGACCTCTTGAGCCGGATTGAGGTGCACCGCCAGGGCGTCCGCGTCGACCGCCTCGACTAGGCGATTAGCCGCGTCGGCGGGATCCTCGTCGGGTAGCTGCTGAACCCCGATGTTGCCTATTACGGGAGCTTCTCCAGCCTCCTCGCGGAGGACACGATAGGAGCGCAGTATCTCCTCGTTTTCGCCAGCCTCCATGAGGGCCCGCTGGCTCCCCATCTCGACGGCCAATTTGTGCCTACGAGCGAGCCTAGCTAGCCTCCTGTTAACCTCGACTGAGAGAGGGTGGCCCCCGGTCACTCCCTCGACCACTATCGGCGCGTCGAGCTCTCTCCCGAGAAACTCGATCCTCAGGTCGACGCCTCTCAGGTCAATCTCGGGCAAAGGATTATGGACGAAGACGACCTCGTCGAGTAAGGTCTCGCCCTCCTCTACGTCCTCGCTGAGAGCTAAGAGCATGTGCTCCAGCTTCCTCGAGACTGTCTCCTCCAGCTCTCTCCTCACGTCCTCCTCGCCTCGAGTAGCGTCCCGATCACGGGCTCTCCCGTGAGGGCTCTCTCGAGATTGCCGGGCTTGAGGCCCGTTGTGAATAAGACTCGCCCGGAGTAACCCCTCTCGATGTACTTGGCCACAACCTCGAGCTTCGCCGCTATCCCTCCTGTCACGTCGTAGACTCCGCCTATTCTCCGCCCCAAGCTCTTGGCTAGTCTCCTGAGCTCCTCCGGCTGTATTGTTCTCAAGACCCTCTCGCGCCTCCCTCTACTCGGCACGAGGATTCCCGGCACGTCCATCGCGAATACCACGAGCTCAGAGCGCGTGAGCAACGCGAGGTGCATGGTTAGTTCGTCGCCCGATAAGATCATTGGAGCGCAGTCGCCGACGGGGTAGACGGCGTCGCCGTGGAGGAGAGGCACGTGACCTCTCTCGAAAGCCCTCACGACGGCCTCGTAATTACATTCGAGAGCTCCTCTCTCACAATCAAAGTAACACGAGGAGCTGGGGTGAAACACCAGAATTGGGAGGCCGAGCTCTTCCATGCTCTCTGCGACGATCGCGTTGAGTCTTCTCATCAGGCCCGAGATCTTTGGCACAGAGTCGACGTCGAGCTTGCCCTTCTCTTTGATCTCGTGCTCGACCGCATAGTGGCCGAAAGATCCCCCGCCGTGCACCACGACGAGCCTCGAGCCCCTTCTCCAGGAAGTCTCGAGTTCGCGCGATAATCTGCGCACGACGCGCGCTCTCACTCTCATCGGTTTGCCCTTGTCGGTGATGAGGCTACCGCCCAGCTTCACTGCGAGTCTCTCCATCGACACGACGTATCTCCACCTCCACCGCCTCGCCGGGGAGAGAGGGAATAGTCAATTTGACCCTCTCGCGGTTGACCATCGGCACCCGCGCCCCATGCAATACGTGCCACAGAGAGTTGCTTGACCTCAACATAGTAATATCCTCATCGCTGAGCTCCTCCCCCGACGCGAGCTTCGGCAGAAGCCTGGCCAGCGCAGCTACGACTCGAGCCGACAGCTTAGCGGCGTAGTCTAGCAAGTAAGTCGGGTAACCCTTAAGGCGCTCTAGCTTTACTCGACGCATCCCCCCGAGGGCTACCGGCTCTCCCTCGAGCTCGAGCAGCCCCTCCGCCGCGCTATAGATTACAGGTTTATCTAGCTCGATCGCGTTAGCGAGAGCGAGAGCCTCGGTGTGCGTCGAGCCGCGCTCGACTAGCAGCGCTGCCAGAATCGACGTCCTCTCCTCGCGGGTGAAGCCCACCTCGAAGAATCTCTCGAGCGCTATGATGATAGAGTGAGCCGCGAGGGCCGTGGTCGTCATTGCTCCGAGACGTCGAGCACCAGAGACCTTCAACTCTATCTCGACGGGGGTCGGTAGGACCTCTCTCGCCAGCGAGTCGAAGACTAGCTCGACCTCTCGGCGAACTTCGGCGGGTCCTCGCGCGATTACCGACGAGGCTCTGCTCCCGGCTCTTGCTTCGACCCTCAAGGAGATCACGTCTAGCGTAGGATAGGCCAGAGCGGGGGGATCTCTGCCGGGGACCCTATGCGATATCAGCAGCGGAGCGCGCTTCTCCACGAACACCAGAGAACGTCTCAATTCGATCTTCTCCGTCTGCTCAGATGGCGCCCGAGGCTCTGAGCGGGAACTTGGCCGCCACGTAGCCGACGGTGTGGCTCAGGTCGCCGCTCGTGTCTCCCGAAGTGGCGTGCGCGAGGATCTCGGGCCTCCCTCCTCTTCTCCTCCTAGCGAGGAGCATTAAGACCATCACGCCGAGAGGCCCGCACACGCTCACGTCCTCTCTCATGACCACTCTGTAGAACTCCTCAACGTCGAGCGACTCCATGGCCTCTATAGCTCTCATGTCCTTCCTGAAGGTAACGTCGTGGGGGTCGTAGTGATTGAAGTCGGTGCTGGCCAGAATAACGGCGTCCCTGCCTAGCGCCTCCACCGCCTCCTCGAGCTCCGCGACCACGGCCTCGGCCACCGAGGGGGTCTGCTCCAGTGCAACTATCGGTAGAATTTTGACCTCTTCGCCGTATACATATTGAATGAACGGCAGCTGTACTTCGAGGCTATGCTCGAAGAGATGAGCCTCGTAGTCTGGCACGATCACTCCTCCCCTTTTGACCAAGTAGTCTCTGAGCTCTACGTCAACCTCCATGATCCCCAGGGGAGTCCTCCACTTCCTCCACGGGGCGAGGGAGACGGGGGGGCCTGCGCCGGTGTGATTGGGTCCTATCAGGATGATGGTCTCGGGCCTCTTCTCTCGAGAGAGGGCATAGTAGGCGTGGGCAGCGACGGGTCCGCTGTATACGTAGCCGGCGTGCGGCACGACGTAACCTATAGACTCCCGCTCTCCCTCCCCGCTTCTCTCTGGGAGAAGGCCCGGCCCTATTCTGTGCCTGAAGCACCACTCGATCCTGCGTCTCAGCTGAGAAGCGTCGGCCTCGTAGAAGTACCCGGCCACGGCGGGCCTCCTAATGTCCTCCACTTTGCTCACCAAGCAAACGCTCGAGCAAAGGCCTCCGAATACTTTACGGTTCTGGAGATGTATAAGTCGGGGAAGCGCGATAGACGCTCCGTCCGGGCTCCGGCCCTCGCTCGCCTAGGAGCCCTCAGGCCGCGACCTTCGATGCCTTGGCCTCGAAGGCCGCGGGCGGCTCCGGTAGGCTCTGATGCTTAGCTATGAGCCCCCTCGCTCTCAGGATCTCGCGGGCCAGTAGCCAGTAGAGGAGGGCCAAGCTCTTTCTGCCCTTGTTGTTAGCCGGTATCACTAGGTCGATGTCGTCGGTCCTATTGTCCGTGTCGACAAAGGCCACGACCGGGATCCCCATGTTCGAGGCCTCCAACACGGCGTGCTCGTCTGCTCTAGGGTCGGTCACGAGGACGACGTCGGGCTCCACGTACCACTCGAGCCTCGGGTTGGTCAACGTGCCCGGCATGAATCTACCAATCACAGCCTTGGCCCCCGTGTAGTGAGAGAACTTCTCTACAGGGGTGAAGCCGTATTGCCTAACGCTAACGACAAGCAGCTTCCCGGGCTCCGCGGTCGAGAGCATGTTAGCGGCTATCCTCAGCCTCTCGTCGATCTTCCTCACGTCGAGGATATATATGCCGTCCGGCCTTATCCTATAGACGAATTGCTTCATAGTCTTAGTGCAGATGTGCGTCCCTATGTGGACTCCCGCTGCTAGGTACTTCTCTATATCGATGAGGAGCTCAATTTGTGCTCTTCGAACCTCGAGCTCCTGCTCGGTCTCTCTCATGTACGACGACACGGCGCAGTCTCACCTCAGCGACCTAAACTTCATGGCCTGCTCTATTAAGGGCACGTGAGCCACGAGCACTCTCCTACAGCAGTACCTATCTACGCCCAGCTCATCGAGAACGCTCTCGGGCTCCTCGCCGGCCTTCACCCTCTCGCTGAACTCCTCCCAGAGGTGGCCCAGGAGCTTGCCGCACGTGAAGCACCTGACGGGGATCAACAAGAGCTCCTCACCTGTAGGACTTCTGCCACCTCCTCCTAGCACTCCTCCTCATGTACTTCTCGGGCTCGGTCTGCCTAGGGTCCCCGGCCAACATCGTCCTATCGTAAGCCGTGTAGATCCTCCTGAGCTCCTCGGACCCGAAGTACTCTACGAGCCCGCGCGCCAGGGCCATGCGCGCCGCGTCGGCTTGTCCCATGACTCCTCCCCCCTCGACTTTCACTTGGATATCAACGCTTCCCCAGAGGGCCTCGCCAGCTAGTAGGAGAGGCTCCATTATCTTCAATCTCACGAGCTCGTTGGGCAGGAGCTCTAGCGGGACCCCGTTGACCCACACTCTGCCCCTGCCCGGCTTAATCACGACTCTCGCTCGAGCCGTCTTCCTCCTCCCGGCTGCTATGACGATCCTCGTGCTCACTCTACCTCACCCTCGCCAGCCCAGCTGCCTCGCGAGCTCTCCGACAGAGACGCTCTTGCACCTAAGCTTCGAGGCGTCGGCCTCGGGGAATTTGATTTTAATAGCCTCGGCGAACTCGCTCGGCACCCCCGCGTAGACCATGAGGTTCTTAAGGGCCGCCCTCCCTTTGTGCTTGTCCACTGGCAGCATTCCGCGCACCGCGCTCTTGACTATTCTCTCGGGGCTTCTCTCTCTCCTTATCCCCTGCCTCTCCGGGTTCCTGTAGGTCTGCACCTCGAAGATCTTCTTGTAGCCCTCGATGACCGTCCTAGGCTCGCCGCTCAGCAAGGCCTTCTCGGCGTTGACGATTACGATTTTGCGCCCCTCTAGTAGCAGCTTCGCCACTCTACTGGCTAGCCTCCCCAATATCTGATTCTCGGCGTCGATCACCAGGATCCCGGAGCTAACGCCGACCTTACCCGTCATCACGACACCAACCTCTTAGGTCGCGAGAGCACCTCGCGTAGCAGGCTCTCGTCTCTCACCACGTCCTCGATGAGCAGAGGGGTTCCCCCGGCCTCTTTAATCTTCCTCCACGCTTTCACGCTGTACGAGTAAGCCACCACGGTCAGCTTCTTCGTTAGCTCTCCTCCTCCCAATACCTTCCCGGGAACCACCAGCACCTCGCCCTCTCGGCCTATCTCCTCCAGCTCGCCCACGTTGACTGCCACGGCTCTGCGCCTGGGCGACCCCAGCTTCTCCGCGACTCTTCTAAGCAACCTAGATTTGTGAGCTCGAGAGAGCGAGACGAGTCTTCTCAGGAGCCTTCTCTTGAGAGCATTGGTGCTCTTCGTCTCGATCGTCAAGGTCCTCACCCCCCAGCGCCTTCTCTCTCGATCTCCTTCAGCGAGGCCAGAGTTCTCAGGACCTTTCTCTTCAGCTCCTCGATCCCTCGCAGCACGATCAGGTCGCAGGGTAGGGCCCCCGTGCCCTCGATCTTCAGTATCCTCTTGGTTCCAGAGTACGTTACCTTGAGAGCTCCCGAGCACTTCTTCGCCTCGCAGTACCTCAGCAGCGAGGTGTTCCTGAACCTGGTCAACTCGATCGTGCCTCTGAGCTCTCTCCTAACGCGCTCGGCCAGCTCGCGGCTCAAGCCCTCGAGGCAGCCCAAGCACTCTTCGAGCTCTTTCTCGCTTACTCGGGAAAAGTCGAAGGTCACTCGAGGGACCGCCACGACGACTGCCACCGTGACAGGGCTCCATTTAGCGTGCTCCCTGCCGCGCCCCAGCCTAGCCTCGGCCTCCAACGCAATGCTCTGTCCCCTGGCCAGCTTCACGATGGGCACGCGGTCGTGCACCGGCCTCACGTCGGGGTCCTCGGGCTTCAAGTCGCCCGAGTACACTGTCAGCTCGTCTAAGTCGACGTTCTTCACGTCGAGGTAGAGCTTAGTCGTGCAATTCTCGCAATCGACGCACTCTCTACACTCTTCCGGGGGCCTGTACTTCCTCAGGGCCTCCTCGCTGCGGAGGGGGATCATAGCCAGCCTGTGGGCCAGGACCTCGTCGTGGAGCGCGCTGCTGTTCTCGAGGAACATGACGGCGCTCACTGCCATGGTGGGTACCTCCTCAATCACTGCTCTCCTCAGCGCCGCCAACAAATGCAGAGGCACTCCGTCGAAGAGCAGGCTGAGTTTATCCTCGCTTCTCTCCAGGACCTCGACTCTCCATCCTCCATCTCCGCTTTCTCCGCTCATCGAAGCCTCAGCTCCTCTGCGTCAGACTCTCCTACCCCGTCTTCCGCCGGGTCTCCTCGTAGTGTCGTGCGGTATCGGCGTCACGTCCTCTATTCTACCTATGACGAAGCCGGCTCTCGCTAGAACCCTAATGGCTGGTTGAGCTCCGGGTCCCGGGGTCTTGGGGCCGTGCCCCCCCGGGGCTCTGACCCTAATGTGTATCGCCGTGATGCCCTTATCCATTGCCTCTTTGGCCGCTCTCGCCGCGCAAAGCATAGCGGCATAAGGCGACGGCTTCTCTCTGTCGGCCTTGACCACCATTCCGCCGCTCACTCGAGCGAAGGTCTCGGCTCCGCTGAGGTCGGTTATGTGGACTATGGTGTTGTTGAGCGAGCTGTAGATGTGAGCCACGCCCCACTTGAGCTCTCTAGAGTGTAGCGACAATCGCGACCACCTTCTGCCTCACTACCTCAGGCGCTCGGCGCCGCGAGGACCCGCCTCATGGGGCTGTCGGGGAGCAGGTCCACGAGCTCCTCCTCTTCGGGCGAGACGAGGCGGCCGGGGCTCCTCACCCTCCTCCCACCGATGCCCACGTGGCCGTGTACTATGAGCTGCCTAGCCTCGTGAATGGTCCTCGCCAGCCTCTTCTTGTAGACCACGGTCTGGAGCCTCCTCTCGAGCACGTGCTCGGCCGTGATAGAGAGCACGTCGTCGAGGCTCGAGGCCTCGCGGAGCAGACCGAGCTTGCGCGTGACCAAGTCGAGCAGCCTCCTCTCCTCTACGGCTCTGACCTCGAGCGGCAGAGCCAACAGGCTTCTGGCTCTATGCCTCAGCCTCCTAGCCAGGCTAGCGGCGGCCCAGAGCTCGCGCTTGTTCCTGAGGCCGTACCTCCCCATGAGCTCGAGCTCGTGCTGTAATCTCTCCTTGATCCACGGGTGGCCGGGTCTCTCCCACTTTCTCTTAGGCTTCTTCGGATCTCCCATGGCGCCCTCACTTCTTGGCCTTGCTCTTCTTCACGCCAACGGTCGGCCCGAATCTGCCCGTGGTCGCGGTCCTCTGCCCTCTCACTTTCAGGCCTAGCGCGTGTCTTATGCCGCGCCAGCTCTTTATCTTCTTCTCTCGCTCTATGTCCTGTCTCACCTTGAATATTAGGTCAGCACCGACGAGGTGTAGATCTTCTCCGCTCTCGTAGTCCTTTCTCCTATTGAGCATCCAGCTAGGGACGCCGTACTTGGACGGATCGAGCACCGCGTCCTCCAAGGTCGCCAGCTCGGCATCGGTGAGCTCGCCTATCTTCCTCGTCGGGTCCATCCCGAGCCTCCTGACGAGGGCCGCCGCTAAGTTCACGCCGATCCCCTTGATGCTCGCTAAGCCGTGGACTACGTCTAGTTTTCCCTCCAAGTCCACGCCGGCCACTCTGACTATGTGCCTAAATTGTTGAGAGCTCGAGGACACCCGGCGCACCTCCTCGCCATCGGGCACGGTCCTATGCTGCCGCGCTTAAAAAGCTGAGACCGTCACCGTGCTCCCCCGAGAAGCTGAGGTCTCGGTCCGATCTTAACGCGCTGCCGCATGTAGTCCAGGAGCCCCGCTCTCTCTAGGGTCTCCCTCACGATCTCGTCGCCGGCCCCCCTGGGCAAGTCGATCTTCTTGTCGGTGGGCTCCAGGTGCTCTATGTTGACTCTCCGCCTCCTGACCCCGCTCAATTCCTTGGGGCCCGTCACTAGGACAAAGTCGTCATCTATTATGTCGACTACCACGCACTTTCTCCCGGCTTCGCGCCCGAGCGTCTTCACGCATATCCTACCGACTTCTATTATCGCGGGCAATCTCCTAGCACCGCCTCTTCGGCCCTTGGAGGGGTAAGGCTCTTAACCACTCTCCGAGGTGAACTCGCGCCAGCTAATTAACTCTCGCCGCGATCAATCGCTCAGGTGACGCCCTTGCCCAGGCCCTCGTACAGGACGAGCAGCCTGGCTAGGGTCCACGTGAGGGTCCCGAGCGGAAAAACCGTCGTGCGTTACCGAGCGAGGAAAGCCGGGAGAGCCCAATGTTGTGTCTGTGGTAGAGAGCTCGCGGGGGTGCCGGCTCTGAGGCCGAGCGAGCTCAGGTCTCTGTCTAAGACCTCGAAGAGGCCGGAGAGGCCGTACGGCGGGGTCCTCTGCCCGGCGTGCCTGTCGAGGGCGATCAAGGAGGCCGTGCGGGCCTCGAGCTAGGTTGCGGGAGGGCTCAGTCCTCCGAGGGCTCGAAGTCGCGGGAGATGGGGGCGTTGAGGCGGCGAGGCCTTATAATCGCGGTGAGCGGGAGCGCCGGCAGCGGTAAGACCACGTACGCGGCGCATCTATCCAAAGAGCTAGGCCTAAAGCTCGTCAGCGCCGGGAAGATCTTCAGGAAAATTGCCGAGGAGAGAGGGCTCACGCTCGAGGAGCTCAACAGAGAGGCCCTGGAGAGTCCGAGCGTTGATTTCCTTATCGAGTCGGAGGTCATCAGGGAGGCGTCGAGCGGCGGAGCGGTCATCGAAGGGCACCTGGCGGCGTGGGCCGTGGCCGGCGTGGCCGATCTGCTCGTGTTCCTCGACGCACCTCTCGAGGTGAGAGTCTTGAGGATCGCCTCGAGAGAGGGTAGACCCCTCGGCGAGGTCGTCGTCGAGACCACGAAGAGAGAGCTCCTCGAAGCTCTGAGGTACAAGAAGTTCTATGGGATTGACGTTACGGATCAGGGGTTCTTCCACGTGAAGCTCGACACCTCCCTAGCAAGCGAGGAAGAGATTAAGGAGACCTTGACGGACCTCGTTAAACGCATCCTGAAGCTCGGCGCCTCGACTACACATTAATTCTCCGCCCGCCCGATAAAAGTCGGCGGGTGAGAGAGGAGTGGACGCGGAGGAGGCGCTCAGGAACATAGATCGCCTGGTCCACGGCTTCTGCGGCGAGAAGAAAGAGTGGGTGGTGCTGATCGACGAGCAGCTAGATCCCGAGCTCGGGGTCTCGCCGACGGAGAGGAGCCTGAACGATCTCCTGAACCTGGGCGTGATCAACGTCGATAAGCCCCCGGGGCCCACCAGCCACGAAGTCGTCGCGTGGATCAAGAGGATGCTGGGCGTGAGCAAGGCCGGCCACGGGGGGACCCTCGAGCTCGGCCCCGCGCGAGCGGGTCGAGCGGGGAGACCCCAAGGTGACCGGCGTCCTCCCGATAGCTCTCGGCAGAGCCACGGCAGTGATGAGAGTCGTAATGGGGTCGGATAAAGAGTACGTGTGCGTTGCGCAGTTGCACGGAGAAGTCGACGTCGAGGAGATAGAGAGAGTGGCTCGGTACTTCACGGGTCTTATATATCAGAGGCCTCCCGTTAGGTCAAACGTCAAGAGGACCCTGCGAGTGAGGAGAGTTCGCCGCCTCGAGGTCCTGGAGAAGGTCGACAGGCTCGTCCTCGTGAGGATCTCGTGCGACGCCGGGACCTACGTTAGGAAGCTGTGCCACGACATGGGAGTGCTGCTGGGGACGGGGGCCCACATGCGCGAGCTGAGACGCACGAGGAGCGGGCCCTTCTCGGAGGATACGTCGCATACGCTGCACGAGATAAGCGAGGCCGTCTATGCGTGGAGGTGCCTGGGCGAGGAGGAGATGCTCAGGAAGATCGTTATGCCCGTCGAGGTGGCCGTGTGTCGCCTCCCTAAGATCGTGCTTAGGCAATCCGCCGTGGCGGCTGTGGCGAACGGAGCCTACTTAGCGATCCCCGGAGTCATGGCATTCACCAGAGACGCGAAGAGGGGGTCGATGGTCGCTCTGATGACTCCGAAGGCTGAGCTCGTGGCGCTCGGGAGAATCGAGGAGAGCCCCGAGGCTCTGGCCAAGCGGGGGCGGGGCGTGGTGGCTCGCCCCGAGAGGGTGATAATGTCGCCCGAAGCCTACCCTCGCGCCTGGAGGAGCTCGGGAGAGCTGGGCCGAAACCCTTGATCGAGCACTACTACTCGCCGAGGCCTCCGAGGGGTAAGCTGAGGCTGATACTAGATAGCGTCGCCGGGATCCAGCTCAAGCTCTATACGTCTAGCGGGGTCTTCTCCTCGAGCAGGATAGATCCGGGTACGAGACTACTCCTGGAGCATCTCGTTGTCCCCCCGGAGGGCGCGGTCCTAGACCTAGGCGCTGGGATAGGCGTGATAGGAATCTTCGTGGCCAAGGCGAATCCGCGTCTGACGATCTACATGAGCGACGTCAATCGGAGGGCTCTGGAGCTCGCGAGGCTCAACGCTAGAGCTAATAACGTTGAGGAACGCGTAAGAGTGGTGGAGTCGGACGTATACGATGGATTGAGGGGCCTCAGATTCGCGGCCGTGTACTCCAACCCTCCTCTCTCGGCCGGGTGGAGAGTTGTCGAGAGGATGATACTCGAGGCCCCCGGGGTGCTCGAGGACGAGGGCTTCATGCAGGCTGTCTTCGCTCGAGGGGAGAGGAGAGCCATCGAGCTGGGCTCGCGCGTCTTCGAGTCGGTCGAAGTGCTCAAGCGTAAGTCCGGCTACGCGGTCCTCCTCTTTCGAAGACCCTCTCGCTGATCGAGAGCTCTTCTATACGCGTTGATCTCCGGTGTCTCGACTGGATCCACCCCCGCCGCCTCGGCGAGCTTGATGCTCGTCAGACCCGCTATCCAAGCCCCCCTCAGCATCTCCTCGAGGAGGCTTCTACCTCTCAGCCTCCAGAGCGCCGGCTCAGACCCGACCGCTTCGGCGAAGCTCTCGACGAGAGCCTCGCACTCGGTGGCGCGGTGGCCGACTATTCCGATGAATTTGTAATCCCGCTTAGACGCTCTGGCCCAAGCTACCACGGCGTTGTGGCCGGCGTTTGGGAGAGTCTCCAGCAGCGAGAGCCTCTTGGAGTTCTCGGCCAGCTCCTCGCGCAGCCTCGTCGCCACGACCTCGTAGGGATCGCAGCTGAGTAGCACCGGCGTGGAGCTCCCGATGACCTCAGCGAGCTCTCTCGACTCCTCCTCGGCTGATACCACATCTGCGAGAGCCTCGTCGGCTCCACTGAGCTCGGGACTTACTCTCACGCCGACGGCCTCTAACGCCCTCAGGCTGGCCGAGAGCATGAGGGGTAGGCTAGCGCGGGGAAGAAGCCCCCCCGGTAGCCTGACCACGGGGAGGCCTCTCTTCTCCAGCAGCTCCAGCAGAGGGCCTCCCGACGTTACTCCGATCACTCGAGCTCCTAGCCTCAGGGCGCGCTCCACCGAATGCAGCGTCTCGAGCGTCCTGCCCGAATAACTCAGGGCGAGGACGAGGGTTCTCTCGTCTACGGGCCCGGGCAGCCCGAGAGACCTGTGAGATATTATTAGGGCCTCCACCTCGCCCCACCTCGCCAACGCCGAGAGGAACGCGCCAGCCGAGCCGGAGCCCCCGACTCCCACAGCGTAGATTTTATCGTAGTCTCCTCTCAGAGCCTCCACGCGCTTGTCAACGAGGGAGGAGCCCGCGATGTAGAGCTCGCGCCACTTAGCGTAGGCTTCTAGCAGTCGCGAGGGCAAGCGGTCCCGCACTCCACAAAGGCTTGAGCAGGGGGTATAGCTTTATATCAAGCTGTTTGTACCCAATTGAGGGCCCGAGGTGCCGTCCCTCGATGTCGCGCGATCGCGTTATCGGCTTCTCCCTCATCGCGGTGAGCGTTCTCGTCGTGTTCTTCTACATCTACGCGCTGTTCACTGAATATGCCTTGATCGTGCTCAAGCTCACGGCGGCGGTGGCGGTCGCCGGCGTCTTCGGGATACTGGCCTGGATAGGCTACACGCTCGCCACGACGCCCCCGCCTAAGCCCGTAGAGGAGATAGAGAAGGAGATAGAACAGGAGCTCAAAAAGCTGGATGCAGAAGAGAAGACCTCCTCGTGAGCCCGAGAATTTTCCTTAAGCGAAAGGTTTGAAAATCCGCCTCTCGAGCGAGCCCTCAGGCGATCTCGTGTAGGTAGCCGCGCTTCAGCCCCAGAGCCCTATCGGTTTTCTCTATAGACGCCGCGGCGCTCACCTCGAGCCGAGTCGAGGCTCTTACCGCGTCCACGTTCTCGGGGACCACTATCGATTCTTGATGGACGCTCTGCGTCAGAGAGACTTCGTCCCCATCGACCCAGATGCTCTCCTCCCACACGATCAGCTCCGGCACGTCGTAGCGCCTCCTGCCGTAATCTCTGAAGAACTCCACGAGCTGTCCTGTGCTGATTATGCTCGTCGCCTCGCTGCTCACTACCAGGATCCTGGGGGTCTCGAGGAAGAGCTCCACGAGGTCGCGCTTCTCGACTCTCCTCTTGAGCTTGAGCGTGACATGATGCGTGTGCATGAGAGTGGTCGGCACGGCTATGGCCGCCGTCACGATGTCGATCCTCGGCATCACCGACTTCACGTCGAGGCCGTGGTGACTCGGGACCTGAGGAGGGTCGAGCACGATGCTGTTGATGGGGCCTCTCGCGTGCTCCTTCGGGTCTGCGCCGCGCCTAACTATGAAGGCTCTGGCCTTCTCGAGCCCGAAGGCCCTGGCCACCGTGCAGAGCAATCTGAGGAGGCCCGTCGTGTTGCACGAAACGACTCGTATGCTGCTCTTGCCGAGCGCCTCCTCGTAGTTGCAGAAGGAATTGAACGATATCTCGGCTACTCGAGCCTTCTCGCCGCCCTGAAAGACGGCCCTCACGCCCCGCTCGGCGTAGATCGGCTTGTACTTCTCGCCCACTCCTCCCGGGGTTGCGTCGACGATCACGTCAACCGATCTCAGCAGGTCGTCGAGCGTCCCTTTGACCTTGATCCCTCTCTCCTCGAAGTCCTCCGGCTTGCTCCCGGCTACATAGATGTCGTAGCCGCGGGACCTGGCGATGAGGGCCTCGTAGTCCGGCTTGGTCTTGGCTACCCCCACGAGCTTCATGTCGTCCTGAGCAGCGATCGCCTCAGCGATCCTCTTGCCTATCGTGCCAAATCCGTTGACTCCAACGCGCACCATCGCCAAGCCTCAGCACCTCCACCCTAAGAACCTCTTCGCAGAGAGCTTCAGGGCTTCGAGAGCCGGGAGAGGCTCGCCGGTCAATAGGCTTATCAACGCTCCGCCGCCGGTGCTTATGTGAACGTTGGGTTTATCTCGGAGCCCGAGCTCCTCGGCCACCATGCCGATGTGGCCCCCGCCTATCAAGAGGAGCGCCCCCGAGCTCGCCGCAGCCTCAACGAGGGCTCTGGTCCCCCTCCTATATCTTGGATCTTCCACGACCCCCGCCGGCCCGCGCATCACGACTACTTTGGCTCTTCGGATCTCGTCCGAGTAGGCCTCGATCGTCTCCTCGCCGATGTCACGCACGAGACCCTCCACGCTCCTTGAGGAGCAGCTAGCTATTTCGCTCCCGCGCTCCACTACGAAGTCCCTCGGCAGTTCCACCGGGGCTCCTCTCTCCAGCAGCCTCCTCGCCGCCTCGAGGAGACGCGGCGCTCCGGCCTTCTCGAGGACCCTATAGTTCTCGTGACCCAAGCGGGCGCCGGTGGCCTGCAAGAATAGCTCGGCGACGAGACCTGTCGTGAGGATCTTGTCGGCTACCTTCTTCTCGGCGAGCTTCTCGATCAGCTTCACGCTATCCTCGAGCTTGCTCCCGCCTAACACGAAGACCTTAGGGCTCATCGACGGATCGAACGCTCTGCTCACCGCCTCGAGCTCTTTCTGCAGCAGTCTGCCGGCCGCCGAGGGCAACACAGCCGGGAAGCCCACCACGCTGGCGTGGCTTCTGTGGGCCGAGGCGAAAGCGTCGTTCACGTAAGCATCAAAGAGTTTGTAAAGTCGCTTAACGAAGAGGGACCTGGCGTGGAAGTCAGGATCGCCCTCGATCGATTCCTCCGAGAGAACGCGGAGATTATCTAGGAGCAGAAGCTCTCCTCTCTTCAGCTCTTTTATCGCGTTTCTGGCCGCAGGCCCTATCACATCGTCGACCCACCTCACCTCTCTCCCGACGAACTCGCTCAAGGCTACGGCATGAGCTCTGAGCTCAACGAAGTCGCTCGAGCCCGGTCTCCCCTGATGCGACATCGCTACGACGCTGCACCCGCGCTCTATTAGCTCTCTCAGAGTTGGCACGTGCGCCCGTATCTTCCCGGGATCTAAGATCTCGCCGGTCTCGGCATCGATGGGGACGTTGATGTCAAGCCTCACGAGAATTTTCTTCCCGTCGGGCTCTATGTCGTCGAGAAGAGGGACGGACAAGCCGCGTATGTTCGAGGCGCTCTGCACGCCCCGGATACCCCCCAAGTACGTCCACTAGCTGGGGGGAAAAATCTCCGTTTGTTTTCTCCTCGACGGTGCGCGACCGGGTCGATCTCGGCGCTTTACGCGACCGTAGCGCCTCTCAGCTCCTCGAGGGCGACCCTAACCTCCTCGAGAGCGGTCTCGTCCTCTATCGTGGAGAGATCGCCGGGGGGCCGCCCCGTCGCGATCGCCCTCAACACTCTCCTCATTATCTTGCCGCTCCTCGTCTTGGGGAGCTTCCTCACGAAGAAGATCCTCGATGGGATGGCCACCGGACCGTATTTCCTCCTGACCCATTCTCGAAGCTCATCCGCGACCCCGCTCGAGGGCTCGAAGCCCTCCTTCAGTACGACGAACGCTATAGGGACCTCGCCCTTTATGGCGTCCGGCACGCCGACTACGGCCGACTCGGCCACCTTGTAGTGAGAGGCTATGATGCTCTCCAACTCGTAGGTTCCGATCCTGTGCCCCGCCACTTTAAGGACCTCGTCTGCTCTGCCCAGCACCCAGATGTAGCCATCTCTATCTTTTATCGCGTAGTCTCCTGTGTAAAACCAGCGAGTTCCGGGGAACTTGCTAAAGTATACCCTCGCGTAGAGCTCCGGGTCTCCCCACACGCCCGTCGGGGGACCCGGCATCCCGGGCCAAGGCCTCTTGATGACGAGATATCCCTTCGTCTCGGGCGGGAGGCTCTCGCCCTTCTCGCCGACGACGTCCGCCTCCACGCCGGGCAGGGGGAGGCCGTTGGTGCCCGGCTTCAGGGGGATGAGAGCCAGGCCGGGGGCGTGGCTTATCATTATGCCCCCTGTCTCGGTCATCCACCACGTGGAGCCCACGGGACAGCGCTTCTCGCCCACGACCTCGAAGAGCCAGCGCCACGCCGAGGGATTTATCGGCTCCCCAACGGTGTGGATGATCCTCAGAGTGCTCCGATCGTGTCTCTTGACGTATTCGTCGCCAAACCTCATGAGCATTCTGACGGCCGTGGGCGATGTGTAGAATATCGTGACGCCGTACCTCTCGATTATGGACCAGAACCTATCGGGCTCCGGGTAATCGGGGGCTCCCTCGTACATCACCACGGTGGTTCCCTCGATGAGGGGGCCGAAGACCACGTACGAGTGCCCCGTTATCCAGCCTATGTCGGCCGTGCAGAAGTACACGTCCTCGTCGCGAACGTCGAAGACAAACTTCATAGTGGCGTGAAGTATCGTAGCGTAGCCGCCGTTGTCGTGTATTATGCCCTTGGGCTTTCCCGTCGTGCCCGACGTGTATAGAACGAAAAGCGGGTGGTCGCTCTCGAGGGGCTCGGGCTCCACGTAGGCCGATGTGGGAGCTCCACGTAACAGATCATCGTACCACCAATCTCTGCCCTCAACCATGTTGACCTCATTGGAGTTCAGCCTTTTGACCACGATGACGTTCTTGATGCTTGGACAACGCTCGACCATCTCGTCGGCAACGCTCTTGAGCCTCACGACTCTGCCGCGCCTGTAGAAGCCGTCGGCGGTCACCAGGAGCGTAGCGCCGAGGTCGTTGATCCTCGCTGCCGCCACCTCGGCCGCGAATCCGCTGAATATCACGGTGAAGATCACGCCGAGCCTAGCGGCCGCCAGCATGAATATGGGAAGCTCCGGTATCATGGGCATGTAGAAGGCTATTTTGTCTCCCTTCTTCAGTCCGAACTGCTTCTTGAGCACGTACGCCGTTCGATTTACGGCTCTCCAGAGGTCGTAGTAGGTGAGCTTGACGACCTCCTTCGGCTCGCCGTGAGGATCGACGGGCTCTCCCTCCCATATCAGAGCTAGCTTGTTCTTCCTCCATCCGCGAACGTGTCTGTCGAGGGCGAGATACGATAGATTGATCTTGCCGCCAACGAACCATCTATAGACGTGCTCGTGCTCTCCCGGCTCGATGACCCTGCTCCACGGGGCGAACCAATCGAGCTCCCTGGCGATCCTAGCCCAGTGCTCCTCGTAAGCCTCGAGGCTATTGGCGTGCAGCTCCTCGTAGGCCTCGATCCTCACGTGCTTGCCTCGCCAGTTCTCGAGCTCTATCTTCTCGTCGAAGGGTAGCGTGGCCTCTATGGGGGACGCGTCGCGCTCCTCCAAAAACGCAGCACCGTTTCCCTCCGCTAGGACGCGTTTAATAAGTGAATTTAGATAATTTAAATCTCTCAAATTCTCAAGCAACTAATATCTCAATTTTAATCGTTAGTAGTCTATCGATCGCTAATCGAGATTCTCAGACCACGAGCCCGAGCTTTATCAGCAGCTCGGCTATGAGCAGGCCAGTGCCGGCAGCTCCCCGCACGAGATTGTTGCCCAGCACCACCATCTTGAAGCCGTTCTCCAGAGCCCGATCGAGTCGGAGCCTACCCACGACGACGCTCATGCCCGAGCCCTCGCTCCTATCGAGCCTCGGCTGAGGCCTGTCGACCTCCCTTCTAACGACGATCGGCCTGGACGGGGCCGATGGGAGTCCCAGGCCTCGTATCTTGTTGGCGCTGAAGGACTCGAGCGCTTCAATTACCTCCTCCGGCGAGGCGCTCCTGCTCAGCTCGACGAAAACGTTCTCGAGGTGGCCCTCTAACACGGGCACGCGGTTGCACGAGGCGCTCACGCGGACAGAAGCCGGCGAGACCTCGCTCCCTCTCAACACCCCCAAGACCTTCGGAGCTTCTCTCTCTATCTTCTCCTCCTCACCCTCTATGAACGGCACAATGTTATCTATTATCGACATCGAGGGGACCCCTCTCAGGCCCGCCCCCGACACAGACTGCATGGTCGAGACTATGACGCGCTTGAGGCCGAACTCGTCTAAGAGGGGCTTCAGGGCCAGCGTCAATATCGCCGTGGTGCAGTTCGGGACCTTGAGTATCCCTCCGCCCCACCCTCGCCTCCTGTGCTGTTCCTTTAACAACTCGACGTGATCGGCGTTTACCTCGGGGTTGAGGAGAGGAACGTCCGGGTCCAATCTCATGGGGCTCGCGTTCGAGACTACATATATGCCGGCTCGCGCAAGCTCCGGCTCTATGCGCTCAGCGTCATCGGGCGGCAGAGCCGAGAATGCTATCGATATTCCCCTGCGCTTCAGCTTCTCGACCGACGTCTCCTCGACCAGAGTGCTTGAGAGCTCCTCTGGTACGCATGATTCGCCGCACCAAGCGACCTCTCGATAGGGTTTCCCAACGCTCTTCTCCGAGCCCGTGAGGGCCACTATCTCGAGCCAAGGATGACGGGCCGCGAGCTCGACGAACTTGTGGCCCACGAGGCCGCCGGCTCCTAGGACGGCCACGGGGATCTTCAAGGCGAGAGGCACCGACGCCGGTTCTCGGAGCTCAGCCCCCTTAAATCTCAGCGCCTCGAGCCGGAGCGGCCCTTCTCCTCTCCCTCACATACCTACCCATTAGAGTAAGCCTAGAATAACTCTCGGAGATTTCCTCCCAATCTCTGAGGCCCTCGCTGTAGCTCTCGAGAAAGGACCTCATGAACACTTCTTTGAGCGAGGGGTGCGTGCTCGAGACGGCGCGCTCGAGCACTCTGATGTCCACGGCCTTATCCTCCGGTCTGCCGCTGTAGTACGAGAGACCGAAGTCTATGAGGTAGAGGGGGCCCTCGTCGGATACGATGACGTTCGACGTAGTGAGGTCGCCGTGGATTATATCGGCGTTGTGGAGGCTCCTCACGACTTCTCCAAGCTCGCGCGCTCTCTCCTCGGCCCACTCCGGGCTCCTCGCCCCCAGCTCGTCGCGTAGCAGGGGGCCACGCAAATATTCCATGACTATGAGCCCCCTCTCGGGATCGACGTAGAGGGGGAGAGGGGCTCTTACTCCGGCTCTGCTCGCGTCAAACAGTATTTTGGCTTCTTGCACGGTCCTCTTATATACCAGTCTCCTCGCCAGCCTCGAGTCCATATATGGCTTAAGGAATCTGATCTTCACCACGACCCTCCTGCCCATATAGGTGGAGAGGTAGAGGTTAGACTCCGCTCCCCACGCGAGGGGCTCGAGGGGCCGAGGCCACTTTAGGCTCTCCACGGCACCTCGACCTCATCTACTCTCCACCTCTGCGCGACGAGAGCCTTCTCGGGGTCAACCCGCACGCCGCGGAGGTGAGCCAGGACCCCGGTCCACGCGATCATAGCACCGTTATCGCCCGCGTACTCCGGGGGTACGCCGTAGAACTTCGCCCCGTGCGACTCTGCCATGACCTTGAGCTTCTCCCGAAGCTGCTCGCTAGCCGCGACGCCGCCGGTCAACAGAACCTCCTTCTTCCCCGTGTGGGCCAGGCCTCTCTCCGCCACTTCGGTGACCATGGAGAAGCTGATCTCGACGAGGCTTCGGCAGATCTCGGGAAGGCTCGAGGGTCTCTCTCTCAGCATCTTGAGAGCCGCGGTCAGCAGACCAGAAAACGAGACGTCCTGGCCCTTAACGACGTAGGGCAGATCGAGCAGCTCCTCCCCACGCGCCTCGCTGGAGCAGAGGTGAACCACGTGAACTCCCCCCTTCACGTAAGGAGGCGCCAGGCCCGCCTCTCGGGCGAACGTGTCGAGCAGGTTCCCCAGCGCCACATCGAGGGTCTCGCCGAAGGTCCTATACTTACCCTCCTTGAATGCTATCACCGCGGTGTTGCCGCCCGAGACATAGACTACGAGAGGATCCTCGAAGCCCGACAATAGAATCCCTATCTCGATGTGGGCCACGGCGTGGTTGACCGGAACGAGAGGCTTCTCGTAATACGCGGCGAGCGCTCTGGCCACCGTAGCCCCAACTCTAAGGCAGGGGCCCATGCCGGGCCCGAGCGCCACGGCCACGGCGTCTATTTCGTCCATTCCGAGCCTCGAGGCCTTGAGAGCCTCCTCGAGCACGCCCGGGGCGTTCTCGGCTAAGAACCTCGAGGCCTCCCTCGGGTGAATGCCCCCGGAGGCCGGGACGTATCTCCTATTGACGTTGGCCAGGAGGTGAGGAGGTTTATTGCTGGCGACCCCGACCCCGATCGTGTGAGCCGTCGACTCTATGCCTAGGACGATCACTTCCTTGTCTCCAGGAACTCCGTGTAGCCGCATGCTCCGCAGTGCCACCTAGCTACGGGCTTTTCGTGGCGACCCATTATATTACCACATCTGGGGCACTTCTTGTTCTTCAACCTTATCTTACCGGTCTTATAGTCGAACTCATAGAGCTTGTGGACGTGAGCCAAGACCTCCTCACGCTCTCTTGCTCCTCTCCGCGTTCCTCCTCACGACGTGCTCGGGCTCGATCTTCAGAGCTAGCTGAGCGTCGTCGTATACGTGCACCGTGGCTCGCGAGACCGCCGCTCCGTACTCCGTCAGGAGCCTCCTAATATAGAGCCTCTCGATCTCGACCCTCAGCACTTTAGCTAGCAGAGCCCTTAGCTCCGCCAGAGGAGGAGTGCCTCGGCCCGCGTGGTGTATCGCGAGGACGTACTCGGTCCTCCCCAGGAGGTTGTTCCTCTTCTCGCTCACCACGACAGCGCTTAGGTCTTCGCTTAAGCGAAGCGCCGGGGCCTCTTCCGCTCGCAAAGCGCAGCGCCTCGATTTCTGGCTCTTCCTCGACGTCTCCACGATGAGGGGCTCTCGGCTCTTAAAAATCTGGCGGAGCGGCGGAAATTTGATAAGAGCGGGCGCGCGATTCCTCGCGAGCTCGGGGAAATGGCGCGAGCGCCGGCGGAGATGGCCGAGGATGACTAAGTCCGCGTACCACTACATGGGTGAACTGTGGAAGCGGGAGATCAAGGGGGAGGAAGAGCTGAGGGAGCTAGTTAAGCAGAGGCTAATGCAGTGGAGGCGAGAGCCCTCGATCGTGCGCGTCGACAAGCCGACGAGGATCGACAGAGCGAGGGCCCTCGGCTACAAGGCCAAGGTCGGAGTCGTCGTGGTCAGAGTTAGGGTCAGAAAGGGGGGCAGGAGGAAGGAGAGGCCCAACTCCGGGAGGAGGCCGAAGAGGATGGGAGTCTACGGCTACGCCCCGGCGAAGAGTCTGAGGCTCATAGCCGAGGAGAGGGCCGCTAGGAAATACCCAAACATGGAGGTCCTCAACAGCTATTACGTGGGCGAGGACGGGGTGCACGAGTGGTACGAGGTCATATTGGTGGACCCGAATCACCCCGCCATTAAGAGCGACCCGGAGCTCAAGTGGATCGCCGAGCCGGCCAATAGGAGGAGAGTCTTCAGAGGGCTGACTAGCGCCGGCAAGAAGATGAGAGGGCTCAGGAAGTCGCGGGGCCTGAGAGGGACTGTCAAACAAAAGTGGAAGAGGAAAGCCAGAGAGAGGGAGGAGAAGAGGAGACACGAGGCAAGCCGAGGAGCGAGGGTCGTCGCCCCCTCCGAGTAGACTCTAAATAAGCCGCTCACGCTTACTCGAGGCTGGCGGCGAAGAGGCGCCGTGACGAGTGGAGCTAATCGGGGCTGCCGCGCCTCGTCCCTCGAGATCGCGGTCATTCAACACGCCACCGAGAGCAGAGAGAAGATACTCGCCGCTCTCGCGCTCATTCTACCTCCCCCCCTCATGTCCGCGGCCCGCGCGGAGGAGCGCCGCATCGAGGGCCACTACGGCAATCCCATCTCGTACTTGAGGTGGAGGCTCGAGGGAGAGAAAGCGTGCGAGGTCCTCGAGATCCTGGCCAGAGCGCTGGACGAGGCCTCGAGGTCTCTGCTCAGAGCGACCGCGAGAGAGAGGGTCGAGGGCGCCTCAACTCTCCACCTCAGGCTCCACAAGCACGAGCTGGGAAGAGGAAGAGCCGTCCTGTGGGAAGGCGACGAAACGGTGAAGATCGTGGCGAGATTCCGGAGCCGCAGAGCTCTCGACGAATTCATTGAGCGTCTCTCGAGCGTGTAGAACCTTGTGGGTGGACCTCTACGTTCGACCCGAGGACGAGGCCGAGCTCGAGGAAATGCTCTCTCTCCACAGGAGAATGGGCTACAAGATCGTCGGAGTTGACAAGGGATTCTTGCAGACGAGGGGAGAGGTCGCGCTGATCGCCTCTCGCGAACTCGGAGTCAAGATCATCCCCGTGGAGGTCTTAGAGCCGCGCAACGTTGGAGAGGCCAGAGCCGCTCTGAGGAGGGTGAGGAGAGGAGAGCTGACCCTCGGGAGGCCTCGCAACCCTCAACTGTTCAGGCTCTTCTCCCGCGACAGTAGAGTAAGAGTCCTAGAGGTATGCCCCAAGCTCTCGTGGGGGATAGACGCTCCGGGAGCAGAGCTCATGAGGCGAGGCTCCACGGTGATCGGGGTCGACCTATCGCTCCTGCTCGAGAGGGTCGAAAGGCTGGCCTGGCTCTCGGAGCTCATAGCGAGGGCGACGAAGCACGCCGTTCCCCTGACCGTCTACAGCGGAGCGAGGACGTGGGACATGCTTTGGCACCCAGCGCACGTCAGGGCTCTCGTAGAGTCGCTCGGCTTCCCCGGCTCTCTCGCCGCTAGCGCTCTGAGGCCAGCGTTCATCGAGTTGACGGAGCTGAGAGCTTGAGCCTCGAGCTCTACTTGGCTGCGACGGCTCTCGCCGCCTCCACAGTGAGTCTGGCTCTAGCGCTCAGGAGCCGAGGCCTCTGCGGCCGCGCGATGAGGGCGGTCAAGGAGATCGCGGCCGCGCTAGAGGGAGTGGGCTCGCGGCCTCTCCGCGCCCCCCTCGCTAGGAGGAAGAGATACGTCGTGTTCAGAGCGGTGAGCTCCGGTCCTCTGAGGCCGGAGGAAGTCGAGAAGGCCCTCGAGGCCTCGCTCGCGGAGCTCTTCGGGAGGCCGGCCCTCGCCGAGAGCAGACTCGAGCTCGTCTTCTACGATGAGAAGACCGGCTATGGCGTCCTCAGAGTAGCCAGGGCCTGGAGGAGCCGCGTTCTACTCGCCACGGCTCTGGCGAGGAGGGTCGGCGAACGCAGGATCTTCGTGGTCCCCGTCAAGATCACGGGAAGCGCGAAGAGAGCCAGAGAGCTCGTCGCTGAGCTGACCAGATAGCGCTTCCGTTTATTACCGTCCTCCGCGCTAATATCGAGCGGAGACCCCCGGTCGATGATGAGGCCGCTCCAGTGAACGAGGCCACGGCCAATGAACTCCTCGCGACGATCTGAGCGCGCTTCGAGCCGAGGAGTCAGCATTTAATAAGGCGGCGCTCTGCAACCGTTGCCGGGGGAGGGGCGAAGCGGAGTGGCGTTCTCGCCGATGGTCATGGGATATGATAGGGCTCTCACCATATTCTCCCCCGACGGTAAGCTGTACCAGGTCGAGTACGCCTTCCAAGCCGTGAGGCAGGGCTGGAGCACCCTGGGCATTAAGGTGGCCGAGGGAGTGGTGCTGGCTGCCGAGAAGGCCCTCTTCAAGGAGCTCGTCGAGGTGAGGGAGCTCGAGAAGGTCATGCCGCTCGACTCGCACATAGGCATAACGTTCGCGGGCTTCGGCAGCGACGGCCGAGTCCTGATAGATTATGCGAGGGTGCTCGCGGTTAGGCACAGGCTCCTATACGGCGAGCCCATACCCGTCGAGTTTCTCACGAAGAGCATAAGCGACATTAAGCAGGCCTACACGCAGCACGGCGGCGTCAGGCCCTTCGGGGTCTCGCTCCTGATAGCCGGCGTCGACGCCACGGGCCCCCACCTCTTCAAGACCGATCCGGCCGGCCAGTACTTCAGCTACAAGGCCACCGCCATAGGCAGAGGAGAGCAGAAAATAGAGGAGATCATAGAGAAGAAGTATAGAGAGGACCTGCCTCTCGAGGAAGCGGTCCTCCTCGCCGTGGAGGCCTTGAGGAGCTCCTCCTCGGAGGAGCTGAAGCCTAGGAACATAGATATCGGCGTAGTCCCCTGTTCGACGAAGCAGTTCAGAAAGCTCGCCGAGAAAGAGATAGAGAATTTGATGGCTAAGCTCAAGAAGTAGAGCCGAAGAGCTCCCCCAATAGCGCGAGAGAGAGCCTTTTCACCTCCTCGGCCACCTCGCGAGTCGAGGCAGAGCCTCCCAAATCGGGCGTGAGGGGGCCTCCTCTCTCGACGAGACGCCTCATCGCCCTCTCGAGAGCGGAGGCCGCCCTCCTCAGCTTCTCGTCGCCTCGAGACTCGGCTAAGTGCTCCAGCATGAGGGCTGCCGCCTTGAGCTGGCCGAGCGGGTTGGCCACGCCTCGCCCAGCTATGTCGGGGGCCGTCCCGTGGACCGGCTCGAAGACGGCGATCCTATCGCCTATCTGAGCCGAGCCGCAGAGGCCCAGGCTGCCCACGAGCGCTGCGGCCACGTCCGATAGAATGTCTCCGTAGAGATTTGGAGATACTATGACTCCGAAGCGATTGGGGCTCCTGACGAGATTGTAGGCGGCCGAATCCACGATCATCTCATCTACCTCGAACGCTCCCGCGTAGCTCGAAGCCTCTCGTAGGAAGACCTCTCGGAACAGACCGTCGGTCTCCTTCATTACGTTGGCCTTGTGGACCACCGTCACTCTCTTGTAGCCCCTCGACGCGGCGTAGCGCAGAGCGAAGCGGGAGACCCTCCTGCTCCCCTCCTCCGTGATGACTTTGAGGGAGAACGCCGAGCCCCCGTGCCTCCCCTCGATCCCCACGTAAAGGTCCTCCGTGTTCTCTCGAATAATGACGAAGTCGAATCTGCCTATGGACACTCCCTCGTAGCTGGCGAAGGGCCTGACGTTGGCGTAGAGATCGAGCTCTCTCCTGATCAACAGATTGACGCTCCTCGGGCTCTCGGGTCCGGGCGGCGTGTGGAGAGGCCCCTTGAGTATGGCGTCCAGCTCTCGAGCTCTATCGAAGAATCCCTCCTCGAGTAGTCTCCCAGTCCTCTTATAGAGCTCGTAGCCCGCCCTCAGCTCGACGAGCTCTAGGTCTTCCGCTAACTCGACCAACACGCTCAGCGCCGCGTCGACTATCTCGGGACCCACGCCGTCTCCCCTGATGTAGCCGACGCGGTACCTCCTCAAGGCTTCAGCCCTCTGGCCGCTGTGGCGGAAGAGCTTAATCTACGCGCGCCGGGGGCGGGATTCGAACCCGCGCGGGCGGAGACCCACCGGCTCTCAAGGCCGGCCCCTTGGTCCGCTCGGGCACCCCGGCGCCCTCGCCGCACTCTGGGGGAACGGCTAATAATATCCCCTTCCTCTCCTCGCGGGATTCGAGGTCAGGTTAGAGTTAGGAGGGCGAGCGCTCCCACGACCGCCTGGAGCGATAAGATGAAGGCAACGACCCCCCTCTCCGTTGCTCTACCCCTCAATCTCCTCAGGGCGACGAGCGCCGCGTGAGTGAGACTGTAAATTTTGTCATAGGGGGGGTCGAGAGAGCCGTCGGGCCTGGGGATCCCGAAGTTCTCCTTATAGACTCCGTTGGCCAGCCCGCGGAGGAAGAGAGCGAGCTCAACGAAGTAGAGCGAGAACAGAGCGAGCCCGAACTTCTCGAGGTTCCCCAATATCACGAGGCTCGCATAGTAAGCGCCGAAGCCGTAGGTCAAGCTGTTCCCCGGGAAGACTCTAGCCGGGTACCTATTGTAGAGGAGGAAGGCCGCGAGCGACGATGCGGCCAGAATCGAGCCGACGAGAGGCAGCTCCAGCCCCTTGACGAGCGAGAAGGCCGCGAGGAAGACGCAGAGCAAGAGCCCCATGCCGGCCTCGAGACCGTTGTAGCCGGCTATCATGTTGAAGGCGTTGCTCGCTCCCACGACCCCTAGGGGGACCGCCGCGAGGGGGTAAAGCAGGCCGAGGTCCGTGGGGCCCGCCAGGGGGAGGTCGATCACCGAGGTCCCCGCTTTTATCACCACGAGGGGGATAGCGAGGGGCGCCGTGAACGCCACTCTCTGCCAAGCTCTCAAACCTCTCTTCCACCCCAAGATGTCGTCGAGGAAGCCGAGGAAGCCGGCCAACAGGAGGAGGAGGGCCAGCGCCATGTAGCTCTCCGAGTCGCTCGAGCCCTCTAGGTATCTCCGCATAGCGATGAGGGTCAGCACCCCGAAGCTGAGGCCGATCGCGACCCATACCCCCCCGGCCTCGGGGACCTCGCGAGGCTCTAGCTTGTTCATGTCCCTACCGACGAGTTTGACTCTCCTCGCCGCCTCGACCCACCACCTTAGACAGAGCAAAGTGACGGAGAAAGAGACGCTCGCCGAGGTGACTAGAGAAGCAGCGCCCGTCAGCGACGCCAAGTCTGGCCCCTCGAGCCTCTCAGGCTTTGTAGATCCCCGTTACGACGGCGGGACACACTCTCTTGACGCCGGGCAGCTCGGAGATCTTCTTGGTGATCGAAGAGAGCTCCTCGAAGTCCCTCGCCCAAATGATCGCTATTATCGCGTGGTCTCCGCTCGTCATCGCGAGGTACTTGACGCAATCTATTGACTTCAGCTCCTCGAGCACTCCTACGAGGCGCTCGGGCTCGACGTCTATGCCCGTTATCGAGACGACCTCGTAGCCTAGCTTCCGCGGGTCGACTCTGACCGTGTAACCCTCTATGACGCCGAGCCTCTCGAGCTTCCTCACCCTCTTGAGCACGGCCACGTCGCTCAAGCCTAGATCGCGCGCTATTCTAGAGAAGGGGGTTCTGGAGTCTCTCAAAAGAGTCTCTATTATCTTCGCGTCTATTTCGTCGACCTTAGCTCTCCTGGCCAACGCAATCCTCCTCGAGTCTCCTCGATGGGACACGCCGAAAGGCGATTAACATGAAAGAAGAACAAAAGAGTTCTTTTTTTTTTTTTTAAGTGGAGAGCTCAAGCCGTCACTCTCACTTCTCTGCCGGCCTCCCAGAGCCCGTGCAAGTTGCAGTACTCCACAGCGTAGATCGTGCCACTCCTCGAGAGTTTGAGCGTCATTTTGAGGACGGGCTCGGCGTAGACCGGGGCCAAGTCGATGCTAGTCACGAGGATCGGATTGAATGGCCTCCCCTCCTCGTAGAAGTAGACCTCGATCCTCCTTATCGAGTGCTGCTCGGTATTGGGGTGAGGGCCCACCTTAATCTCGACCTCGAACGGCTCGCCCGCTCTCACGGACTCGGGCGCCGTTATCTTGGGCGTGTGGCTCTCGACCTTCGAGAGAGCCTCGCCCGAGGCCCTCTCGGGAGAGTATATGAGTTCTCCGAAAGCTTTCATTTATTTTGCTCACCTACGAGTTAGTTTTGCTCTCTGAGGATATAATAAGCTCAGCGACTCGAGAAGCGCGATCGGTGGGGATCCTCGCTCGAGGGCTCTCGGCGGCACGCGAGGGCTCTCAGGCCCTTCGACCCGTGGAGCTCTCCCCTCTGCACCTGCCCGCCTAAGCTCGTTCTGAATCTCTACACGGGGTGCGGCCACGGTTGCCTCTACTGCTACGCCAGGTTCTACGTCTCGAGATTCGACGAGCCCAGGCTCAAGGAGAAGATCGCGCAGATGCTCGCCGAGGACTTGGCCCGGCTGAGGAGCGAGGCTCTAGTCGAGCTAGCCACGAGCACGGACCCCTATCAGCCTCTAGAGTTTAGGCTCTCCGCCTCGAGGAGATGCCTCGAACTCTTGAGCTCATCGAGGGCTCGCGTCCTGATAACCACGAAGAGCGATCTCGTCCTCAGAGACCTCGACCTGCTCGGGAAGATGAGGGGCAGAGTGGCCGTCGCGATAACCGTGACCACGCTCGACAGACGAGTCGCCTCTATCCTCGAGCCCGGGGCCCCTCCGCCTGAGAGGAGGATCAGAGCCATCGAGCTCCTCTCTCGAGAAGGGATCCCGTCGGTCGTCAGAATAGACCCGGTGATCCCGGGCGTGAACGACGACCTCGACGAGATCGAGGCGCTCGTCGACAGAGCGGCTAGAGCCGGAGCTCTCCAGATCACGTCATCTACTCTGAAAGCCAAGAGCTCTCTGCTCGAGAAGCTCTCGCGCTCGTTCCCCGGGGCTCGAGCCGAGCTCGCCGAGCTCTACGTCGAGAAGGGGGTCAGAGTGAGAGGCTACCTCTACGCGGACTCCGGCTGGAGGCTCCGCGTGTTGAGGGAGATCAAGAGCTTATCCGAGGAGAGGGGGCTCGTCTTCAAGGTCTGCAGAGAGGGTCTCCCGGGCCTCGCGTCGACGGGGTCCACGTGCGACGGCTTCGGCCTGATAGATCTCATTCCCCGATGACCGTTACGTGAATTCTCCTGGTCCTCGGCCCGTCCAGCTCGATCAGCAGGAGCTCTTGCCACGTGCCTCTGACGAGTCTTCCGCTCTCTATCGGCAAGATCGCCGAAGAGCCCAGAGTCAAGGAGGCCAAGTGGGCGGAGGCGTTGTCGTCGACCCTGTTGTGCTCCCATACCCCATCGTCTGGGAAAGCCCGCGATATCCACGCGAGGACGTCCCGCCTCAGTCCCTCCTCGTCCTCGTTGACGACGAGGGCTGCCGTGGCGTGGGGGACGTGAACCAGGCAGAGGCCCCTCCGGACCCCGGCCTCTCTCACTATCTCCTCGACGAGCTCCGTGACGTTGATCGTTTCCCTTCGAGCCCTCGTCGCCACTCTCAGCTCTCTCTGCTCGATCCTCATGAAGGGCTCCCCGGCCCCGAGCGCGGCTGAGGAGAGCCGACTTTTTAGGCTTGGCGCGCCAGCTGCTCGCCGCGAGAGGGTCCTCTCCATTGAGCTGTCGTCCTCAAGTCGGAGTGGGCGTGCTCGTCTTCGATGAGAGGGGCAGGATACTCTTGGTCAGGAGAGGCCACCCCCCGGGGGCGGGGCTCTGGAGCCTGCCCGGCGGCAGAGTAGAGGAGGGCGAGAGGGTATTCGACGCGGCGAGGAGAGAGCTCTTGGAGGAGGCCGGGATCGATGGGGAGCCCAGAGCGATCGTGGACGTGAACGAGCTCGTGGTGAGGAGGCCGAGCGGCGAGCTGGCCTACCACTACGTGCTGCTGGCGGTCCTCGTCGAGCCGAGGAGCCTCGAGGCCAGGCCGGGCGGAGACGCCGTAGAGCTCGATTTCTTCGAGGTGGAGCGAGCCCTAGCGCTCCCCGACCTCAGCCCCAGCACGAGGGCTCTCTTGACGAAGATGCTCTCCGGCAGGAGGGCCGAGATCTCGCCCGTCACCGTCCAAATCACCGAGGCTCCGATATCCTGAGCTCGAGCACGTTCGCCCTCGAATGGACCGAGAGCCTCTCGCCGAAGGCCGCTCTCGCGAAGCCCGTCAACATCTCCGCGAGCATCGCCCCCTCTCGCCCCTCCGGGAGCCCTATCACCACTCTCGTCTCGCCACTCACGCTTAGCATGATCCTCCTCCTGCCAACGAGGAGGCTCGCGAGCTTGACCAGAACCTGCTTCGGGTCTGGGGATCTCTCCCTCGACGAGGCGATCCTCCACAGCATCTCTCCGAGCGCCGCCGCCTCTCCCCCGTCGAGAGGAGGAGGGCAGAGCCTGAAGCCCATCGTCGTCAGGTCGCCGATGAGAGCGAGCTCGAGCGCAGCGTCGACCGGGTCGGGGTAGCCTGAGCTCTCGAGACTAAGATAAGCCTCGATGAGTCTGTTCGTCAAATTGTACAAGCTAACCCCGATCCTCCTCGCCGCTCTCAACAGCTCCGACGCTAGCTCGGCGTCGGCAGCTAAGACCTTCCTACTGCTCGGCAAGCTCTCAGCCCCTCCTCTCGTAAGATAACACGAGGGCTCCCGGGCCCAGCTCCTCCTCCGTCTCAACGTAGCCGAGCTCCGAGAGAAGCCCCCTGAGGAATCTGGCTCCGAGCTCGAGGCTCTTCTTGGACCTGCCGTGAGCCACCACGACGATCCTCAGCGAGGTGCTCCCGGGCTTCACCGCCGCCTCGGACGCGTCGGGGAACACCGCTCTCACGATCGCGGCCAGCTCCTTTTCCGAGGGAGCTCCACCGAGCGCGTAGACCGCTCCCACGCTTCTTCCGAGCCTCTCGGCCTCCTCGAGGGCCTCTTCTCTCTTCCCCTCGAGGAGGGAGTTCAACACACCGAGGGGAACCAGAGCTAGACCGAGCCTCGAGAGGCTCGATACAGCTTTGTAGTCCAGCTCGATCCTCTCCATATCGCCGTGAGCCAAGAGCAGGAGGTTACAGCCGTGCTCGGCGACTCTCCTGAGGACTTCGCGAAAGGGTATGCCGAGACTCTCGCCGGCTCTCCTCAGCTTATCGACGAGCTCAGCGCTCATCGGTACTAGCACGACCCTCCTCGAGCTCGGCAAGACCGCCACCGGGACGAGGTCTCGGAGTTCTACGAGTCTACAATTATATATGAGATTCGCTCGCGTCCGGCATCTCTCCCGAGCGCTGGGCCGAGGAGCGTTCTCTAAGCGGGGAGCTCGGGAAGACCTAGGTAACACGATCGAGCTAGGTCCTTTGGAGGCGGAGAAGAGCTCGGGGCGCGCCCCGAGCGCGACTCCGCTGGAAATAAAAAAGCTGGGGGAATTCTTCTCTCAAGCGGATATTTTCCTGTAGATGAAGATCAGGGCGACTACAGCGATTATCAGCGCTATTACGCCCACGGCCACGGCGGCTTGAGCCAGGCCCTTGGCCCCTTTCAGCTCGCCGACGCTGGCGCTCAGGCTGCTCACGGTCTTCTGGAGATCGCCGACGGTCTTCTGGAGATCCGAGACCGTCCCGCTGAGGTTCTGCAGAGCGTCGACGCTCTTAGCCAGCGAGCTCACCTGCCCGGAGATCGCGTCGACCTTGGACTTTAGGTCGGCTATCGAGGCGTTGATGGCTTTGGCCTGCTCTACCCCGGCGGCCTGCAGCGCGTTTACCGTGGCGTTGAGGGCCGCTAGGCTCTCGGAGAGGGCCTCGAGTTGGACCTGGAGAGAGGCTATGGTCGCGTTGAGAGCCACGATCTGAGCCACCGTGGGGGCGGGGGTCAGCACGATGAAGTCGGCCTTGGCCTCGGCCGACTCCGCCGCCCTCGTCGCCTCGACCGACACGGTGTAGATGCTGTCGACGCCGGTGACCGGCAGGCTCGCCGTGCCTAGGTACGCCTTATCGGCGGCGCTGTAGGCTAGGTCGATCGATATCGGCGGGAGCCCAGCGGCCTCTCTTATAGGGCTGGTCAAGTAGGCCTTGGCCGTCGCGTCCCCGATCGGGGTCCCTCCGTACGTCACGACGGCCATTATCGTCAGCTTATCGCCCTCTCTCGCCACTCCGGCTAGAGGCTTCCCGTCCTTCAGCAGAGTTATCGAGGCGATCTCCAGCCTGGGCTTCTCGAGCGTCAAGACCACGCTGAGCGTGGCCGGGAGAGCGTCGACCTTCACGGTCTTGCTGACGCTGACGTAGCCGGGGGCGCTGGCCGTCACGACGTAAGTCCCGATCTCCTTCAGCTCTACGGAGAACCCGCCATCTGCTCCGCTGATCGCGGAGGCCACGAGGATCCCGTCCCTCGTGACCGTTATCGTCGCTCCCGCTATCGGATTCCCGGCCGCGTCGACGACATTGCCTCTCAGCGTGGCGAAGGGGGTGGCGAACTCGACGCTGAAGCTGACCTCTTCTCCCGTGGCCGTGTCCTTGACCGTTACCTTGTAAGTTCCCAAAGGCACCGTGGCTGTCGGCGTCGTCGGGAACCTCATCACGTCCTTGGCGAAGGCGCCGTCGGCTCCGGCGGTCACTTGGTCTAACGCGACGAGGCCCGTCGGGCCCTCGACGACTATCGAGACTATGGCGTTGGGCGTGGCCGCGCCCGCGACCCTCAAGGTCTCGCCGGGATAGTACGTTTGCTTGCTCGGGGCGGCCGTGAGGGCCAGAGCGGCGGGGGCTAGCAGCAGAGCCGTCAGAGCCAATAGCGCGATGACTCCTAGCTCTCTCCTCATTACCATTGCCTCCTCGCACCTCGAGCGGGGTCTCTCTCACGGGGTTCATTTAAGGTAAACGGGGCCTCTTCGGCCGAGCTCGGCCCTCCGAGGGGCCGAGGAGAGCAAAAAAGCGGGGGGTTTGGGGTCGTCATCGTCTTGAGCCGCCTCACCCGACCGTTATCGTCAGCTCGAGAGGCTTCTCGGAGAGCGGCGTCTTGGCTGCGAGGTCCCAGAAGTAGGCGGTCGCGAGGAACGTGCCCTCGGCCGGCGGTATCCAGCCGACGGCCGCGAGCGCGGTCTCGCCAGGCCCTAGCGTGATCCTCGCGTAGCTGATCCCAATCGGCACGCCGTCGGGCGTCTTGATGAGCAGCACCACGTCGACGGCGACGCTCCTGGTCGTGTCGGCGTTGGTCACGGGCATTCTGAGCAGCATGGGCTTGCCAGCGGCCGGGGCCGTTGGGGCTCCGGTCACGTCGACGAACGTCACGTTGGCGGGGGCCGGAGGAGTCACGGGCAGGACGGGCTTGTAGCCCACCTGTATCTCAATGCTGATCTTCTTCTCCTTTCCGTCTGCTCCTATCTTGTCGGTGTAGGTTATCGTGAGCTTGTCTCCCACTCTGAACGCCGGCCTGAGGCCTCCGGACTCTATCGACAGCAGCGTGAGCGGGGCTCTGAAGACGCCGGTGTTGGCTCCTGTCTCGACCAGGGTCACCGTGGCGCCCGCCGGGTCGATGGGGCTCGTTATCCTGACGTCCACGGACTCGATATTCGCGGGGTCTCTGTTGGCGTCGGGATCCCTCACGTATATCACTATGTCCTCCTTATCGTTGTAGAACGGCTTCTTCGGCTCGACCCAGACCACTCCGTCGTAGGCCACCACCTTGGCCGTGAGCAGTATCGGCGCGACCTTGCCGTCGGCTCCGACCTCGTCGAGGTATCTGAGCACGATCGTGTCGGGCACCGTCACATCGAGCCTTTTCCCGTCCGTGACCGTGAGGTTCAGAGCCAGCGTCGCGTTGAAGAGCCCAGGCTTGCCCGGCACGGCGCTCAGAGTGTTGATCCATTCCTCGCTGATCCCGCTCCTCACGTAGATCTCGTAATCTTTGCTCAGAGTCAGCGTGCCCTTCTCCCAATACACGATGAGGTCGGGGTCGTACAGATAGACTCCGACCTTGGTGAACGGGGAGAGCTCCGCGAGCCTCACGTCGGCTGTGCCGAGCCACACGTCGGCCGTGGTTGACTTGACGCTCACCGAGGCCTCGAGCTCGGCGCTGCGCTTGGCGGTGACCGAGGTGGCCGCCGTGTACCCGTCGGTGTAGCTGAACTTTATCTTCTGACCGGCCCTCACATTGCTGAGATCGTCGAAGCCCACTCTCAGGGTCTTCTCGAAGACGCCGGTGTTCTTGCCCGTCTCCTTGAGCGTTAGCGTCCCGAGGAACTTACCGTCCACGGTGACGTCCACCTCGATTTCGTTCACGGCGCCGCTGTCTTTGTTGGCGTCGGGCTCCACAACCGTCACCTTGATGTAGTCTCCCATCGCGACGGTCGTCGCGTTGACTCTGAGCTCGGCCGTGCTGGGGGCTATCGTCGCCTCGGCCTTGTACGTGGTGCCCTCGTAGTCGTACGCCGCCGTCAGCTTGGCGCCCGTGGCCTCGTAGACCTTTATGCCTAGTAGATCCGTTAGATTGACCGTCGCGGTCCCTTTGAAGACGCCGGTGTCGACGTCCGTCTCCGTGAGCTCGATATCGGAGCCGACCACTAGCGATGTGCCGTTCCACAGCGTCAGGTTCAGCTGCGTCAGTTTGATTTTATCTATCACGCCGGGATTCACGTTCTCGTACGGGTTGTTGACCGTTATTATGACTTCGAAGACTCCATCGTTCGGCATCGGGTAGGTCGCTCTGTCGAGGCTCACGGTCACGGCCGGGATCGTCACGGTCACGGTGGCCGAGGCCGTCGCGTTGGTGTAGGGGTCGTACCACTTGAACACGACCTTGCTGCCGTCCTTCAGGGTCTCGTTGAGCACGGACAAGTCGAAGGTGGCCTTGAAGACTCCTGGGCTCACCTCGTCGAAGAACAGGAAGAAAGTCTTCGTGGCGTTCGTGGGCTTGCCGTCGACCGTGACGGTCAGATTGCCCCTGGCTGGCGTGCCGATGCCGCAGTCCTTGAGGATCGTGTTAGGCTGGATCGTCTGGCCGAAGCTGTCCTTCACGTCGTCGCCCTCGTCGTTGAGGTCTCTATCGATCAAGGTCAGCGTGACCTTGCCCTTCGGCAGGACCGTCGCCGGCTCGGCCGTCAGAGTCGGCGCGTAGGAGGTCATCGAGACGACTACCTCGGAGGTCTTCTTGCCCTCGTCCTCCGAGGGGTCGACGTACGTCACGTTGAGCTTGGCCGGGCGGTCGGCGCTCGAGAAGTTGACGTATATCTTGGAGTCGGTCACATCGGCTCCGCTCGTGCGTAGCGCGAGCGGCACCTTCCCCGAGAACTCGCCGGTGTTGTCGCCCGTCTCCTTGAGATTCACGGTGAGGGGGCCTATTGTCACGTACGCGCTCCCGTTCCACACCAGCAGGGTGACGTTGACGTTGAGGGAGTCTTTTTTGCTCGTGTCGATGTTCATGTCGGGATCGCTCACCCTTATGAGGAGCTCGGTCTCGGTGCTGACCACGTCGGTCGACGCGGGCCTCGTTATCAGGCCGGGGTAGGACTTGAAGGAGAACTCGGCCTCAACGGTCTCCCGCGTCTCATTGAGGAACTTCAACTTCACGGACTTGAGCGGCACGGCGTCGAGCGTGAAGTTGGTCAGGTTCAGGACTTTGTATTCCGCGCCGGCCACGTCATAAGTGGTTTTCCAGCGACCCGTGATGCCGAGACTGCTCAGAACAGAGGTCAGCGTATCAATGATATCTTCTTCCAGCATTATGCTCCCGCGGAACCTGGCGCTGTTCGCGTCGGTCTCGCTGAGCTCGATGGTGAGGGTGGACAGGCTCGTGTCATCGGGGCGGACTCTGCCGTCCAGGTACACGAGGCTTACCGAGAACTCCGCGATGATCGTGTCTTTCTTCGTCGGGTCCCTGTTGTAGTCCTGGTCGTACACCTCGATGTATATCGCCGTGTTGTTGAACGGAGGCACCACGGCCCTGTCGAGGGAGAGCGTGGCGATCGTCTCCTCCACTTTCACGTCTACGTAGACTCTCCCTCCGGGCCCGTAGTACTCGAACGTCAGCTTCGTCCCTCCCGGAGCCGAGAGGTTGTAGAGCGCGTCGGTGAGATTGCGTTCAGGCAGCAATCTGACGTTGATGCCCTCGGTGGTGTTGACCGCGGGCACGCTCACTGTTGTATCATTGATGAAGAAGTACCCGTAGAATATGCCGCTCGTTCCGACCTCCCTGAGCAGCACCGCTCCATCGGGCAGGTGAGCCGTCGGGAGGGGCGTGCCGTTGGCGTATATGGTGACGGTCGCGTTCCTGGCGCCCCTCATGCTCGGGTCAACTACTTTGACCTCGAGCCACGACAGGTTCCATATCCTGCCGCCGTGGCGATCCGCCGACGTCTCTATGGTCGGGGCCTCGGCTCTGGCGGTCGGCACGACGGCTATCGGCAGAATCAGCAGAGCGACGAGGAGGATCGATAGAGCTTTGCGATTTTCCATGACCTTATCCGCACCTCTCACCCTAGCGTCGAGCCGGAGCTCTGGGGAGCTCGATATATAACCGGTGCGGCGACAATTGTATACAGAGCTCCGTCGGGCTCGGCCGAGCCGGGAGCGGAGGTCGCTCGGGCGGATCGAGAGACCCGAAACGGAGAAGAGCGCCCCCTCGGGACGATCCCCTCGGGTTTGCGAGTAGTCCGCCTGGAGTCGACCTCAGGCGACTTCAGGTCGGCTTGGAGCGAATTCGATGCGACATCGATGTCGCATCGAATTTCCCGGAACTCGACTCGAGATTGACCCGAATTCGAGCCGAGTCCCCCCGAAGCTCCGAGCGATTTCGCCCGAATTTCGGCGGAATTTCCCCGAGATCTCGGGGAAATTCCGAGAAATCTCCCGGGAAATCCTCGAAATCCGACTGGCCGGGCGCTAACGTTCGCTCAGCGAACGGTGGCGGGCCGCTAGCCTTCGCTCGCGTTCCTGAGCGAACGTCAGCGCGAAGCAATTAATTAGAAGAAACCGAAGGAGTCGGCTCGCGGAGCTAGGATCCGCCGGGCTCTCCGCCGATCGATGGAGGAGGATCCTCCGAACGACTCCGCGCAAGACGCGCGCAAAGAGCGGATCCTCCGAGGCGCAGCCCACCCTGCTGTCGTGAGGTGAACCGCGCCTCGGGGTCGAGTTGATCGCCGGGTTAGCCTGACCCGGGGGGTCCTCGCTCCCCCTCCCCTCGATGAGCGAGGGGATCCTCTCGATAGGATGGGCTTCGGCTCTCGGCGATGCTCGCCTCTCTCGCGGGCCCGGTCTCGGCTCGAGCGAAATGGGCCGACCCGCCGCGATCGCGCGGTCCAATCTCTACTCATTCGCGAGTGGCAACCAATATTTTGGCGATTCTAAAAACGCGGGCCCCCGAGGAGGTCGAGGGCTCTTGGCCCCTCGCGCCGAGAGGCCCGGCGCGGCGGCGGAGATCGCCTGCGCGGCCTCTCTCTCTGCTCTAGCCGTCGCGCTCCACGCGGTCAAGGTCCCCTTCCCTCTCATGCCAGCTCTCAAGTACGATCTGGCCGGAGTCCCCGTGGCCCTCCTGGCCCTGGCTTCCGTCAGGCTCTCGCTGGCCTCGCTCGTCGCGCTTTTCGTCGGGGTCCTGGCCCTCGGGGGGGACGCGGTGGGGGCCTCCATGAAGGCTCTGGCCGAGCTGACCACCGCTCTCCCGCTGGCTCTCGGCCGCAGGCTCCTCTCTAGGCCCAACCCCCGGCTCGGGGGGGTCCTCTCCGTCGCGCTCGCCACCGCGTCGAGGACTGGGATCATGTGCTTGGCCAACTACTTCGTGCTGCCCAGGTGGGCGCTCGCCGTGGGGTGGGCCTCGAGCCCCGAGGCGGCTCGAGAGCTCATGGTAGCGGCCATGCCCTTCGTCGCTATATTCAACGCGAGCCTGGCGGCTCCCGTGGCGGCTCTGAGCCTGGGGGCGTTCAGGGCGCTCGCGAGGGCCGGTGTGAGGCCTTGGGCCTCGCTCTGAGAGTCGAGGGCCTCTGGTTCAGGTACCCCGGGGGCCCGTGGGTTCTCAGAGGAGCGTCGATGGCCCTCGGCGAGGGCGAGATAGCGCTGATCGCCGGGGGCAGCGGCTCCGGGAAGACCACGCTGGCCAGGGCGATAACGGGCTCCGGGGTCGAGGTCTACGGGGGGGAGATGAGGGGGGTGGTCGAGGTGGGGGGAGTCAATCCCCTCGCCCATCGAGGCAGGATATCCGAGCTGGTCCAGGTCGTGAGCCAGAACCCCTGGGCGCACTTCGCCGAGCACGTGGTGGGGGAGGACCTCCTGGCGTACGCCGAGGAGCTCTACGGGCCGAGCGAGGGGTCGAGGAGGCTCGAGGAGGCCCTGGAGCTCGTCGGGGCCGAGAGCCTGGTCGACAAGCTGGTCTCGGAGCTCTCGGGGGGTCAGCTGAGGAGAGCCGCCATCGCCAAGGCCCTCCTCAGCGACCCCGAGCTGCTGATATTGGACGAGCCCATGATGTGGCTCGACGAGGAGGGGGAGGCCCAGGTGATCGAGGTCGTCGAGAGGCTCAAGGCATCGGGGAGGTCTGTCCTGATACTGGAGCACAGATACGCCCCCCTGACGAGGATCGTCGACAGGAGCTACGCAATGGAGGGCGGGAGGATCGAGGAGTTCGAGCCGAGGGTCCCCGCCGCGAGAGCTCGCGGGCCGCGCGAGCGCCGAGGGCCCGGCGAGGTCGTGCTGAGGGCGAGGGGGCTGAGGTTCAGGTACTCTAGGAGGGGCCCCTGGGTCCTGGAGGGGGTGGACCTCGACGTCGAGATGGGGGAGCTCGTGGCCGTGTACGGGAGGAACGGCAGCGGGAAGTCCACGCTCTTGAAGCTCCTGGCCGGCTACCTGAAGCCTACGAGCGGATCCGTGGAGAGGAGGGGGAGGGCGTTCTACGTTCCTCAGATCCCCTATCTCCTCTTCTCCGAGGAGACCGTCGAGGGGGAGATCGAGGCTCTCTGCCCACCGAGGTCGGAGTGCGCCGAGAGGGGGGCCGAGCTCGCGAGGACTCTGGCGGGCCTAGACGGCCTCGACTCCTCCCCCTTCTCTTTATCGTGGGGGCAGCAGGTCAGGCTGGCCGTGGCCCTAGCCCTCGCGTCGAGGGCCTCGATACTCCTCATGGACGAGCCCTTCTCGGGCCTCCCCTACTCAGATAGGCTGGAGCTCTCCTCGATCCTCCGCTCCGCCCCCGCCGCGAAGATAGTCAGCGCCGCGAGCAGGGAGTCCCTCGAGATCCTGGAGCCCGATAGAGCCCTAGAGCTGAGCGGGGGGAGGCTGAGGGAGGTCGACCTCGCTTGAGCCACGCCTCGAGGATCGCGAGGGATCTCTCGTACGCCTTCGCGGGCTCTCCCAGGACCTCGAGGCTGAGCTTGTCGTTCAGGCTCGGGGCTCCCTCGCTCCTCTTGGCCTCCGTGATCGCCTCGTGGGTGGAGCCCTCGCCAGGCCCCAACGCAGCCCTGGGCCTGACGGCGCTCGGCTGGGCCCTGGGCCTCTCTCTCGCCTTCGAGGGGCTCGAGAGGACGGGGCCCGCTCTGAGGTTCGCCGCCCTCTTCGCCTCTCTGGGCCTGGCCCTCACGCTGCTCGGGGGCCTCGCGGGCTATTCCGTGAGGCTCGAGGGGGCTCTCGGGGGGGCTCTAGAGCTGTCCGCCGCCTTCGCCTCGTCTAGTCTGCTGGCGAGGTGGATCAGGGCGAGGGATATCGCGTGGATCTCGAGGAGGCTCGGGGCCGGGGCCTCGGCCTCGCTGGCTCTCCTCGGCCTCTCTCAGCTCCCTCGCTCTCTCGCGGCCTACTCCGAGGCCCTCGCCGCGATATCGCTGAAGCTCGGGCGTCGCAGAGCCTCGTCCGCGGTCAAGCCCGTCGTGTTCCACGCCGTCATAGCCGGGAGAGAGCTGGCCGAGAGCATCTACCTCCACGGCACTCCGAGCCCCGCGCCCCCGAGGCTCTCGCCATCTATTCTCGAGGTCGCGCTCTTCTGCGCTCTGGCGGCCTCGCTCTCTCTCGCGTGGCTCGCCGGCTGAGCCGGCGCGAAGCTCTTGAGCCCTAGAGCTAGATCCTCGAAGCTGGGGGAGAGGAGCTGCTGAAGATACTAGTCGTCGGCTTGGTGAGGCACGACGCCGGCAAGACCACCGTGGCCGAGGGCCTCCTGAGGAGCGCTCTGGAGAGGGGCCTCGACGCCGCCTTCTCGAAGCCCCTCGGGGCGTTCAACGCGTGGTATCAATTCGAGGTTCTGCTCGAGAGCGCGAAGCTGGGAGTCCTCGCCGGCGAGGACCTGCTGAGGCTGCACAGAGCCTCGAGGAGCTCGAGGCCCATCGAGGTCGAGGGGCCCGTCGCCGGGCTCGTAGCTCCGCCCGACCCGGAGGCCGTCGAGTGGAGGCTCACGCTCTACGAGGCCCTGGCCTCGAGCGTCGAGTGGCAGCTCGCTCTCCTCAGGCTCACCAGGTGCCCCGGCCTCTCCTCGTCGTCTCCGTCGTCGCTCTACCTCGTGTCGAGGAGGGCCCTCTCGAGGACCACGCCGTCTATCAGAGAGGCCGTCGAGGAGCTCGTCTCCTCGTGCGGGGTGAGGGCCGTCGAGGTCGAGCAGGGCGAGCTCTCGAGGATCCTGGCCGAGGAGGGCCCCGCAGTCGCCGAGGAGTGCCTCGGAGCCATCGAGGCCGAGGGGCCTGACCTGTTGCTCATCGAGTCCTTCAACGACGCCGTCGCTCCCACCAGGTCCTCGCTGAGGGCCGACGCCGTCGTGCTGGTGGCCCCCGGCAGAGCGGTCGTGGTCGGCGGTCGCGACTACGCGAACGCCTCCGAGGCGGCCGGGGCCTCGAGCAGGCCCTGGGCCTCATCGACGGGCAGAGTGGCTCCTCTCCTCAGGCGCGCCGCTAGCGTTGAGGTGGAGCCGACGCTTAAGAGCTCGGCGTGGGCCGACGAGATATTGGACTCGGCCCTATCGGTGAGCGGGAAACGCTTTTGAGGAGGAGCCGGGGGACCTCGAGCGGGTGCGCCCCCTGCCTCTCAGGCCCGTAGTCGCCGTGGCGTTCGCCTCGAGGATCCACCCGCGGGAGGAGGCCGAGGCCTCTCTCGGCGAGATCCTCCGCGCCGCCCCGAGCCTGCCCGTGAGAGGCGTGGTGGCGAGCGAGGAGGAGGCGAGGAGAAAGGGGGAGGAGCTCGTTGGCTCGATCCCCATAGCGTTGGTCCTGACGGGCGGGACCTCGCGCATGATCGAGGCGTTCGCCTCATCCGGGAGGTTCAGGGGGCTGCTCCTCGTGGCCGGAGACGCGAGGAACAGCCTGCCCTCCGCCCTCTCGGCGAGGTCCAGGCTGTCCGAGCTCGGCGTGGGATCGGCGCTGTATCTGTGCAGGGGGGGTCCCGAGGGCGAGTGCGGGGCGGCGCTCTCGAGGGCCCTGTCGGTGGCGAGGGCCGCGGCGTCTCTGGCGGGGGCCAGGATCCTCCTGGTCGCGAACGAGCCTCCTCCCGCCTCGGAGGTCGAGGGGGTCTCGCGGTTTGGCGCATCGATGGAGGTGGCGAGCTGGGACGAGGCGCTGAGGGCGGGCTCGGGGGGCGGGGCGGGAGAGCTCGAGAAGTCCCTCGGCTTCTCGCTCTCGGGAGGAGAGGCGAGCGCTCTCAGGACCATCGCCGACATCTACGCGGGGATCAAGAGGCTCTGCTCCTCGGCGCGTTGCGACGCCGTGGCGGTCGACTGCTTCCCCCTCATCGCGGAGAGAGGCGTGGCTCCGTGCCTCGTCGTAGCGGCCCTCAACGCCGAGGGAGCCGTGGCGGCCTGCGAGGCCGACCTCAGGTCTCTCGCCCTCATGATCTTGATGAGCTCGCTCGCGGGCTCCCCGGCTTGGATGGCCAATCTATCCTCGGTGTCCGGGGGGCTGGTGCATCTGGCCCACTGCACCGCCCCGCCCGCCATCCTCGAGAGGGCGGAGCTCGCGATGCACTTCGAGTCGGGCCGCCCCTATTCTCTGGCGGGGAGGCTGAGGACGGGGATCGTCACGGTCGCCTCGATGAGCAGGAGGTTCGACGAGGTTAGAGCCTTCGTAGCCGGCGTGGTCGCGTCGGGGAGGCTGTCAGAGAGGATGTGCAGAACTCAGGCCGCCCTCGGGGTCCAATTCGATGGCGAGAGGCTGCTCGAGGAGGCCCCGGCCAATCACCACGTGCTCGTCGCCGGCGACGTCAGGCGAGGGCTCAGAGAGGCGTGCGGAGTGCTGGGCCTGAGATATCGCGAGATAGCGTGAGGATCTCTCGTCGAGCTCCGAGCCAGGCATCGAGCTCCTCTTCACCTAGGAGCGAGCTCCGCCAGCACGAACAGGAGCCTAGGCCTAGAGGCCCAGAGCTGAGCTCCGTTGTAGGCTCCCCCCTCGACGTAGTGGCTGGCCCTCAAGATGGGCGAGCTCGAGTAGTAGATGTAGAGGGAGTCGGCAGAGCCCGAGCTCCCGAGGAGTGAGAGCTCGTCTCTGCTGACCCCGGTCCCTCCCTCCCAGAGCCTCACGTCTCTCGAGTCAACGACGAGCAGGGGAGTCAGCGAGCCCACGTAGTACAGTCTGAGCTCCAGCGACCCCCCGACCCCTGCGTAGGGAGAGATGTAGCTCCAGGAGTTGGTGCAATAATAGAAGGGGTCGGGCGACGAGGCCGAGAGCTTAACCCACAAGCTCGCGTAGAGCTCGTACTCGAGCTCTCGAGCCTCGGTCAGCCCCTGGCGGGGGAGGTAGACGTAGAGGGACGCGTAGTCCGAGCCCGAGCCGGGCGAGCTCTTGAGAAATCTGAGCTCGCCGGACTTGGAGCCGACGAGCGCTCCCCCCCTGTAGACCTCGATGGCGTAGCTCGCCCTAGCCCCCCACGAAGAGACTCGCGAGTAGCCGGGAGGGCACCCGCTCGACGTAGTCTGAAGAAGATACTCGACGTTGTACACTCTGACCGCGACGTCGACGGGGAGGCTCGCGTTGACGACTCCAACGCTCGAGACCCCCGACGACCTCTTGACGAGCGCGTCGTAGGCCGCCGCGGGCCCCAGGGCGGCGTCTACGATCTCGATCAACAGGGCCTCCAGCGAGCCCCGAGAGCTCGAGGGGCTCAGGGGGAGGCCCGAGATCGTGAACGATCCCCCACCCCGCAGCAAGAGAGAGACCCCGGCTCCGCTCTTGAGGGCGTCGTACGCCTCCCCCACCACGAGGGCTCCGCCGTCGCTCGCTCTCACGCAGCACGAGGCGTCGAGCCTCGAGACCTCGCCCGAGCGTAGCACCACGAGGAGCTCCACCGAGGACGGGTCCACGCCTCGGAGAAGGAGGCCCGACCCCGTGTCGATGGCCTCGAGAGAGGAGGAGTAGATCCTCCCGATAGCCCTGGCCTCGGCCGCCTTCGCCGCCTTATCGAGCGCGCTCGAGCTTACCTCGAGGGACGAGGCCAAGATCAGGACGCCGGCCGTGATCGTCATGAGGAGGACGGCGGAGGCGGCCACGCCCGAGAGGCCCCTGGCGCTCAAGCCCTCTCCTCCAAGAGCGTCGGGCTCCATTTAAAGCGGCCTCCATCCCCTCGGGAGGCGCCCGGAGAGTTGAAGAGGAGAGCTCTCAGCGAGGTAGTGAGCGAGGCGATACTCCTGGCCCTCGTGGCCTCTTGGGCCGTCGTCCTCTCCGCGACGCTGAACGAGCGCCTCTCGAGAGCGAGCGGGGCCGCCGAGGCTCCGGTCCTCGAGCTCGTCGGCTGCGAGGGGGGGTCCGCCGTGCTGAGAGTCGTCGAGAGAGGAGTGCTGGAGTCGAGCTCCGCTCGAGTCTTGAGGCTCTCCTCGTCGGGCTGGGTCGAGTTAGGCGAAAAGGCTCTGCTCGAGAAGAACGACCTGCTCTCCGTCTCGGCTCGAGGAGGGCTGGCCGCGCTCAGGGGCGGCAAGCTCGTGTACTTGGTCGATGCCGCCTCGTGTTCTCTCAGAGTGCTCGCCGCGCCCTGAGGTCCGGCTGGACTCGAGGCGCCGTGGTGCGGGGGGCGGGATTCGAACCCGCGCAGGCCTAAGCCAGCGGATCTTAAGTCCGCCCCCTTTGTCCCGGCTCGGGCACCCCCGCCCCCTCGATATTCGCGCTCGGGCGACTTGAGCTTTTCCGCTCCGCCCCGACGACCAGCGCCAGGCCCAGCGCCGTGAGGGGGACCCCGAGCGCGGCCGTTCGAGGAGGCGCCTGGCCCAGAGCTATCAAGGCTAAGAGCGATGCCCCGGCCGGCTCGCCGAGGGCGATCGACGTCACCGAGACGGTCCTCGCGTGCTTGAGGAGATAGTTCATGACCGTGTGGCCTCCGAACATGGGCACCGCCGCCAGAGCCAATAGAAAGGGCCACGAGCTCTCCGGCGGCGTGAGGCTCTCCCCGGAGGCCGCGGAGTAGAGCAGCAGCGTCGCTGATGCCGAGAGGTAAGCCGTGGTCGCGTAGCTCCACAGGCTCTCCCCGCCGACTCTGGCCGCTCTGCCCAAGCTGAAGTATCCGGCCGCCAGCGCCGCCCCGAGCGCGGCGAGGGCGGCTCCTTCCAGCTGCTCGCGGGAGGAGCCGAGGCTCAGGAGCGGGGCGAGCAGCAGCAGAGTCCCTAGGCCGGCTATCCCGAGGCCCGCGAGCTGCCTCCTCTCGAGCCTCTCGCTCAGAAGGGCTCTATCTATCAGGGCAGATATGGCGGGGTACCAGACGACTATGGACGTGCTGAGAGCCACGGGGATCAAGAAAAGGCTGCGCATCCAGGTCAAGAAGTGGAGGCCGAGGAGCGCTCCGGCCAAAACGGCGCGAGGGCTGAGAGGGGGCCTCCCCCCGAGGACCGGCGCCAGGGCCAGTAGAGCGAGCGAGGACAGAGCCGTCCTCCAGAAGGCAGCTTGGAGGGCCGTGGCGCCGGACGCTAGGACGAGGACAGACGATGAGCTTATGCTGAGCCAGGCCACGACCAGCAGAGCTATCGTGATCGGCGTCGGCCTGGAAGGCGAGTCGAGATCGCCTCCAAAGCTAAGCTGTATGTAGGGCCTCTCTTCGCCTCTCCCCGCTCTGCCGAGCTCCTCCTCCAATCTGCTGAGCTCCGCCTGGATCCTAGCGGCCTCGGCCAGGAGGGGCTCGACCGCCACGTCGAGTCCGAGAAGACTATTGAGCCTAAGCACGGCGACAGCCGCGGCGGCCGGGTCGGGAGCGTCCGCTCTAGCGTAGGGCAGGATCGCAAGGGTGGGGATCGCCAGAGCCTCGGAGAACATCAGCTGGAGGGCTAGAGGGCCCACCACCATGAGTCCTCTCTCGAGCTCCGGGTCGGGGGGCAGCGGGCCTCGGTAGTGTCTGTTGGCGACCCACCTGGCTTGGTCGCTCGGGCTTTGCTTGTATCTACTATCGAGCCCCCCGACAGCGAGGAGGACCTCGGCCCCCGCTCTCCTCGCGAGCCTCGTGATCCTCCAGACGTACTCCGCTCTCACGGGCCTGGCCGGCAACTCTCTCGAGACGAGAGCTAGGAGCCTCCTTTCTCTCTCGACGTATACCTCGAAGGGGTAGGCTATGCCTCTCTCGTCTCTGAACGCGTACTCGGGACCTCCGCTGGTCGCCACCACGCCTACTCTCTCCATGCCGAGGCTCTCTACGAGGTGGAGGAGAGCTATCAGTCCGACCGCCCCGAAGCCCTTGTAGCCGACGATCGCTCTGTAGCCGGGCCCCATCCAGCTCTCGTCGAAGAGGAGGAGCCTGACCGCTCCGCGCCTCAAGTCCCGAGCCTCCTCCTGATCCTGGCAACCTCGCCGCGCTTGAGACCGCGGAGCTCTTCCGCGCTTATTAGGGCTTTCCCCAAGGCCAGGAGCCTCCCTCTCTCGTCAACTATGAAGACCTCGTCGCCCGCTCTCACGTCCTCGCTGACCGCCTTGACGGCCGGGGCCAACACCACGTTCTTGGCGAACTTCTCGAAGATCTCGCCGTCAACGATTATCCTCTTCCCCTCACACCGCTCGAAGACGAGCTTGGCCGAGTGCTCGCTGAGCGTGAGCCTGCCAAGTCTCGCGTCGACGTAGAAGTAAGGCTCTCTGCCGTCCAAGTAGAATGCTCTAGGACTCCCCCCGGCGTATCTGGTGACCCACAGCCTCTCGGCCAGCTCTTCGGCGACCTCGCGCGCTCTCCCGCCAAACTGCATGTCTAGAGCCGCGCGGAGGAACGCCACGTCGCGCGGCCTAGCCCTCTCCAACGGCCTTCATCTCCGGCGCCGATCGAAGAGAAGACGAGCTTGGTGGACCGGCCGGGACTCGAACCCGGGACCTCTGCCGTGCGAGGGCAGCGCTCTTCCAGGCTGAGCTACCGGCCCCGCCGTGACATGAGCTGCGTGTCGGCTTATAAATGATGCCGCGGCGCGGCGCTCACAGCAGCTTTATCCTTATTTCGCGTATCTTCGAGTGGCAGCTCTTCTTGACCCCTCTCTGCCCGGGTCTATAGAACGTCTTGATGAGCCCGGCCTCTTCGAGCTTCTTTATTTGAGCGCTCGCGTTGGCCTTGCTCTGCTTTATGTGATCAGCTATCTCGCCGACGTCCGCCTCCTTCTGAGATACGTACTTGAGGATCTTAAGTCTGGTCGGATTAGAGAGAGCGCTCGTCACGCGCAACACGTATTCTTCCCCGGATACGATCAATATCCCGTTTTCTTCTTGTATGCCGGGCTTAGTGGTAGCTTCAACCCCAATTTCCTCTGACATTAATATCCACCGCTCAGACTCTCGATATGCAGATATTTAAAATTTTACTTGTACAGCTGTATCAAGAGTTTTTCGATTATAGAGAGCGGGGAAATATAAAAAGCAGAGGGCTCTCAGCTCCGCTCAGCGCGGTGGCCTTGGTACTGCTGGGGAAGCTCTACAGGTCGCTGGACGAGGAGGCCCTGCGAGTCCTCCTCGCGGTCGAGAGGTCGTCGAGAGGGCGCGAGTACGCTCCGGTGGAGCTCGTGGGGAAGATCTCGGGGATTCCCCCGAGGAGGCTCGACGCTCTGCTCGAAGCTCTAGTGGCTAAGAAGATGCTCGCGAGGAGAGTGGGGCAGTTCGTCGGCTATAGGCTCTCGTTCCTCGGCCTCGACATGCTAGCGTTAGACGACTTAGTGAAGAGAGAAGCTCTGGCGGCGGTCGGAGAGAGGATAGGCGTCGGGAAGGAGAGCGACGTCTACGAGGCCCTGGACTCCTCGGGCTCTAGGGTGATCCTTAAGCTCTATAGAATAGGGAGGACGAGCTTCAGGAGGACGGCGAGAGTCAGAGCTTACGCCCTAGAGCGCGAGCTCGCCGACTGGCTGGAAGAATCCAAGCTAGCCGCCGAGAGGGAATTCGCGGCTCTCTCGAAGCTGTCCCCCAGGACGCGCTTCGTCCCCAAGCCCATCGCTCGGAGCCGTCATGCGCTGGTCACGGAGTTCGTCGAAGGGCTGGAACTCTATAGAGTTAAGGCTCTCGAGAAGCCGCGCGAGGTCCTCGAGGGCGTGCTGGAGGTCGTGAGGGTGGCGTTCCTCGACGTGGGGATAGTGCACGGGGACCTGAGCGAGTACAACGTGCTCGTGGCATACCCGGACGAGAGGCCCCTCGTGATAGATTGGCCCCAATACATCTACCGAGAGCACCCGGGAGCGCGAGATGCCCTGGAGAGGGACGTGAGATACTTGTCGAGGTTCTTCGAGAAGAGGTTCGGCGTCGAGTTCGACTGGAAGAGCTTTTTGAGCGAGCTTCTCGGAGCGGCTCGCGGCTCCTCGGGAAGAGTTGAGGACGATCTCGGGCGCTCAGATCAAGAGCCTCTTTATCCTTGAGCGGCCCGGGATCAGGAGAGCGAGCTCCTCGGGAGGCGGGTGAGCTATTCCGCGAGACCTCAGAGTCTCGGCGATCTTCTCGGCCACGTCGATTGGCGGAGATTCTCCGGGGACGAGTAGAGCGACGAGCCTCCCTCTCGCCGCGACGCTATCGGGGCTCCCCACGATGTATCTGGCTCCCCAATCTTCGAGCTCCTCAACTCCTACGGCCAGCTCGAGCGGCACGCCCCGCACGTAGTTCCTCTGCCCGTATACCATGAAGCTTCCCCTCGGTAGATACTCCCCCGAGGGAGGCGACTTAGAGACTTGCTCGCCGCGAACCCAGAAGACGTCGACCGCGGCGTAGCCGGCGCTCCAGGCCTTCGAGTAGCACGCAGCGATCCTCGCCGCGTCGAGCAGATCCTCGTCCGAGGGCTCTTCGCTCGCTCCGAGCTTTAGCACGGTGGCCGCCGCCCCGTGCACGTCAGCGTGGAGGAATACGTCTCTCTCGCTCAAGTGCCTCCGCACTATGGCCTCGTTCTGTTGCGCGTTCCTCCCGGCTATCACGAGGAGGCCCCTTCTCGTGAAGCTCCAATTGAATCTCTCGTACCAGCGCCTGACTCTGGCCGCCGCGCGGGCCTCGACTCTCTCGACCTCTCCGCGCTCGACGACCTCTCGGATCTTGCGCTCAAGCTCGGCGAGCTTCTCTCGAGCGCTCTCCGCCTTTCTCTTGAGCTTCTTATACCTCTCAAACCTCTCCTCTATCTGCTCCCGTAGGCTTCTGTGCACCGCGAGCTCCAAGACCTTGCCCCCCACGTCGACCCACACGAGCCCCCTAGAGGGCTCCGCTCTCTTGACCCCGAGGCAGGACTCAACGACCTCGCTCCACCCGCTCGACTCCCGCGTCCTCCTCACGCACTCGAGCGCGCGCTCTAGCTCCTCGCGCGCCGCCAGAATGAGCTCGGCCTCGCTCTTCGCCTCCTCCGCCTCTCTCTCGTACCTCCTCATCGACTCCGTCTCGCGCTCGAGCGCGGCCCTAAGCCTGGCCGCCTCTCTCTCGGCTTCCCTCGAGGAGAGCTCCACCAGCCTGGCTCTGTCGAGAGAGGAGAAGTACTCCTCGACGGCCTCGCTGAAGCTATCTAGGACTCTCACCTCGAGGCCCGCGCTCTCGAGCCTTCGGGGGCGGAACGGCGCGAAGTACACGAGCGAGCCCCCGGGACTCGCGGCCAGGTAGCCCCGCCCCTCCTCGGCCTCCTCGAAGAGAGAGCGGAGGGCCTCGCAGATTCCCCGCTCTCCCCCCCGGAACATCGCCTCCTCCACGAGCTCTCCTGGCAAGCTCAGAGCCCTCGAGAGCCTCGCCGGGCCCTCGGCGAGAGCCGCCGCTCTGCACTCCTCGATCGTTGGGGGGGCTCTTCGAGCTCCGGGAGGGGGCTTGTACTCGGCGCCTCTCTCTATGGCTCTGTCCCTCATCTTCGCGTACTCGCTCGCGTGCAGAATCCTGCCCGCTTCGTCCAGGACCGCCACGACCCCCCTCGGAAGCAGCTCGAGCACTAACGTGCTGCCGCTGCTTAACCTGAGCGCGAGGATCCTGTCGAAGCCCAACTGCTCCGCGCCGACGAGCCTGGCGCCGCGCACGCGCTTCCTGAGCCCCTGCACGAATTGATCGAGAGTGCGCTCTCTCGGGTACGCGAGGCGAGCCCAGTGGATCCTGGCGGAGGGCTCCACCACGAGATCCCCTTTAGCCCTGTGGAGCCTAAAGATGAGCGCCTCCATGCCCTTGACTCTGTGGACGTTCTTGACGATGGAGCCTTCGAGGAAACTCTTATTTTCTCTCAACCAGCACGCTAGGTCGAGCGCCGTCATGCTCTTCTTGGGTGCGAAGGCGATCTGCTCGCTCAAGGTGCCTCGCCCGTCATGAGGTCCCCGATCCCCCTCACCTTGAGGCTCACTCCCCAGGGCATAATCCTATTGGTTAAGGGAGCGCTGGGGGCCGCTCTGGGCGTCGCCGCTCCGCTCTTGGTCCCAGCTCTCGGGCTCGCGTACTTCGCCGCTCTCACGCTAGCGCTCTACATCGTCGCCTCCCTGACAACGATCGGGGTCGCAAAGAGAGCCAGGCCTCCTTTAAACGTCTACGCTTACGCGCTCCTCAAGGGGTCCCTCACGTACTACCTCTCGCTCTACTTGGCGTGGACGGCGCTGCACGCGGCGCTATCAAGCCGATAGCGATCCTGCAGCGGCTATCTCCGAGAGCCTAGCCAGGTCTGCTCTAAGAGCCCCCAAGAGCCTCGGATTCCTGAGAGCGGCCGCGGGGTGATACGTGGGCATGAGAGCAATGCTCAGGCCCCCGATCTCGAGGCGGAAAATCTTCCCCCTCAGCTCGCTCAGCTTAGCCGCAGCGAGCTTGGTCTCTCCCCCCATCGCGAGGATGCTCGAGGAGGCCAGCGCCCCTAGAGCGAGAACGAGCCTCGGGGCCACCAGCGATATCTGCCTCTTCAAATAAGGAGCGCAGGCCGAGACCTCGTCGCGGCGAGGCGCTCTGTTGCCCGGGGGCCTGCACTTGACGACATTCGTCACGTAGGCCTCTTCTCTCTTCAGGTTGACCTCCTCGAGCAGAGAGGTCAGAAGCCTGCCGGCTCTCCCAACGAAAGGCCTACCCGACGCGTCCTCATCTCGGCCCGGGGCCTCGCCCACTATCATCAGAGCGGCTCTCGGAGGCCCCTCTCCCGGCACGGCCCTCCGCCTGCTCGCGCTCAGCGCGCAGCGCGAGCAGGACGCGATCTCCCTCGCCAGGCGCTCTAGCTCCTCAGCCGCGCTCAACATTCAACCCCTCCTTCGACCGCAGCGACGCGGCGCCACACGTACCGCTCGCTCAACGCATAATTCGCCAGAAAGCCCGCGGCTATGCCAACGAGATTCGAGAGCAGAGGATTGAGGCCCAGCAGGAGCGAGAAGAGCAAGAGCAGCGAATAATTCACGGCGAGCCCAGCGGCCACGGCCAGGTGATACTTGAAGAGCCTCGCGACAACGCCACCCGACGCTTCAACTCTTCTGAACGTGAAGAGAGAGTTCCACGTGAAGTTGTTGAGGACGCTGAGCTCGATCGACAGCGCCCCCGATAAATAGAGGGGCAGCCCGAGCACGGCGTGCAGGAGCCAGAGAACGCCCTCGTTGACCAGCACGCCGGATAGGCCGACCAGAGCGAACTTGAGAGCTCTGTACTCGTTGAGCTCCAATATGTAGATCGCGAAGGAGATTATCTCGCCTACCCCCAGCTTGCTCTTGCCCGCGTGTCTCCTCGCGAACTCGTACTCGACCTCGACTATTCCGCCGCCGCGGTAGCGACCTCTCGCCAGTAGGTGGAGCAATATCTTAAAGCCTCTGGGCCTCGGCCCGTTCTCTCCCAGCACGCCTCTCCTAAATCCGAAGAAGCCCGACATGGGGTCTCTCACTCCTCTGACTTCCGGCACGAGAAGGCGCGCCATCAGCTCGGCCGCCAGGGACAGAATCGCTCTCGGCAATCCCATCGAACTCAGCCTGTTGCGCCTGCTCCCAATGACTAGGTCGGCACCGTCGACCAGCCTCGAGTAGATCTCCGGGACCTTCTCTGGGGGTGCTGGAGGTCGGCATCCATGACGACGAGGTACTTGCCTCGAGCTAGCTTGACCCCCTCGAGCACCGCCGTGGAGAGACCCAGTCTGCCCGGCCTCACGATCACCCTAACTTTATCTTCTATGCTCTCTTTCCTGGCCGTCTCCTCGGCCACCTTAGCAGTACCGTCGGGGCTGCTGTCGTCTACTATTATCACCTCGTACTTATCCCCAACGCTCGAGGACTCCAGAGCTCTCTTCAGCCTCCTCAAGAGAACGGGGATGTTCTCTGCCTCGTTGTACGTCGGGATTATCACGGAGAGCTCCGTGCTTTTCTCCTCGCCGCTCACGCTGCCCGCCTCTCGCCCTTCCCCGCAGCACTAAGCGCAGAGAGTGAGGCACCGATAGATTATTTTAAAGTAACAAGGCCTCGTGAAGGTGCGAACGAGGCGAGGCGCGAGCGTTGGGGAGCGGGGGATCGGCTCCGCGGAGGCCCTCCACTGCTCGCGCAATCGCGGGCCACGCGGGGAGGATCCTTCTCATAGCCTCATCCACCCAGCTCGCGCCCGGAATCCTGGCTCTCTCTCTGGACCTGCTCGAGGCTCCCGGCTCTAGGGAATCTATCACCGCTCTAGCGTTCGTTGCGCTCTCGAGCTTTGTCGTCGCGTTCGTTGGGGCTCTCCGCTCGCTGAGGTCTTCGATCGCGTGCGCTCTGTTCTTATCGTGGGTCATTGGGGCGAGCCTGTCCGGGGCTCTCTCGCGCGTCTCTACGTGCTTCCTAGCGGTGGGGACTTCAACTCTGCTCGCCGGATTAACGCTGACGCGTCTCGAGCGAGGGAGACGGGAGCCCGGCACGAGAGAGGCTATTCTCGTGGTGGTCCTCACCTGGTTTCTCGTTCCACCGATATCCGCGCTGCCCGCGTGGCTAGCGCTGAGGATGCCCTTCGTCGATCTCTGGTTCGAGAGCGTGAGCGGCTTCACGACCACGGGTTTCACAATCTTCGATGGAGGCGTGGACCACGCCGGAGTTCGCGTTCCGAGAGTCGAGGAGCTTCACCCGGCTCTGATCCTCTGGAGAGCCTTCGCCCAGTGGGTCGGTGGGCTCGGAATAGTAGTGCTAAGCCTAGTCCTCTTCACGCGACCCGGTCTGGCCGTCGTCAGGCTCGCCGAAGCCGAGACGCGGTTGGAGCGCATAGGGCTGAGCGTGAGGGCCACGCTGAGGGAGATGCTCAAGCTCTACGCCGTAATAACGGTGATAGCTCTGCTCGCTCTGACGGCCGCCGGATTGAGAGGCCTCGACTCTCTCGCGCTGGCCCTCGCCGGAGTGGCCACGGGAGGTTTCTCGACGAGTTCTAACAGCGTTCAGTCCATCGCCTCCGCCGAGGTCCTGAGCGCGCTGATCATTGCAATGGTGCTCGGGGCGAGCAACTTCAACGACCTTCACAGAGCGGTGAGCGAGCGCAGGAGTCCCCTGGCGTCTCCGGAGCTTAAGGCCATGGCAGTTATAATAGCGCTCTGGACTCCGGTCGGCGCCGCGATCCTGTGGAGCCACGGTTGGGGGAGCATGTGGGACTCGCTAGAGGCCTCGCTCTTTCACGTCGTGAGCGCTCTCACCACAACGGGCTTCCAATCAATGGACCTGAGCTCCGCTCCTGTGCCCTTCAAGGCCCTGCTCCTCCCCCTCATGATCTCGGGAGGCAGCGTTTTCTCGACTGCTGGCGGGATCAAGCTGATGCGAGTTCTGATCCTAGCGCGCGCGGCACTCGAAGAGGCCGCCGGGCTCGAGAGGCCGCCGGGCCTCCTCAGGTCAATGAGGCTCGGCCGCTACGAATTCGCCGAGAGCGAGATCATGAGAGCCGCCGTGGTGCTGGCACTCTATCTCGGGCTCGCGCTGGCCGGCTACATCTACGCGGTGATCAGACTCGCGGAGAGCGCCCCGACCTTCGACTTGCTCTTCGACGTGGTGAGCGCCTCGTGCAACGTGGGATTGAGCGCTGGCGTGATCGGCTCGGGTCTGCCGGTCGACCTGAAGGTGTTGCTCGGGCTGATCTTCACCGCCGGGAGGCTCGAGGTCCTCCCTCTGCTGTACATAGCGGGCTCCGCGACTAGGAGGAGGATATGAAGGTTCCTCGACCCTCATGGGCCGACGAGCTCGAAGAGACTGCGGAGCGGGGGGAACTCGAGAGGGGCCTCGCCCGGCTCCACCACCACGGGCACGGCCTCCTCGAGCACTCCGTACTTCCTTATTATCGGAGATAGATAGTGCTCTCGGATCAGAGTAACGACGTTGCCAACCTGATAGTAGCCGGCCGCTGGTAGCACCACAGCAACCGCGCCCGTCCGCAGAGGGACGAAGAGGAAGCTCCGAATCTTCACTACACCCCCCAGCTCGTCAGGTATCCTAAGAGCGGGGTGTTCGTGACCTATCACCAAGAGCTCCCCAGCACGGGGCTCGCGCTTGGGCTCGACGTGTCCGTGGAGGACCAGGACTCCTCCGCTGAGTCCGAGCTCGTCGACGAGAGGGATATCGAAGCGGGAGGCTATGAGGTTCACGTAGTTGTCGTGATTTCCGCGGACCAGCTCGACCCTCTCGAATCTGTCTTTCGCCTCGGCGAAGATTCTCGAGAGCTCCTCGCGCTCCTGAGAGCTCAGCCTAGAGAAGCACTGCTTCACGTCGCCGTCTATTACGAGCTTCTTGGGCTCTACGGCCTCGCTGAGCCCCCTTATCAGCTCAAGGGCTTTCCTAAGCTGGAGGCGCGGCAGGTATACTCCTTCTCTTTGGGCCTCGCTCTCGAAGCCTAGATGCAGGTCGGCTATTATCGCTGTCTTGTCTACTCTGTGATAGAGAGCCGGATAGCCCGATACGATAGAGAGCGGGCCGAAGTCCATAGCGGATCCGCTGCGTTAGCCAAACGCTTCTCGACACACATCGGCTTAAATTTAAATGCAAAGGGGCCCCCTAACCCCCCGACGCTATTGGGGTGAGACCTTGAGGGATTCTACGATTTGCGTCCACGGGCACGGCTTTTACGACGAGAAGCTGGGGCTCTTCATCCCCCCAATATACGTGTCAACGGTCTACGAGCAGAGAGGAGAGACTCTCGCGACCGATAGGGGGACCGAGCTCAAGTACGGTAGAGAGGAGAACCCGACGACGAGGTTCCTCGAGAGAGCCCTGGCGAAGCTCGAGCGGGGAGCGGATTCCCTGGCGTTCAACAGCGGCATGGCCGCTATATCGGCTCTCCTAGTCCACGAGCTCGGGCCCGGCTCGAGGCTCCTCGTCCCACTCGAGGCGTACGGCTCGACTCTACAACTGTCTCAGCTCCTCGAGGCTAAGATGGGGTGTCGCGTCCACTTCGCGTGGCCCGACACGAGCGGGTTCGTAGAGAAGCTCCTGGAAGTGAGGCCCCACGTGGCCTTCGTCGAGAGCATCACCAACCCGACACTCCGAGTGGTGGACGTGGTGGAAGTGGCCAAGGCCTGCCGCGACGTGGGCTGCAGGCTCATCGTCGATAACACGTTCGCCACGCCGCTCCTTCTCAAGCCGCTAGAGCGAGGCGCTCATTATGTAGTACACAGCCTCACCAAATACCTCGCCGGCCACAACGACGTAGTGGGCGGAGTCGTCGTGGCGGGAAGCGCCGATGCTCTGGTGAGTCCTGGTCCAGATGGGGTGAGCCTGTGGGATTGGAGGAGGCTGCTCGGGTCGATTATCCAGCCGCTGGACGCCTTCCTCGCCCTCCGAGGCCTGAAGACTCTCGAGCCGCGCTTTGCCAAGGTCTCGGCGACCGCTATGGCCGTGGCCGAGTTCCTCGAAGATCACCCGGCCGTTTCGAGAGTCTGCTATCCCGGTCTCCCCTCGAGCCCCTACAAGAGCGTCGCTGACAGGCTATTCGAGCGTAGGCTCTATGGGGGCGTCGTCTCGTTCGAGGTGAAGGGAGGGCGCGAGAAGGCCGTGAGCGTCTTAAAGAGGCTCAAGCTGATCAGGCCCTCGCCGAGTCTCGGCGCCACAGAGTCCCTCATGACCTACCCGCTCATCAGTGCGTCTAGGACTATACCCGAGCACGTGAGGGCGAAGCTAGGCATAACCGATGGCCTCCTCAGGCTCTCGGTGGGGCTCGAGGACGCGGAGGACATAATAGAGGACCTCGGCGGCGCTCTCAGCTAGTTCTAGCCGAGTCGGACCCGGCGGCGGTTTTTTCCCCTTTGCCCTCTCGTCATTCTACTTGGAGAATGAAGCCCTTAAGGTACCTTAGCTCCGCGTCTCGTAACCTAGTCCAGGGGGTGGCGTTGATCGGGGCGTGCTCGTAGATCACGCGGAGTTGCACTCCGAGCTCGCTGGCCGCCTCATCGAGTACCTCGAGCAGCTCGCTCCTCTTGAGGAAATAGCTACAGCTGGACGCGTAGACGAGTCCCCCCCGCTCCGTGACCTTGAGGACGCCCTCGTAGAGTCTCCGATAGGCCATTAGGCCCCGCTCGCGGTGAGCTCTCGATGGGATAAAGGCCGGAGGGTCCGCTATCACCACGTCGAATTTCCTTCTTTTGGCAACGAGCGAGTCTAGGAATCTCTCCACGCGCGCTCTAAGCGGCATGCCGCGCCCCTCCAGCCCGTTCATTGCCAGGTTCCTCTGCATCACCTCTAGAGCGTCGAGGTCTTCCTCCACCATGACGGCGTGAGAGGCTCCGGCGAGCAGAGCGTGAATGGCGAAAGCTCCCGTGTAAGAGAATAAATCGAGCACGCTCATGCCGTCGAGCTTCATGCGCGAGAGCCTGAGCCTAGCCTCGCGTTGGTCTAAGTAGAAGCCCGTCTTGTGGCCTCGAGCTAGATCGACGAGGAACCTCGCGCTCCCCTCGATTATCACGGTCTCGGGAGGCCCTTCCCCCATCAGGAAGCCCGAGAAGATCGGCATTCCGAAGGTCTTTCTAGCTCTCTGGTCGTTCTTCAGGTAAACCCTTCGGCACCCCGTCACCTCCACGAGAGAGCGGGCCAGAAGCTCTGCGTGCTTGTCCCACCCCCAGCTCGTCGACTGCACCACCGCGACGTCGTTGTACACGTCCACTACGAGGCCCGGCATGCCGTCGCTATCAGCGTAGACGAGCCTGTAGCCGCTCTCCTCGCTTTCTCTCGACATTTTCCTGCGAGCGAGAGCGGCCTCCAGCCTCCACGCTATCAACTCCTCCAGGTCCTCCGGTGGGTCCTCGCCCACGTAGGCCAGAAGGCGGAGCCCCACCGCTCCTATCTTCTCGTAGAATCCGTAGCCCACGAGCTCTCCGCGGTAGAGGACTCGGACGTATTCGCCGACACCTAACGAGGGGTCTCCGTTGACCCACTTCGAGTATATAGTGTAGGCTCTGCTCTTGAGAAAGCGCTCCGAGCCCTCGAGGAGTCTGACCTCGGAGACGGGCCTGGGCATGGTCGTGCTACCGGGACCGCTCTCGGTCGATTCTCTACTTCCCTCCTCGCAGGAAGTCGAAGAGAGAGCGCTGCCCCGAGCGGGCCGCGCTCTTGAGCGCCGACTCCGAGACGCCGAAGTACTCTAATATCCTCATGGCGGCCGGCACGATCTGGTGATCAACGTAGTAGTCCGAGTCTATCTCGTCAAGACTGACCTGAAAGAAGGGCCTGGCTCTATCGCTTATCTTCCCGGCTCCTTTCACCACGACGTAGCCTATCTTGTCGCCCGGCGAGATCTTCAGCCCCGCTTCCACGTACCTCTTCGCGGCCATCACGTGAGGAGCGTCGACCTCATAGTCTTCGATCCTCCTCGTGAGGGTCTTCCATATGGTGAGCTTTTCTATCGGAACTTCGCGGCGTCTCAGCTTTTCGATGAGCTCTCTCACGTACTGCACGGCCCTCTCGGTTCTGCCCTCCTCGAGGACGAGCCTTGCCACCTCGAATTGCACCTCCTTCGCCACCTCGGCCCAATCGCCTCTGATTGCCTCGAAGCCTACCACGTCGGTGAGGCCCTCGACGGTCAGACCGACGTAGCGCTTCTTGGCCTCAGTGAAGAACACCTTCTTGTAGAGTTTGTCGAGCTTTATGTCGAAGCCGAGCTCCTCTTCGACCCACTTCGAGAACTCCTCGACCTTCTCGGGGTCGTATTTGACGAAGAGGCTGTCCGTGTCGCCGTAGACTACGTCGAGGCCGAGCTCGCGGGCCTTCTTTATGGCTGCCGTGATGCTGTGCCGGCCCCATGCCGTAACGGCCTCGGCGCACTCTCTGCAGTACCACCTAGCGACCGCCCAGCCCATATAGCCGTAGGCCGCGTTCGCGAGGACCTTCATGGCCTTCTGGCGCTCGTCTAGCACCTGATACTCCGGCGAGTCTCGAGGCAGCTTCTTCAGTTCTTCCCTGATCCTCCGACGAGCCTCGAGGAGAGACTCGAGAACGCTCCTGAAGAGGCCGGGCGGGCTCTTCCTGAATTTGTGACCCACGTCGGGGGCCACGTAGACGTCGCTCTCCTCCTCGTCTCCCCTCACCAGGGTATCTGGCCCTATGTTGTACCTGACCATGATCGTGGGATACATGCTGGTAAAGTCTAGGACGGCGACGTTCTCGTGGACGCCGGGCCTCGGCTTCAGCACAACCGCGCCTTTGTAGGTCTCGTAGCCTCTCTCGACCCTATTGGGCACGAGCTCCCCCCGCTTGCTGGCCTGGCGCATGAGATAGAACTCAAGCCTAAAGCCCACGCTGGCCGCCATGACCTGGTCGAGGGGGATCCCCGTCAGGCTCGAGAGCTGTACGCCGAAGGGCAGGAACTTATCGGCTAGAAGGCGCGTGGACACCACGTCGTCTCGATTATACTTGAGAAGCCTGGACCTACCCTCGAGCCCGGAGTCCCAGAGCCTCGGTATCTCGTACCAAGCCACGATCTCCCTCTCGCTGGATTTCATTACGCCGAGGTAATCACAGACCTCGTCGAGAGTCTTCATCTTGACCTCGTGTATTTCCTCCGCGAAGTCGTAGAGGTCGACGTTTAGTCTGCCCTGAATGCTCACGTGGCCGTGGACGCTGGGCGAGGGCTCGGCCCCCGCTCTTCTCCCGACGTCGAGCTTTACGCCCAACCTCTTGGCTCTCTCCTGAAGATAAGGCCAGTCGAATCTGTTGCTGTTGTAACCTACTATTACGTCGGGGTCGTAGCGGAGGATCTCTTCGACGAATCTCCTAATGAGCTCCGCGTCGCCGTCGGCGGCTACGAGTTGGCGGACTTCTCCGTTCGCGATGCCGATTATTATTATTTTATCTACCTCGGGCCTGGGGGTCCCGGCGGGGTTGTAGACCTCTATGTCGAACGCGAGGACTCTGAGATTGGGGGGGGTCTTGACCTCGGAGAGCTCGACGGGATCTGAGACGAGCTCGTAGACCTCGTCTACGCGTAGGTCGTGCCTCGGAGTCGAGACCCTCTCGGCCTCGGCCTCGTACCATCTCAGAGGCTTGAGGTCTTTATCGATCATGTACCTCAGCGTGAATCTCACGTCCGCCTCCAAGACCTCCTCCACCTCGGAGAGCTCGGCCACTTTCTCGCGATATTCTCTGACGGCCTCCGGGATCACCGTGGTTATCTTCAGAGCCTTAACGGGTCTCCCGTAGTACTTCCTATCGACGACTTCGACCCCGATTATCGGCGAACGGGGCACGCTGAGCGCGAGTATTTTCCTCTCGAGCTCGGCGAAGTCCCCGGCTCCGCGCCTCGGGATGACATAGAAGTAAGGCCTGAACCTCCTCTCGAGTAAGACTAGAGAGCGCCCCGTCTCGCTCTTCGCCCAGAGCAATAGGACGGGCTCTCTGCCTTCTATCTCGTAAGTCACGTCGAGCAGAGCGAATTTCACTCTCAACCAGGCACACCGCTGAGGGCCGGGGGAGCTCTACCGGTTTGACTCGCGGATCTAGTTGAAATCCGTTATCGGGCCGGCTCTCCGAGATTACCTGCGAGACCTCGGGACGTGGGAGAGCTCCGCCTCGGCGTCCACGGTCGCCACCTTGGGTCTGAGCTTCTCCACGGCCACGCGCACTCTCTCTTTGAAGTCCTCTGGCACCGAGGCCTTCTCGAGCGCCTCTCTGCCCGCCCCAGTGAGCTTGAGCTTTCTCGCTCTGCCCGACACCTCGAGAAGCTCAACGTAGAGGAGGGAGAGTATGTCGTCGCGCAGCATTTTGTTAATGAGCGCCCCCCCGAGCTGAACGAAGGAGTACCCGAGGTCTATGCCTTGGCTCTTCAGCTCATTCAGCATGTAGGAGAGGGCCTTCTCGCTTATCTCGCCGTAGGCGTTCACTACGAAGAGCAGCTTCATTAGACGGTCGCTGCGTAGGACCTGGTCCAGAGTCACCATCTGCTTTGCCTCGATCTTTATCTCCTTCCGCTTCTCGGTGGTGGACAATTGAACTCACCTTTAGCGCTCGCGCTAAGGCTTTACGCCTCTAGCCTTTAAATAAGAAGCTCGAGCGCGCGGGGGGTCGACTCGCTTTGTCGGTCATCGAGGAGGTCAGGCCTAGGGTCTTCAAGAGAGTCGGCTTCCACAGTCACATCAAGGGCCTGGGCCTTGACGAGAGCGGCAAAGCGAAGAGAGTAGCGGACGGCATGGTCGGCCAAGAAGAGGCCAGAGAGGCCGCTGGCATAGTTGTCCAAATGATCCGAGAGGGCAAGATGGCGGGTCGCGGTATACTGCTGGTCGGTCCGAGTGGGACGGGCAAGACCGCTCTGGCGGTAGCGATAGCGAGGGAGCTGGGCGAGGACACCCCCTTCGTCGAGTTCGGGGGCTCCGAGGTCTTCTCGACGGATTTGAAGAAGACCGAGCTCCTGATGCAGACTCTCAGAAAGGCCATAGGAGTCAGACTGAGAGAGAAGAGGCTCGTCTACGAGGGAGTGGTCAAGGACCTCAAAGTGAGGAGAGTCAGCCACCCCTTCAATCCCTACCTCAAGATACCCAGGGAGGCCAAGATAACGCTGGAGACAAAAGACGACAGCCTCACGCTTACGGTTACCGAGGAGATAGCTCGCCAGCTCATACAAGAGGGGGTCAGGATCAACGACGTCATCTGGCTCGACGCAGAGACTGGGAGAGTCTTCAGAGAGGGAAGGGTCAGAGGAGACGGCGGATACGACGTGAGCGCCGTCAGAATAGTCGAGATGCCCAGAGGGCCCGTCAAGAAGGAGAAAGAGATCGTGAACACTGTGACGCTGCACGATCTAGACGTCTACGTGGCGAGCAAGAGAGTCGGGCTCGAGCTTCTGCTGGGCTTCGCTGCGCCCAGAGAGATAGGACACGAGGTCAGGAAGATGGTCGACGAGGAGGTCAAGAGGCTCGTCGAGTCGAGAAAGGCCGAGATGGTGCCGGGGGTCCTGTTCATAGACGACGCGCACATGTTGGACCTGGAGACGTTTAGCTTTCTGTCCGAGGCGATGGAGAGCGAGCTGGCTCCCATCCTGATCCTAGCGACGAATCGAGGCTTCACCAAGATTCGAGGGACGGATCTCGTGTCTCCTCACGGCATACCGCTCGACCTCCTCGATCGCCTCTTGATAATAGTGACGAGGCCGTACACGAGGGACGAGATACGAGAGATCCTCATGATAAGAGCCGACGAGGAGGAGGTCCCCCTAGAGAAGGAGGCCCTGGAGAGGCTGGCCGATGTGGGCATCGAGAGGAGCCTGCGGTACGCCGTTCAGCTCCTCGAGCCTGCTAGGATAATCGCAGCTAGAAAAGGGCGCCCAAAGGTGACCGTGGAGGATGTGGAGGAGGCCGCGAGGCTCTTCCTCGACTTGAAGCGCAGCACGGAGTATGTAGCGAAGCACGAGGAGCTTATGTTGAAGTGAGCTAGGTAAAAACTCGATGGGAAAGTAGAAAAAGATCGGCGCGTGATGATGATCGGGTGAGCTGTGCTCTTGAAGGTCGGAGCCTACGAGGTTCCCGACGACAGGCTTTATACTGAGACGCACGAGTGGCTCAAGGTGGAGGGCTCGAGGGCTAGAGTAGGCGTGACGGATTACGCTCAGAGGCAGCTAAAGGACGTAGTCGGAGTCGAGCTCCCGCGCCCGCGAGCCCGCCTCAAGAGGGGGGACGTGGCGGCTGTGATCGACTCAATCAAGGCCACGGCCGAGGTCTATGCTCCAGTGAGCGGCGAGGTCTCGGAGGTAAACGAGGAGCTCCTCGAGAGGCCCGAGCTCATAAACAAAGACCCTTATGGGAGAGGGTGGATCTTCGTCCTGACGCTGGAGGACTCCGAAGAGCTAGGGGTGCTCCTGAGGCCCGAGGAATACGCCGAGAAGATCAGAGGGAGGGGTGGTGGGTGAGGGGCGTGCCGCGCGTGGTCCGCGAGGAGTCATACGACGGGGCCGTCATCATGGAGTACGAGGACTTCACGTTAGCCGAGAAGTCCTACATGGTGATCGGGCTCCCCGACGCGGGCCTCGTGGGGGGCATAACTGTGAGCCACCTCGTTCGCGAGCTCTCCCCCAGAGAGGTCGGCGGCATAGATCTGGCGCGCGCGGTCCCACCGGTGGTGCTAATAAAGGGAGGAGAGCCCAGGCCGCCCATTAGGATGTTCCTAAAAGACGATAACATACTGATGCTAGCCTCGGAGATCCCTCTGCCCCCGGCAGCCTTCTATCCCTTGAGCTACGCTATCTTAGACTACTGCGCCAAGCGCAGAGTTGACATGTTGGTCTCCATCACCGGCCTGGGCTCCCCCGAGAGGATCAAGTCCGAGAGGCCGAGACCCTTCTGGGCCGCCAACGGTAGGAGGGCTCAAGAGATCGCGGAGAAGCTAGGCGTTGAGAGGTTCGAGGACGGCGTTCTCATAGGACCCTACGCGGTGATGCTCAAAGAGGCCCTGAGGTACGGGCTCGACAACGTCGTCATTCTCGTCGAGAGCTTCCCCGACCTCCCCGACCCGGAAGCCGCCTCAGTCGCCGTCGGTCTACTCGGTAAGATGCTCGGGATCTCGGTCGACGTGAGCAAGCTCCTCGAGGAAGCCGAGCTGATAAGGCTCAGGACGAAAGAGCTCATGAAGTACACCTCTAGAATGCTCGAGCAGATGGGCAAAAGCCTCGAGATGAGGCCTACATTACTCTACACGTGAGGCGATGGCTCAGAGATGTACTGGTTCGACGAATTAGAGAGGATGCGTAGAGCCTTGAGAGAGCGCGTGAGGGAGCTGCTAAGCGAGTTGGAGACCTCGACGGCGCTCTTCCTCGAGGAGGAGCGAGAGCCTAGGCTCGATGTCCCTCTACACACTCTACTCGATCTCGGAGACCGCTACGCGGTCGTCGTGGACCTTCCCCTCTGCGACTCCTCGAGCGTGGAGATCCTAGTTCACGAGAACGGCCTGGAGATCAGAGCGAGGCTCCGAGAGGCCGTGGACGCAAGCGCCCTGGGTTACAGGTGCAGGGCCTCCCGCGTTAGCGAGTACGTTAAGAGAATAGCTCTGCCCCCAGACGCCGACCCCGAGAAGGCCCGCTACCACCTGCGCTCGAGCAGAGTGTTCGTCGAGATTCCGAAGAAGCTCCAGATAGCTTAAGGCCCTCCCGGATACCGCGAGAGTATGCCCCGAGCCGAGGAGGTCGGTGCTCTGTAGATGCGAGTCCTTGGCCTAGACGAGGCTGGGAGAGGCAGCTTAGTGGGTCCTCTAGTTGTGGCCGGCGTAGTGCTCAACGGCGGCGCGTCGGAGGAGCTCAAGGAGCTCGGCCTGAAAGACTCTAAGCTCCTCTCGAGAAGCGCGAGAGAGCGATTGTTCGAGGAGGTGCTGAGGAGAGCAGTCTGGCACCGAGTGATCCTCGTGCCGCCGAGGATCCTCGACGAGCGTAACATCAATAACGTGACGCTCGAGTGCTATGTTCTGCTAGCGAGGCTCTCTGCGGCTGAGGCTGGGGTGGAGGCCGTGGTGGCCGACATGGTTGGCGCGGGAGCCGCTCGACGAGAGCTGCCTCTCCCCGAGGGGCCTAAGATAATCATGGAGGCGCGAGCCGATAGGAGGTACGTTGAGGTCTCCGCCGCGAGCGTGATCGCGAAGGTCACTCGCGATAGGATCATCGAGATCTACAGAATGGACGTAGGCCTGAGGGGGAGCGGTTACCCGAGCGACCCTAAGACCGTCGAATGGCTAGTAGAGCGGTGGTCGAAGGACCCCGCTCTCGAGGTGGTCAGGACCAAGTGGAAGACTCTGAGGAGGCTCGGCCTGGGGCCGAAGAGGTGAGGGTCCCACGCCGACTAACTTGCCTCCCGAGGCCAGGGCCAAGTGGCTCAGGGTCGTGGAGGCCAGGACGCTCGAGGAGAAGATCTCGGCGCTGGAGGAATTCATCTCCGCGGTCCCCAAGCATAAGGGCACGGAAAAGCTCCTCCACTGGGCCAGGAGAAGACTAAGCGAGCTGAGGGAGGAGCAAGAAGAGAGGAGGAGAAAGCGCGTTGGAGGAGGCTCTAGATTCTTCGTCGAGAAAGAGGGGGCGGCTCAGGTAGTTCTAGTCGGCGGGCCTGACTCGGGGAAGAGCGCGCTGCTCTCGAAACTCACCGGAGCTAGGAGCGAGCCAACGGATTACCCCTTCTCCACTAAGGTCCCAGTGCCGGGCATGCTCTTCGTCGGTGGGATCCCGCTGCAGCTGGTCGATACCCCCAGCTTGGTTCTCGATAACGAGGAGGGGCCCTCGTGGAGGGGCCGCGTCATAGGCCTGGCCAGAAACGCCGACGCGATCCTCCTCGTGGTCGATTTGACGCGAGATGCCGTGGCTCAAGTCCGCGGAGCCATCGAGTTGCTCTCTAACGGAGGCGTGCTCGTGACGAAGCCGAAGGCACGTGTGACGATATCGAAGATCAGCTCCGGTGGAATCAACGTAGTCCTCAATGGCAAGCTGGTGGGATGCTCGGTCGATGAAGTCAAGCGCCTCCTCCGGGAGTACGGCGTGCATCACGCGATCGTCAGGATAAGCGGCGAGGCCACGATAGATGAGATCGAGAACTCCATACTGAGAGGGGCGGACTACAAGCCCACGATAATCTTAGCAAACAAAGTCGACGTTGAGGGGGCCGAGAAAAGACTAGAAGAGCTCAGTAGAGCTTACGGTCGGGACTTCAGAATAATACCCGTCTCGGCCGCGACGGGCCGCGGCCTCGACGAGGTGGGGCCGGCTCTCGTCGAAGAGCTAGAGCTCATTAGAGTCTACACGAAGCAGCCCAACGGGGAAGTGTCGAAGAGTCCGCTCGTTCTCAGGCGAGGAGCAACCGTGCTCGACGTGGCGAAAAGCATACACTCATCGCTATGGAAGAATTTCAAGTACGCGAGAGTGTGGGGGAGAAGCGTCAGGTACCCGGGCGAGAGGGTCGGAGCGAGCCACCTGGTCGAGGACGGCGATGTGGTCGAGATCCACGCACGCGGATAAGCGCGAGCCTACGCGTGCTCGGCCAGATTATGCGGTCTACCAGCGAGCGTGATCTTCTGGGGCAAAGCGTCTGCGTATCTCTTAAGGAACTCGAGTTCTCGCTGTCTCTCCCTTGCTCTCAGCTCGTCGGGGAGCATATGCGGTATCGAGTCCATAACGGGGTACCATCTACCGCACGAGGCACAGTACAGCGCTCCGCTGATTATTTCCTTCTTGATGCAATCGCCGCATGGGGGAGGAGCCGTCAACTCCTTCAGGGGGGTCCGGAGCAGTGCGCAATACAACTCGCAGAGAGGGGTCCTTCCGCTGACCCTTCTCTCGGGGTGTTCTTCGAGCTGCAGCACGAAGAGCTCGAGGGGGAATTGCTTACACATGGGGCACGCGAGCAAATCCACGAGCCTATATTTCATTTGCGCTCCCTCTTCTCGACCTCTCTCACAACGAGCTCGGCTTCGCGGAGGATCTCGTGGGCTCTCTCACGCGTCGTAGCCTCGACCATGATTCTCAACACGGGCTCGGTCCCGCTGGGCCTCGCGAGGAGCCACCCGTCGCTGAAGAACACTTTGACTCCATCTATCATGACCTGCCTGTGCTCCGAGAACTTGGCCGAGATCTCGCGCACCACCTCCATGGCCTTGACTCTGTCCATCGGATACTTCGTTTTTAGAGCGTGAGCTCTCGGGAGCTCTCCGTAGAGCTCTGAGAGCGTTGCGCGCTCCGTGGCCAGGAGCTCCAGCACGAGGGCCACGGCCATAGCAGCGTCTCTCACGAACTGATGAGGAGGATACATGAGGCCTCCGTTTTCTTCGAAGCCCAAGAGCCCTCCGCGCTTCGCCAGCTCGCGAGATATATCGACGCTGCCCACTCTCATCCACTCTACTCTGATGCCCCGCGAGCTCAGGTAGCTCTCAATGAAGGCGCTGCTGCTGACCCCCGTATATACCACCGGGGGAAGTTCCGCGTGTTTTTCTCTCAAGCGGGCCGCTAGCAGAGCCGCCGTCCTGTCGCCCCAATGAGCCTCGCCCCGCTCGTCAATCACTATGGCGCGGTCGGCGTCGCCGTCGAGCCCCACGCCGAGGTCTGCTCGAGCGCTCACCACGAGGCTCGAGGCCTCGACCAGAGTGTCGGGCGTGGGCTCCGGCTCTCTGCCGGGGAAGTACGGATCGAGGTGCGAGTTCAACGATATGGGTCTCCCGCCCAGAGCTCTCACGAGCTTGGGCACAACGAGCGAGCCGACGCTATTAGCGCAATCCACAACGACGACGGGCGCTCTCCGCTTTATGGCCTCGGAGTCCACGCATTCGACCACGCCCCTAGCGTAATGCTCCAACACGCCCGCGATCCTCTTAGCCGATATGTCGGCTCTGCTCCAGTGGATCCTCGCTAATCTCCCCTCGCGAAAGACCTCTTCCACCTCGCGCTCTTTTTCCCTTGAAATCTCTATGCCGTCTCCGTCTATCACCTTAATGCCATTGTACATCGGGGGGTTATGGCTGGCCGTCACCATAGCCCCGCCGTCGAAGCCTCCCAGGGTCTTGACGGCATATTGAACGGCTGGCGTTGGCGCGTAGCCGCAGTAAATGGGGGAACAGCCCGCGCTCTCTAACCCGGCCATCAGAGCATTGACGAGCATATCGCCCCCGAGCCTCACGTCGCGACCAACGAGAATGCGCGAGCCCTCGCCAAAGACCGTACATATCGAGGCGCCGAGCCTTAGAGCGAGCTCGGCGCTCATCGTCTCGTTTACCACTCCCCGCACTCCATCCGTCCCGAAGAGCCTCCACGACATTTGCCCTTCACCGCGAAGACACGAGATCGGGAGCGCTCCGAGCTGCTCCTAGTGCTCGGAGCCCGTATCGAAATAGTCCCGAGGAGAGATAAATAATTCGTCTCCGAGGTGAGCGATCGGGTTTTCCCATTTCTCTATAATGCTTCGTACTCGCGAGCCCACGCCTCTATCTTCTTGACGATCTGATCATCCAAACTCGGCCTCCTGGCTCTGATCACCTCGAGGAAATCTGACATCGTCACGGGCCTCGGAGTTCCTTCGCCCCCGCGTTCGAGGAATTCACTTACCACCTTGCTATGGGCTTCTCTGACTATGTCCTCGATGTCGCTGCTGCTGTAGCCCTCCGTGTAATCGGCCAATCTATCGGGGAGCACGTCCTCGCTCACGTTGAGTCCCCTGAGGAACTTCTCAAAGAGCTTGGCTCTCGTCTCGCGATCAGGCGGCGGCACATAGATCCTCTTGTGGAATCTCCTTATGAAGGCCTCGTCGAGCTTCCACGGTTTATTCGTCGCCCCAATGACGTAGACGTAGCTCTTTTTGCCCTTGTCGCGGAGCCCGTCCATCTCCTTGAGGAACTGAGTCCTTACTCTCGCCTCGCCTCCGACTTCGCTCGAGTAGACGCCTAATAGATCTTCGACCTCGTCAATGAATATAACGACGGGGACCCCTTTCTCCGACTTCTCGCGAGCGAACGCGAAGATCTTGGCGACGTTCTTCTCAGCCTCTCCAAGCCACTTCGACATTACCTTGGCCGCGTCCACGTAGAGGAATATCCCATCTAGCTCTCTAGCCAGAGCGGCCGCGAGCAGGGTCTTACCGCAGCCAGGCGGGCCGAACAGCAGAATGCCTTTCGGCCATCCGAGCGGGTACAGGTCCGGCCTCTTAGTCGGGTAAATTATGCTCTCGCGTAGAGCTCTCTTCGCTTGCTCGAGGTCGACCACGTCGTCGAAGCGCACCTCGGGCTTCTCGGTGACGATGCAGCTCTCCGGGAGGCCGTGATCGCTTGGGGCGCCGTCCTCGCTCGAGCCGGTCACGAGAAGTTCGGCCGCCTTTTTCTCGAGCTGCTCTATGCGCCGCTTGTAGCTCTGGAGGGCGCTTGCGTAGAGGGGAGCCGCTGGGGAATTCGGGTACAACCTGAGGATCTTCTCGAGAGCCGAGTACGCTATTTTGTAGTGCCTCAGGGCCCTCTCGAAGTCTCCGCTCCTATCCGCGCTTATTGCCTCGCGAGCGTGCTTCTCGGCTGCTTCTCTAAGATACTGAAAGGCCAGGCCAGACACGGGGACTCGCCCTCACACGGGCCGCCACGATGAGGCTCGGCGTACTTAGCGCTGAGCTTTCTCCACGATCTTTATCTTGCCCTTCCTCTCGAGGCTGCTCAGCGCCTCAAGCAACTTTTCCTTGGGAACGCCGTACTTCCTACTGCACTCGTCTAAGTTGAGCTTGCCACCGCAGGTCTTTATCTCGTTGAGCAGCACCTCCTCTAGATTCCCCGCAGACGCGTTCGCCGAGGCCGAGAGCGACCGGGCTGCTTCGACCCCGGTCTCCAGCTTCTCTCCGCTCAACGCCGGCGGCTTGGGAGAGCTCGTCAAGCTCACCTCCAGCGCAGCCCTCGAGCTCTTCTCATCTTTCTTGATCGGCTTCTGATCTAAACCGAGCAGCTTCGAGGGCTCGGGGACGTTTCTCTCCACGCTCTCGTTGGCGGCGGCCCAAGCTTCGCTCAAAATCTTGTCGACGTCCTCGTCGCTCTTGAGAAAGCCGCTCGGGAGACCGCGCATGCCGGCGCTCGTATGCGCCATGAGCTCGTATATGCTCTTGTTTATTTCGTCGAGAGCTTGAGCGATGCTTGGGAATATCGGCGAGATCTCGTCCTTCACGTTCGCGAGCAGGACGGCTATGGGGCCTAGCACGCTGCGGAAGTCCTTTATATCGCGGACAGTTTGAAGCCTCATAGCAGCCCTCTCCAGCGATATCGACGTAAACCTCACCGCCTTGAGAAAGCGCCTTATCTCGTAGATCTCTTCCGCGCAGGTTTTGGCCAAATTGTAGTGGACCTTCTTCTCGTCCTCAGCTAGGCTGGGCCCGCGAGCCTTCTTGAGGTGTTCCACCGTCTTCTCGAATAGCTCGGCGGCTCTCTGCTCCATTCTGAAGGCGAGCTCGTCGAGTCTGCTCTGTTGCTCCTTGATTCTAAACACTATAGCCTGTATCTTGTCCTCCCACTCGTCTCTCTCTTCCCCCTCCTCGAGAGCTAAGAGCGACCTCAGCCAACCAAAGAGGCCGCGCCTTCTCCTCTCGGTCTCGGAGAGGCTCACTCGATATCACCTCGCTTCGAGGATCTCTCGCGACGCGGCCCTCCTCGAACAAAAACGGCGCCGCGAGCCGTTGAAGAGGGCATAGCGCTCAGGCCTCGGAGACCGCTCCTTCCTGCACGAGCTCGACGACTATCTGAGGCTCCGCCTGTCTCTCAACCTTGGCGGGCTGTTGGACCTCGCGCTCTATCTCTCCGCTCTCGAGCCGCCTTATCACCTCGAGGATGCGCTTCGCGTCGTTCTTCTCCTCGATGTTCCTATCTCTCCCCTGCCTAAGAATGTCGGCGGCCGGCTTGTAGCTCCTCTCGCCGATCTCGCCCGCTATGTAGCTCATCTTGAGGGCCGCGAGGGCCTTCTCGGCCTGCACTATCTGGTCCTCAAGCTCGCCGATCCTCCTCTCGATCACGACTTTGACCTCCTTGGCCTCGGTCTTCAGCTTCTCCAGTTCCGACGAGACCTTTGCCTTGAACTCCTCGTAGGCGTGCCTAGGTATCTCGCCCTTCGCGTAGAGGTCCTCCAACGCCTTAGCTCTCCTGCCGCTCCTTTCGAGTCTCTCGATGAGCCTGAGGGCCGCGAACTTCCACTCGGGGAGGAGGAGGACCTCGCCGCTCTGGATCATTATCCTGCCGACGTCAATCGTCTTGAAGGTCGTCTCGCCGAAGAGCATCTCCACGGCCTGGACTCTCCCGTCGAAATCGCTATATATACTAGCCAGCGTCCCCACGGTCCTACCGTAGGGGTCCTTCACTTTCTGGCCCACGTATCTCTCAAGAACGTCGACCGTGTAAACGAGCACTTCTCCGCACCTCAGCCCAGCGTTAGAGGCTCTCGCCCACGATGCGTTTAAAAGGAGGGGCGCGGAAATGTGAGCTCTGCTCTTGACGGCGGAGCGTGGGGGCGCGATAGCGAGGCCCGTTCCGCTCCTCGACCTACACGAGAGGCTTGGCGCTACTCCGGGTGAATTCGCCGGCTTCGTCGTTCCTATGGACTACGGCAGCGTCTTCGAGGAGCACATGGCGGTTCGGACCTCGGCGGGAGTCTTTGATCTCAGCCATATGACCTTGATCCGCGCTCGAGGACCCGGAGCTGAGGAGCTTCTCGAGCTCCTCGTGCCGAGGTCTCTCGAGCGAGGGGCCGAGGGAGTTATAGTGGGACCCACGGCTTTCCTGAACGAGGGGGGAGGCATTAAGGACGACGTGATGATCTATGAGCTGGGGCCCGGGGACTTCCTGGTGGTTGGCAACGCGATCAATCTCGAGAAGGACCGAGAGTGGCTCGTGTCCAACGCTCGCTCTCGCTCTCTCGACGTGAATGTGGAGGTCCTCAACGGCAATTACTGCTTGCTGGCTCTCCAAGGGCCCTCCTCTGCTGAGATCGCGGAGAGGCTAAGCGATGGCCTCTCTCAGTTGAAGAGGTTGACTTTTGAGGTCGGGCGCTCCGTGGGGGGCTTCGAGACGCTTGTAACCAGTAGGAGCGGCTGGACTGGGGAAGACGGGTTCGAATTCGTGCTTAAGTGCTCGACTGCTCGAGGACTATTTGAGGAGCTGAGAAGAGCCGGAGCGAGGCCCTGCGGTATAGCCTCGAGAGACACGCTTCGGCTCGAGATGGGTTACGTGCTCTACGAGCAGGACATAGACGAGTCGATTTCTCCCGTCGAGGCCAGATATTGGGCCGTCTTCGAGCTGGGCAAAGTGAGGCGAGGAGAATGCATCGGCTGCGACGCTCTACTCGAGAGATTGAGGCGAGGGGCCGAGCGCGTCAGGGTCGGCGTGAAGCTCGGGAGGGGCGAGAAACTGGTTCCGAGGCGCGGTAGCAGAATCCTCGTGGAGAGCGAGACGGTGGGGGTCGTCACGAGCGGAGGCTACTCCCCGGTCCTCGGTAGGCCGATAGCTATGGGCTATGCGAGGGCCTCGCATGCTTTGATCGGGCTCGAGGTAGAGATCGAGGCCCGAGGTAGGAGGGCTCGAGGCAAGATAACGGATTTCCCCTTTGTTGAAGCGCGCGTAAAAGCGCCTAAGTAGAGCGCCGACGCTCTACCGCCCGAAGCAAGTTCAAGGCCTCTCTCGTCACCTCGAGCGGATCGCTCGCCCCGACTATGGTCGAGCCCATCACCACTATATCGGCTCCGGCTCTCGCGAGCTTCTCGGCGTCGCTCAGTCTGACCCCACCGGCCACCGAGACCAGAGCTCGTTCTCCCACCCTGGCTTTCAGCTCGCGGACCAAGTCTATGAAATCGATCACTCTGGCTCCTCGAGCGCGTTGCTCGTCGACTCCCACGTGTAACCCGACTATGTGAGCGCCGAGCTCGAGCGCCTCGACCGCCCTCCCAATGGGGTCCCTCACGTTTATCAGGTCAACCTCAACGAGCCCCCCGAGCTCGCCGGCTACTCTAACGGCCTCGGCCACGGTTGCGTCGCCGGCGGCTCCAAGCACGGTCATTACATCAGCACCGCTCTCGAAGGCGAGTCTCGCCTCGAGAGCCCCCGCGTCGGAGGTCTTGGTGTCAGCCAGAAGAATGGTCTCAGGAGACTCGTTTCTGAGCTCGATCGCGATCCTCACCCCGTGCGCCTTGATGAGAGGGGTCCCGAGCTCTATGATTACTCCTTCCAAATTCGCGAGAGCTCGAGCGAGGCTCAGAGCCCTAGCTCTATCCGTCAAGTCGAGCGCTACTTGGAGCAGAGGACCCTCTCGAGCCAACTCGAGAATTCGCGACGATCTGCGTCCGCTACCCCAGGAGGTAGCGCTCATGGGCCTCTCAGGCCTCGCTTGGCATGACTCTCTTCATCCGTGCTCAGGTTTCGGGAGTTGAGGAAAATATTTCGTTGGCTCGGAACCCGGTCTTCACTCCCACGGGAAGCGGCGGTGCTTTTTATAATACTCGACGAGTCCTCCCTCGCTTAGGATCTCGAGGAGAAAGTCGGGGAGAGGCTTGAACCTTATCTCAACGTTCTTCGTCTCGTCAACCAATACTCCCTCGCGCAGACTCAGACTGACCACGTCGCCTTCGTCGATCACGTCATAAGCCTCGGGAGATATCACTACGGGGAGGCCCACGTTCACAGAGTTCCTGAAGAATATTCTCGCGAAGGATTTCGCCACGACGGCCCCCACTCCAGCGTGCTTCAGCACCAGAGGCGCGTGCTCGCGACTCGAGCCGCAGCCGAAGTTCTTTCCCGCCACCACGACATCACCAGGTCGGACTTTCCGAGCGAATGCGGGGTCTGCCCCCTCCATGGCGTGTTTGGCCAGCTCCGCGAAATCTAACGTGCTGAATTTGTACTTGCCCGGTATTATCAGGTCTGTCGAGATGTTATCGCCGAATTTCCACGCTCTCCCGCGTACTATCACGACGTGCCCTCCTCCGGGTATTTTATAGCTCCATGCAGAGCCGCGTGCGCCGCCACTATGGGAGAGGCCAAGTATATCTTGGCTTCGGCGGAGCCCATCCGCCCCTTGAAGTTTCTATTGATCGTCGCTACGACGGTCTCGCCTGGTGCGGGTATCCCGTGGTGGCCGCCAACGCAAGGGCCGCAGCCGGGCACTCCCACCGCGCAGCCGCTCTCGAGGAGCACTCTTATCACCCCCTCCTCCAGCGCTTTGAGATAGACCTCGCGCGAAGCTGGCATAACGATGGTCCTAACCTTGACGCGCCTCCCTTTTAGAACCTTGGCAACCTGTCTGAGATCCTCGAGCCTTCCATTAGTGCAAGAGCCTATGAAGACTTGGTCAACGGGAGTGCCCTCGACCTCAGTCACGGACCTCACGTTGTCCACCTCGTGGGGAACGGCCACGAGGGGCTCGAGCCTGTCGGCCTCTACGACGAGCTCGTCCGCGTACTCCGCGTCCGGGTCTGAGGCGAGCTTTGAAAGAGGGGCGCTCACTCTGCCGGCGAGGAAGCTTAGCGTCTTCTCATCGGAGGGCATGAGGCCGGTCTTCGCCCCCATCTCGACGGCCATGTTAGTCAATGTCATGCGACTGTCCACGGACATTTTCTCAACGGTCTCGCCGCCATACTCCACGGCCATGTAAGTTGCTCCGTCGGCTCCCACCTCACTCACCACGTAGAGAGCGACGTCTTTAGAGGTCACGTTGGGCTTCAACTCGCCAACAACGACTACTTTGAGCGACTCGGGGACTCTCAGCCAGATCCTCCCCGAGGCCATGACCGCTGCTAGCTCCGTCGACCCCACGCCCGTGCCGAAAGCGGCGAAGGCCCCGTGGGTGCAGGTGTGCGAGTCCGCTCCTATTACGACGGCACCCGGATAAACGTGCCCTCTCTCCACGAGGACCTGATGGCATATGCCCTCTCCCACGTCGTAGAGCCTGATACCGTGCCTCGCAGCAAATTCCCTCATGATCTTATGGAGGCGCGAAGTGCCCTCGTTAGAGCTGGGGGCCACGTGATCTATAACGAACACGATCCGCGAGCCGTCCCACACCTTCTCGGCTCCCATTGACTCGAACGACTTTATCGCGAGAGGCGCTGTGCCGTCGTGCGCCATCGCCGTGTCGACGCGAGCTACCACTAAGTCGCCGGGCGATACTCTTCTCCCGACGTTGAGCGAGAGAATCTTCTCGGCCAGCGTCTGCCCGGAACCCACAGAGGAGACCTCCTCCGCTCATGCGCCGTCGAGGGACTAATTAGTGTTATAGCCTTCTGCGCGCTCCCGGCGGCTCCCTCGTCGATGCTCGCGCCGCTCGCGACGGAAAGTTTAATAGTGCGAGAGGGGACGCAAGATGGTCGATTGTTGGGGTGCCCTTTATTGCCGGAGCCGGGGAAATTCGAGCCAGGAAAGCCCGCGAGGAGTTCCTGCGCTTCGCGCGCAGAGAGTCCATAGATTTCCCCGATTACGACGTAGTGGAAGTAGAGGCCCCCGAGCTCTTCGAGGATCTCTTCCCCTGGCCAGATCCTCCGCTCGCAGTCTTCGACGGAGTTCGCGTCCCGATGGAGCTGCCGGAGCGGCTGTGGATAACCGACACTACGTTCAGAGACGGGCAGCAGGCGCGTAAGCCCTTCACCGTCGAGCAGATCACGAGGCTCTACGAATTCCTACACGCCATTGGGGGGCCTCAGGGTAAGATTCTGTTCACAGAATTCTTCACCTATACCTCGAGAGATAGAGAGGCCCTGAGGAGAGTGCGCGAATTAGGCTACGAGTATCCCATGGTGACCGGCTGGATCAGAGCTAGCCTCGAGGAGCTGAGGAGGTTGGCCGAGCTCGGGCTGAGTGAGACCGGCATGCTCGCCTCGATCAGCGACTATCACATCTTCCTGAAGCTGAGAGAGGCTGGCAGAAGACGTGCCATCGAGAAGTACCTGACCGTGTTGGAGGAGGGGCTCAAGAGGGGCATAACGATGAGAGTGCACCTCGAGGACTGCACTAGAGCCAACATCTTCGAGGTGGTCGTCCCCTTCGTTAGGAGAGTCCTGAGGCTCTCCGAGAAATACGGCGTAGCGGTGCGCGTCAGAGTTCCCGACACGCTGGGCGTGGGTCTGCCCTGGCCCGAGGCTTCTCTGCCCCGCAGTGTGCCTAAGATAATGTGGGTTCTCAGGCACGTTTGTGGCGTGCCTAGCGAGAACCTCGAGTTCCACGGTCACAACGACTTCTACTTGGGGGTAGCCAACGCGGTCGCGGCGTGGCTCTACGGAGCGGCGCTGAACAACACCACGCTCCTCGGCATAGGAGAGAGGGCGGGGAACGTGCCGCTCGAGGCCATGGTGTTCGCGCACGCCTCGCTCAAGGGCTCGTTCGATGGGATGAACCCTCGGGTTCTGCGTGAGGTCGCCGAGTACTTCGAGAGAGAGCTCGGGCACCGCGTGCCGGACCTGCAGCCCCTCTTAGGCAGGAACTTCTTCGTGACTCGAGCGGGGATCCACATAGACGGCACGCTCAAGGATGTCAGGATTTACCTGCCCTTCGATACTAAACTGCTGCTCGGAGTGGAGCCAGGGGTGGAGATAACGCCATACTCGGGAGCGGCCGGCGTGGCCTTCTGGATAAATAATTTCTTCAAGTTGGACGGAAGCAAGAAGGTGAGCAAAGACCATCCGGCCGTGCAGAGGATCCACGCGGAGCTCGTGAGCTACTTCGAGGGCTCAGGAGCCTTGAGCGCGCCCGAGTCGCTCATGTTAGAGCTCGTCAGGAGGCACATGCCAGAGCTCTTAGTCGAGCGACAAGAGGACCTCGGTATGCATCGATCACGAAGCAGCGCCGAGGCGTGACCTAGGACCGCGGAGCGCGAATCACCGAAACTTTAAAAAGCCGAGCCTCAGCGAAAGCGAGTGGTGCGCTCCATGCGCCAACACGCCTGAGAGGAGGGGTCTTTTATCCATCGACTCCTTCGCTCGAGAGTTACACCCCTCCCCCCCGAGCTGTCCTGGCGAGACTTGATAGGAACGAGAACCTCTTCGGCCCTTCCCCCCTAGTCTTAGAGGAGATTGTGTCGGCTCTAACTTCTGCTCACTTATACCCGGCTCGCGAGGACTTCGAGGAGCTCGAAGAGGCCGTCGCTAGGTACTGCGGGGTGAGCCCCGAGAACGTCGTCCTCACCTGCGGCTCCGACTGCGCCTTAGACCTCTTCTCGAAGTGTTTTGTTGGGCCCGGCGATAGGGTCGTGGTGACTCCGCCGACATTCTCGATGTACGAGCGAGTAGCGCTCACGCGAGGCGCTAGAGTAGAGAAAGTGCCTTTGACTCGAGAGAGGTTCGAGCTAGACCTGCAAGCCGTCTCGAGCAGGCTCAAAGAGTCCAAGGTCCTCTTCTTGGCTAACCCCAACAATCCCACGGGCAATCTACTGATCGACTCGAGGGAGCTCGAGGAGCTCTTGTCCTTCGAGGGTCTCGTGGTGCTCGACGAAGCTTACTACGAATATAGCGGCGTTACTTTCGTCGAGCTCGTGCGCCACTATCCGAACCTTGTTGTCCTGAGGACTTTCTCGAAGGCCTTCGGTCTAGCTGGTCTGCGGGTCGGCTACGTCGTAGCGGCCGAGGAGACGGCGAACGCAATGAGGAGAATTAAGCTGCCCTACGACGTGAGCCTCCCAGCCGCTCGAGCGGCGCTGGCTGCCCTGAGAGACCTCCCCTACGTGAGGTGGGTAACGCTGGTGACGACCAGAGAGAGGGAGAAGCTCGGCTCTAGGCTGAGAGAGTTGGGTCTCAGGGTCTATCCTAGCCTGGCCAATTTCCTCTTGATCAGCACGGAGAGGACCTCGATCTCAGCGAGCGAGCTCGCCTCTTCTCTCCTGGAGAGAGGCGTGGCCGTGCGCGACCTCTCCGGCGTCGAGGGCCTCACGATTTATCACGCGCGTGTGACCATTGGTAGGCCCATCGATAACGCGCTGCTGCTGGACGCGCTCGAGGAGGTGCTGAGAGCTCAACGTTGAGGTGATTGGCCGTGGAGCAGCTGAAAGTGGCTCTGCCCAGCCGCGGGAGGCTGAGGCGCCCCACGCTGGCGCTCCTGGCGCGAGCGGGTCTGGCGGTTCAGCACGCTAACAACAGATCGCTCATATCTCCCACGATTGATCCCAGGTTCTTGGCCTTCTTCGTGAGGCCGAGCGACGTCCCAGCCATAGTGTCCTCGGGAGCGGCCGACGTCGGGATAACCGGTCACGACTACGTAGTCGAGAGCGGCGCCGACGTCGTGGAGCTCCTCGACTTGGGCTTCGGTAAAGCTAGGCTGGTCGTGGCGGCGCCCACGTGGAGCGAGCTGCGCTCTCTAGAGGACTTCCGCGAGGGGACTAGGGTGGCCACGAAGTACCCGAGAATAGCCTCGCGCTTCTTCGAGGAAGTCGGCAAGAGCGTTAAGATAGTCAAAGTCTCGGGCTCCGTCGAGGTCATGCCCGCTCTGGGCGTGGCTGATGCCGTCCTCGACGTGGAGTCCAGCGGAGCTACTCTGAGGCTGCACGGCTTGGAGCCCCTGGTCAAGGTCATGGACACGAGCGCGAGACTCATAGCGAATTCCTCGGCCCTCGAGACGAAAAGGGGGCTCATCGAAGAGCTAAGGCTCGCTCTGAAGAGCGTCGTCGATGCCGAGGAGAAAGTCTGGATCTTAATGAACGTGCCCGAGCGCTCGCTCAGAGAAGTACTATCAGTGCTGCCCTCGATGGCTGGCCCCACTCTGGCTAAAGTGGAAGCCCCCGAGCCCATGTGGGAGGTCAACACGGTGGTCCCGATGGAGAGCGTTTACCGAGTGATCCTCGAGGCCAAGAAGCGAGGAGCTCGGGACATCCTGGTCCTGCACCTCGAGAGAGTGATACCTTAGCGATAGCATTTGGGAGGGACTTGGTCCTTGCTCGTGATCCCCTCTATCGACTTAAGTCGCGGCATCGCGGTGAAGCGTGTGAGAGGGGAGCCCGGGACCGGGCTATCGCTGGGCGATCCTGTGGCTCTAGCTCTACGGTGGGCCGAGGCTGGAGCCGAGAGACTACACGTCGTTGACCTGGATGGAGCCCACGAAGGGAGGCCCCTCCACCTCGACGTCGTGTCACGCATAGCCGCCGCGAGTCGGATACCGATTCAGTACGGCGGAGGACTGAGAAGCGTCGAGGACTGTCTGAAAGCTCGAGAGGCCGGAGCAGCCTACTTGGTCCTTGGCACAGGCGCCGCGACGAGTCGCCTCGTTGATGTGGTAGTCGAAGAAATTGGCGCCTCGTCCCTTATCGTAGCGCTCGATGTGCGCGGGGGAAAGCTGGCCGTCGATGGTTGGAGGAGAGACATCAGCAAGAGCCCCGATGAGCTGATCGATGAACTGGACGGGCTCGGGCTGCACGCTTTCCTCGTCACGTGTGTCGACGTCGAGGGCTCGCTGCGGGGCCCCTGCCTAGACCTAGTTCGCGGCCTGGTGCGGAGAGCGTCAACGCCTATATTTTATGCGGGAGGGGTCTCCAGCCTCGAGGACCTGATCGAGCTAGGGAGAGCGGGGGTAGCCGGCGTGATCCTCGGGATGGCTCTTTACGCCGGCAAGTTCTCATTACAAGAGGCGAAACGCGTGGCCGAGAAGGTGATCACGTCGTGAGGAGAGCGCGGCTCGGCAGGACCACGAGAGAGGTCTCGGTGGAGGTCTCCGTCTCTCTCGAGGGGTCGGGGATCGCCGAAGTTAAGACGGGGATCCCTATGCTCGACCACTTGCTCGAAACTCTGGCCTTCTACGCTAGGTTCGACTTAAGCGTCGTCGCGAGTGAGTTGAAGCTCGTGGATGATCACCACGTGGTCGAGGAAGTAGCCCTAGCTATCGGGCGAGCGCTCGACGAGGCTCTCAGCGATAGACGCGGAGTAAGGCGATTCGGAAGCGCCGTAGTTCCCATGGACGATGCCTTGGCCTTAGCCGCGGTCGACTTGGGGGGCAGGCCCTTCGCGCGCGTCGAAACGCGTCTGACGCGTGAAAGCATTGGGGGTCTATCCGCCGAGAGCGCGTCTCACTTCGTGAGGTCTCTCGCTTCGTCATCGAGATCGACGATTCACGCTCTCGTGCTCTACGGCGAGAACGACCACCACAAGATCGAGGCCCTCTTCAAAGCGCTAGGCCTAGCTCTCGGAGAGGCTTGCAGAATAGAGGGCTCGGTCGTGCCCTCGCTCAAGGGGGCGATATGAGGTGCAACCCGTTAAGCGCGTGATCCCCTGCCTGGACGTACTCCACGGGCGTGTGGTCAAGGGGGTCAGGTTCGGGGATCTGAAACCTGTTGGGGAGCCGAGCGAGCTGGCCGCCACCTACGAGTCTCAGGGGGCAGATGAGTTGGCGCTCCTCGACGTGAGCGCTTCGTTAGAGGGGAGGCTCGCGCTGCTAGACGTCGTAGAGAGGACTCGCGACGTCCTCTCGATCCCCCTAATAGTCGGAGGAGGGGTCAGGCGATTAGAGGATATCAGAGCCCTCCTATTAGCCGGAGCGGATAGAGTCAGCATAAACACCGCAGCCGTCGAGAGGCCCGAGCTGGTTAGAGAGGCCTCCGAGCTCTTTGGGTCGCAGTGCATAGTCGTCGCCATAGACGCCAAGAGATCCGCGGAAGGCGCGTGGGAGGTCTATACGCACGGGGGCCGGAGACCGACTGGGATAGACGCCGTGGAGCACGCTAAGAGGATGTGCGACCTCGGGGCGGGCGAGCTCCTCGTCACGAGCATAGACGCCGATGGTACGAGGGTCGGCTACGACATCGAGCTCCTCAAAGCGATCGTGGAATCGGTCGATATCCCGGTAATAGCCTCGGGTGGAGCCGGGGGGCCCGAGCACATGTTGGAGGCCATCGTGAAGGGCGGGGCCGACGCGGTACTGGCGGCATCGGTCTTCCACTACGGCGAATATACCGTGGCCGACGTGAAGAGATTCCTGAAAGAGAGGGGGGTGAGGGTAAGGCTTTGACTCTGATAGGACCAAAGAGAATCTCCGAGCTCTCGCCGAGCGAGCGCTCTCTACTCATTGAACGCTTCGCGGACCTCGAATCCGTCTCTGAGAAAGTGAGGAAGATCCTTGACGACGTCAGAAGAGGAGGCGACGAGGCTCTCATAAAATATACTGAGCTCTTCGATAAGGTCAAACTGGAGCCGCACCAACTGTTAGTCCACGAGGACGAGATCGAGAGAGCGCGAGACCTCGTCGACGCGAGGCTCCTGCGCTCCTTAGAGCGTGTAGTCGAGGCTCTCGGCAGATTCCACTCGAGGCAGCTACCTCCCCGCGAGCTATGCGTTGAGACCGCGCCCGGCTGCGTCACGAGATTGCTGGCTCTCCCCCTCGACTCTGTCGGCATCTACGTGCCCGGGGGCCTACACCCTTATCCCTCGACAGCTCTCATGCTAGCGGTCCCGGCGAGAGTAGCTGGCGTCAACGAGATCGCCGCCTGCACTCCGCCGCGCAGAGACGGGAGCGTCGATCCGAGCGTGCTCGCGGCTCTGGCCCTGGCGGGAGTCAAGCGCGTGTATAGGGTAGGAGGAGTACAGGCTCTAGCGGCGTTGGCCTTCGGCACGGAGACCGTGAAGCGCGTGGACAAGATAGTTGGGCCGGGCAACGTCTACGTTGCGGCCGCGAAGAGAGAACTCTATGGCAGAGTCGGTGTGGAAATGCTAGCCGGGCCGAGCGAGATAGTGGTGGTGGCTGACGAGTCTGTCGATCCCAAGCTCGTGGTGCTTGACATGCTAGCGCAGCTCGAGCACGGGCCCGGCTCTCTGGCAGCGTTGATCGCGTTGCACGAAGGCCTCGCGAGAAGCGTGAGCGAGGAGTTGAGGAGCTCCCTCTCGAGACTCGGTCTAACGGGAGCTCGTGTCGCGGTGCTCATCGCGGAGAGCGTTGAAGAAGCGGCGCTGTTCGTCAACGAGATCGCCCCCGAGCACGTGGAGTTGCTGCTTGAGCAGCCCGAGGCCCTCGCTTATAAGATCAAGAAGGCGGGCTCGGTGGCTCTAGGACTCAACACGCCGATCGCGTTGTGCGATTACCTCACTGGGGCCAATCACGTCCTCCCCACGAGCGGGGCGGCGCGCTTCAGGGGGGCTCTCACCGTCTATGATTTCCTCTCCTTCGTGCAATTCCAGGAGGCCTCGCCTCAGTGTCTCCGGGAGGCCGCCCCATTCTTAGAGGCCCTGGCCGAGGCCGAGGGCATGAAACTCCACGCTCTCTCCGTGAGAGCTAGGGTGGGGAGCTCTTGAGCTCGGAGATCTTGTTGGAGCTCTGCGAAGTGGTCGAGGAGAGGCTGAGAGAGCCCAGACCCGGTTCCTATACTTCCATGCTCGCCGCTCAGGGTCTCAACGGTATAGCCAAGAAGCTCGGCGAGGAGTGGGTCGAGCTCTTGCTCGCCGCCTCTTCGGGCTCCACCGATGACCTAATCAACGAGGCCGCCGACGTCGTCTACCACATGACGGTTCTACTAGCTCGTCGCGGAGTATGTTGGAGAGAGGTGCTAACGGAGCTGGAGCGCAGGAGGCGTGAGAGATGAAGAGGGTCGCTCTCATTGACTACGGGGTCGGGAACATTGCCTCTATAGCGTTGGCTTTGCAGCGAGTGGGGGCCTTTGTCGAGATAGTTCGAGACCCGGCGAGCGCCTCTCAGATCAGCTCGAGCTGCCTCGTATTACCGGGCCAGGGCACCTTCGCTGCGGCAGTTCGCTGGCTCGAGCGCGGAGGGGTAAGGCTCGTGGAGAGGCTTCTCGAGAGGGGAGCGTCGCTCCTGGGCATATGCCTAGGTCTTCAACTGCTCTTCGAGGAAAGCGAGGAGGGGCCAGGCCGAGGACTCGGACTGCTGAGGGGTAGAGTAGCTCGCCTGCCTCGAGGCTGCAAGAGGATACACATCGGCTGGAGCGCTATCGAGGTGGTCAGGCGCGATTGCCCTCTTCTCGAAGGGATAGAGTCGGGCCAAATGTTCTATTTCGCCCACTCTTATCGTGCCCACGCCGAAGACCCGGAGCACGTCGCCGCCACAACGAGCTACTGCGGAGTTGAGTTCCCCAGCGTGATCTGGAAAGGTTCAATTTACGGAACGCAGTTCCACCCCGAGAAGAGCGGCTCAATTGGGCTGAGGCTCCTCGAGAACTTCGCTGAACTCTGCGGTGACGACGCTTGAGCCTAAGGCTCAGCAGAGAGGAGGCGGAGAGGATAGCCGACCTCCTGGACTACAAGCGCGGAGGCTTCGTCGTGGCCGTGGCTCAAGATGTCGAGAGCGGCGCCGTCCTGATGGTAGGTTTCATGACGAGAGAGGCGGTGATCGCGACCCTGACCTCCGGCTACGCGCACTATTGGAGCACGTCACGAGGGAGGCTGTGGATGAAAGGGGAGACCTCGGGCAATGTCCAGGAGCTCGTGGACTTCATCGTTGATTGCGACGGCGACGCGGTCTTATTGAAGGTGAGACAACGCGGGGCAGCCTGTCACACGGGGAGTTTCTCCTGCTTCTATCGTCCCACGAGAGAGCTCCTACGAGGGTCTTTGCGCTGGGGTCCGAGCTCTAGGTCTGAGTCCTCGCTCTAGCTTGGCAAAGAGCAACTGTTTCACGAGGCTAGCTTTACTGAGCAGGGGACTGCACAGCCTCCTGCAATACAGGAGGGCCTCCCGCTCACTAGCTTGATAGACTTCCATAGAATACTCCACGCAGGCCTCCATGCAATAGCCGTATAATCTCTTCTTCGGACTCATCTCGCTTCTCGAGCTTCTCTGCGCGGCTGGAGTTTATAACAAGTTGCACGGTCAAATTAAGTCGATAGTCGAATGAGGTCCCCTCGACACCTTTTTCAAAGGCGCCTCACGGCTCCGTGACGCTCCAGCTCTTCGACTAGAACAATGAGAAGCCACGGTGAGAGGCCTTAGCGTCACGCGTTGAGCCGTTAAGCTTTTCAGAGACGCTCTCCCAGGCCACCGAGGTCGAGACTCTTGGGTCGAAAGACCACCTTGAGCGTCATCAAGGCCGATGTCGGGAGCCTCGCTGGCCATCACGTCGTTCACCCGGATCTCCTAGCTACTGCCACGAGAGTTCTCGCCGAGGGAAGGGAGGAGGGCATCATCGAAGACTTCTACGTGACGAACGTAGGCGACGATCTCCAGCTAATAATGACTCACTTCAGGGGCGTGGACAACAGCGAAGTCCACGGCCTGGCCTGGAGGGCGTTCCAAGAGGCGACCAAGGTAGCGAAGGAGCTAGGCCTCTACGGCGCTGGTCAGGACCTACTCAGCGACGCCTTCTCCGGGAACGTGCGAGGCTTAGGGCCCGGCGTAGCGGAAATGGAGTTTGTCGAGAGACCGAGCGAGCCCGTGGTCGTATTCATGGCCGACAAAACCGAGCCTGGCGCCTTTAATCTGCCCTTCTATAGGATCTTCGCCGACCCATTCAACACAGCCGGCCTCGTCATCGATCCGAAGCTCCACGAGGGCTTCAAGTTCGAGGTTCTAGACCTCATAGAGCACAAGGTCTACGAGCTCAACGCGCCCGAGGACTCCTACGATATTCTGGCTCTCATAGGGACTCCGGGCAGGTTTACTGTTAAGAGGATCCATAGAAGAGCAGACGGCGAGATTGCTGCCGTCGTGAGCAGCGAGAGATTGAGCCTCATAGCCGGGCGCTACGTGGGCAAGGACGATCCCGTAGCCGTGGCGAGGGCTCAGGCCGGCTTCCCGGCGCTTGGAGAGCTCCTCGAGCCCTTCGCGTTTCCCCACCTCGTGGCGGGCTGGATGCGAGGCAGCCACCACGGACCTCTGATGCCGGTCTCTCAGAAAGACGCCAGACCCACTAGATTCGATGGGCCTCCGCGAATCGTCGCTCTGGGCTTCAACGTGAAGGACGGCAAATTGATAGGACCAGCCGATCTATTCGACGACCCGGCATTCGATGAGGCTCGTCGACAGGCCCTATTGATAGCGGATTACATGAGGAGGCACGGGCCATTCATGCCTCACAGGCTCGGGCCCGAGGAGATGGAATATACTACTCTACCTCAGGTGCTGAAGAAGCTGGCAGCAAGAGCACGCCCGGCCGCGTGACCGTCTAGAGCTGGTAGCTAGATTCGGTGCGAGGGTTGCCGGCGCGGAACCCAATATTGATCCTAAACTACAAGACCTTTTCCTCGGGGCTAGGTCAGAGCGGGCTCGCCATAGCTCGGGGCGCCGAGCGCGCTTCGAGAGAGTGGGGGGTGGCGATTATGGTGGCCGTGCCTTACACAATGATTCACAGAATCGCCAGCTCCGTCGAGATTCCCGTTCTGGCTCAACACGTCGACCCGGTGGAGCCAGGCAGGGGCACAGGCTACGTGACGGTCGAGGCCGTGCGCGAGGCCGGCGGCAGAGGCAGCCTCGTGAATCACAGCGAGCGTAAGCTCGCGCTGAGCGAGTCCCAGAGGGTCATAGAGCTCCTCCGAGCCAGCTCGTTGACCAGCGTAGCTTGTGGAGATACCCCTCGCGCTGCGGCGGCTATGGCGTTGCTCGGAGCCGACATCGTGGCCGTCGAGCCGCCCGAGCTCATAGGCACTGGGATAGCCGTGTCGAGGGCGAGGCCCGAGGTCGTGACGAACTCTATAGAGCTCATTCGGGGAGAGCTGAAGCTCGCTCTCCCGATACTAGTTGGAGCAGGTGTAGTGAGCGAGGAGGATTGCAGGAGAGCGATCGAGCTGGGAGCCGACGGAGTGCTCGTGGCCAGCGCCGTCATGAACGCCAAGGATCCTCTCTCCAAGATAAACGAGCTATGTCGCGGCTTAACGAGCTCGCCTCGGTGAGATCCTCTCTAGCTCTGCGAGAATTGGGATCCTCGCCCTCATCTCGTCATCGACGCATTCCCAGAGCACTCCGAGAGGTCTAATCGCGGCTCTATCGCATCTCAGCAGCCTCGAGTTCGTGGCTATGATATCTACGGGAACGTCCCAGGGGTCCTGCGGTAACTCGATCTCCAGGAGTTGCATTTCGTGCACTGTGGTGGCTATCGGCGTCGAATCATCGACTAGCTCCAATTCTCGAAGCACCGCGAATTCGAGCTCGCCGTAGCCTTCCCCCTTACCCAACCTCTCTCCTCTCTTGTTTACGGCCACACTTCCCTCCACGATGAGGTCCACGCGTCCCAGCGATCTCAGCTCGCCGAGCGAGATCCTCCGCCCATACTTGAACGACCCGGCTATTGTCGCCGCGCGGTCGATCTCTCGACGCGTGAGACGAGAGGGTTCCAGTAGAATGAATCCCTCCCGCAGCCTGGGCGTGGGAACGACCAGAGTCTTGCCTTCTAAGAGGGTAGCTCGTCTGACGTGCTTCTGCGGGGAATCCGGGTTGACCTTCACCGTCTCGGCCCGCTGCCACTCGGGCGTGGAGAGGAGAGCGAGAGCCGCCCTCTCCGCTCCAATGAAGTTGGGTATCCTCCCGCGAACTGGTCTAGGCGGTGCCGTCACGCCAGCCTCCTCGAGCGCTCTCCAGACGCTCTCGCGGATCTCGGCCTTGAGCCTCTTGATCTCCTCGTTGCGCTTGCAAAGTGAGCCCAAACGAGAGTCACCGACCAAGTCTCTCGCCCTCCACTTGAGCTCCCTCGAAGATAATTACCTTCTCTCGCAACTAACTCGCCGAGGAGCTCTCCATGCCGACCGTCGGACTGAGAGGCTTAAAGTTCGACGCCGCACACTACACGTCCGGCTCGAGTTCCAAGTGCGGTAATCTACACGGACATACCTTCAAAGTGACCGTCGAGGTCGAGAGGCCTATAGACCCTGAGACGGGTATGGTGCTCGATTTCGATTTCTTGAGACGCGTCGTGGTGGATGTGCTCTCAGAATACGACCACAAAGTTCTCCTGCCATCGTCGGGAGCTCGAAAGCTCGAGTGCCTCGACCGGGGCGAGGTCAAGCTTCTCAAGTACCCCCACGCGACGACGGAATACATAGCCATGGAATTAGCCGAGGAAATTAGCAGAAGACTGGGGACTCGAGTGCGGCTCGAGCTGCAAGAGGGCGAAGGAGGCTATGTCCGCGTGGAGGTGTGAGCCGCGGTGAGCTCGAAGTCGGTTCCGGATGTGCACTCGGAGAGTCCCGAGCACCCCGTGGCTCTGAACCTCGTCGGCCTCAGCCGCTACCCTGTGCTGCTGCGCTTCGAGTCGAGCAGAGGCTCTTGCAGCGAGAGCCCCGGTCTCGCGGAGGCTCACGTCGATCTGCCGGCTCACGTGCGCGGACTGCACGCCTCTAGGACCTCGAGAGCTCTGCGCGAGGTACTCTACGAGAAGGGGGATTGCCGCCGATTAGAGGAGCAGGCCCTCCTTGCAGCGGAGAGGCTGCTCGACTTGCACGAGTATTCTAGCAGAGCTCTTGTGAGACTACGCTCGCGCTTGATAATCGGTGACCAGGCCATCGACGTCTCGGGCGGAGCGATCGTTGATCGACGAGGCGAGAGAGTCGTGAGCCTCGGCGTGTCCTTCGAAGGCCTGACCTCCTGTCCCTCGGCTCGGGAGATCTTCGCCTACTTCGAGGGGCTCGACAGGAATAAAGCACCGACGCACACTCAGAGAGCGAGGCTGACAGTGGATCTCGAGTTCGTAGATGGTCTCCTCGCCATTACCCCCGTCGAGCTCTACGAGATGCTCGCGAGGGTCTTCGTCAAGCTGCCGGCTGGCTCCTTGAGCAGGGTAGAGGAGTACGAGGTGGTGAAGAGTCTCGTCGAGAGGGCGCTGTTCGCCGAAGACGTGGCCAGGAGAGCGGCCAAGATCATCGAAGAGGGCTTCGCCGGCTCGAGGCGAGGGCGCGCCCACATTGTGGTGAGGGCCGAGGAGTCCGTGCACAGCTACGACCTCCTCGCCTCGACTCTCGTTCAATTTTGAGTCGACAGAGAAGGGCAAGCGATTCACGTCTCGAAGCGCGAAAGCGAGAGAGCGTTCTCAACATAAGCCAGCGGGCGCTCGCTCGCGCGCGGTGAAATGTCTCTCGAAGTATTCGACGTATTTGAAACCCGAGTCGGGGAAGATCAAGACGTAGGCGCCAGGTCCATCACGCCGCGAGACTTCCTCGAACGCTTTCACGACGGCGCCCGAGCTCAGCCCAACGATTAGGCCGTCGCCCCGCGCGACGCGTAGCGCTCCTTCTATCGCCTCGGCCTGAGTTACGTCGACTATCTCGTCGAACTCGACCCAGTGTATCCACTTCATCCCTGTCTCCTTCCTCCTTATCCCCGGTATGGTCTCGCCAACCGCGGGCTGCACCCCCACGACCTTCACGTCTCTGTACTTGCTCTTGAAGTAAAGCGCCAGAGCGCTCATGTGGCCGGACGTGCCTATCCCCCCTATGACGTGAGTGGGCCTCAGCCCCACCGAGGCCAACTGCTCGTCGAGCTCTCTGGCTGTTTGCTTGAGATGCACCTCCAGATTAGCGTCGTTCTCGAACTGATTCAAGTGGACCGCGCCGTCTCGCTTAGAAACTTCCTCGACTTCTCTCACAGCCTCAATGGTCAGGTTGACTGGGACCCTGACCACATCCGCTCCCAGGACCCTCAGGAAGACGTCGGAGGCTCTCTGGATCGTCTGCGGAATGAAGAGTTTGACCCTCGCCCCCAGCACGTTGCCTATCGCCGTCAGGGCTATCCCAGTATTCGTCGAGGTGGCCTCGTAGAGCGCGCCTCTCAGCGTCCCCTCTCTCAGCGCCCTCATCATCATGGACCAGCCTATCCTGTCCTTGACGCTATTGCTGAAGGGATTGTAGCACTCGAGCTTGGCCCAAGCTTGGACCTCGCCCGAGGAGAGGGACCTCAGCCTCACCAGCGGCGTGGGCCAGCCGCGATAAAGGAGCTCCAACGTGCTTTCATACACTCTGAGCCTGAGGCGCGGGCTCTGCTCCTCGGGCAGCCTCAGCCTCTCTAGCTCGACTGGCGAGATCCTCGGGAGCTCTCTGCGAAAACGCACATTGACCTCTTCCGGTGCGAGCTTGGGCCCGAGGAGAGCTGCTCTGGCTATCCTCGAGAGCGACGAGGGCTCGGCCTCCACGTCCGAGAGGTCCACCTCAATCGTAGGCGCGAGGTCCGCGGCCAATAGCTCCAGAGCGCGCAGGACTTCGAAGCCGCCCAGGACTATCATCGAGGAGCTCTCCGCGATCACGGGCTGATCGACCACGCCAGTTCCCACTATGGAGCGGTAGATGGGGAGAGCGCGGCTCAGGGGGACCTCGACGGGCGACTTGAGGGCCCGGATCGGCACCAGGGATGGTTTCGTCGACAACGATGGTCCCTCCACCGGAAGCACTCCAAGAGGTGAGGGCTCACAGCGTCTTCTCGCCGACCATTATTGGCGCGCATTTTTTCCTGAAGGTCATGCAAACGTCGCACATGTCGACGACTTTGCCCAAGTTAATGGCGTCGGCTACCCTTCTAATGATCTCGGAGGCCTCGTTGCTTTTCTCGATCTCGCTCAGACCGCGTATTCTCCTCTTGCCCTTGAGCACGTAGTTCAGCAGAGGCTGAGAGATCCCAACGAGCTTTGCAGCTTCGGTCTGGCTGTAGCCGTATTTGTTTATCAGCTCCTTGGCCACGGCGACTCTTATGGCGGTGGCGCACCTCTTCAGGTAGAGCTCGCAGAACGAGCGCGTGAGCATGTTCTCAGCTCTATTACTTGTCTTCTATTGTTCGAGCCTTATCTTAGTTATGGTCAGCTCGTAGCAGCCCTCTTTCTTTTTTACCTCGACTGAGCCGAGGCCTCCTTAGGCTACACACTCTCTGTTATGAGCTAGACGCATTCTTTCTCGTCTGTCAGAACCTTCAGAGCGTCGCCGTAGTCCATTCGAGCGAGTCTCCTCTCCTGACAACCTTGACGAGCGGAGCAGGGCATTCCTCGCCACGCAGGTCGAGCGTCTCCGTCGACCTCGACTCACCTACGCGGGGCTAATGCTCCTCAGTCTCGCGACGGCCCGCCGCAGGACGTCGAGCGCGTAGTCTACGTCCTCGTCCTCGTGATAGCGGGAGACCTTCATCAGCAGGCTACCGTGCGCTTCCTCGTGTCTCCTGCCTATGGCCAGCAGGACGTGGCTGGGCTCCAGGATCCTGCTGGTGCAGGCGCTCCCGCTCGATACGTAGACGCCATTTAAGCTGAGCTCTACGCTGAGCGCCTCGCCCTCTACTCTGAGGAAGCTCGCGTTGACGTTGTCCGGAGCTCTCTTCTCTCCGAGGGGACCGTTTACGAGGGTCTCGTCGATCGTCTCGAGGATCCCGCGCAGCATCTTGTCCCTGAGGGTCCTCATCTTCGACGCGTTGCCGTCGAGATCACGGAAGGCTAGCTCGATAGCGCGCTTGAAGCCAGCCACTAGGGGGACGTTCTCGACGCCGGGCCAGAGCTTCTCTCCACTGAGCTGCCCGCGGAGCGGAGACTCTAGGGATACCCCGGGCCGCGCGTAGAGCACCCCAACTCCCCGCGGCCCATGTATCTTGTGCGAGCTGAGCGTGAGCATGTCTACTCCAAGCTTCTCTACATCGATGGACAGCCTGCCGTATGCGTCGGCCGCGTCCATGTGGAAGACGGCATCGGGGTTCGCGCTCTTCACCACATCGACCAGTTCTTTGATCCTCTGGATCGTGCCTATTTCGTGGTTGACGAGTTGCACGCTGACCAACGCGACGTCTCTGCTCACGTAGTATTTGAGGATCTCGGGATCCACGAAGCCCTCGCCGTCGACAGGGACTCGGACCACCTTAGTCCCAAGAAGCTCCGAAGCCAGCTCCGCGGGGAATATGACGCTCAGGTGCTCAACCGCGGACACCAATACTCTGCCGCCTCTCTTCCTATTGGCCAAGAGGTAGCCCAACACCGCCAGGTTGTTCGCCTCAGTCCCGCTGTGAGTGAAATTTATCGCCTCGTAAGACTCTGCTCCTATGGTCTCGGCGATCAGCTCCTTAGTCGAGAGCAGCAGCTCTTGCGCCTCCCAGCCCGGTCTGTGCGTTATCGATGGGTGGCCGTAGCCCCGCTCGTTGAAGTAGGGGAGCATCGCGTCAATTACTTCTCGCGGGACCCAGCCGCTGTTCTCGAGGTCGAAGTACACCTCGCGCTCCGGTCTGCCGTGGGCCTCGAGTAACGCTCGAACCTTCTCGCTGGCCATGACCTCAACCTCCTCCCCCAGCTCTCCTAGCCTCGATTCTCAGCCAGTCCTCCACTCGTTCGACCCGCACCATCGCGTAGCCTGCGCTCTTCAGATACATCTCAACGACCTCGAGGGGTAGGTCGCTGGGATTCACGAGCACTGTGAGCTCGGCCACCCCCTCCTCCCTGCTCGCGCGGATCCGAGTCGCTAGAGCATAGACCGGGTGATCTGTGCAGCTCTTGCCCCCGCTTCTGAGGTCCAGCGTCCTAGAGGTCAAGTTTTTTCCCCCTCGGCCGACGCGCTCCGCCGCAGAAGCCTCTCCATCAGCTCCTCCTCGAGAGCCTGCTTCTCCTCTTGGGTCAGCTCGGAGGGGAGCCACGCCGGTCTGGAGCCCGCGCGCCTCTCGAAGTAAGTCCTAATGGCTCTCTTGAGGGCGCCCACCGCCAAGATGCTGCAATGATATTTTATCGGGGGCAGCCCGCCCAGTTCGTTGGAGATTTCCCTCCACGAGATCCTCCAGGCTTCCTCCAGGCCACGCCCGGCGACCTTCTCCGTCAATATGCTCGCCGCCGCTATGTTCGCGGCGCACCCGTAGCTCTCGAAGGTCACGCGCTCTATCTTCTCTCCCCGAGGATCCACCTTGAGATAGAGCTTTATCATGTCGCCGCATGCCGGGCTCCCGGCCGTGGCGACTACGTCAGCGTCCTCCATCGGTCCAGCGTTCAACGGCTTCCGGAAGAGCTCCAGCACTTTGGGGCCGTAGGGTAGAGGGACCCTAGTGCTCACTGCTATCTCCTAACACTGTTATAGATGCCGCGTTATTATATCTATTTGTTGCCTTCGAGCGATCGACCCTCGAGAGGGCGAAGCGCTCCCTCGACCGCGCGCCTGAAGATATAGACTGCGAGCAGATTCAGAGGTACGAAGGCGAGCTTCACGGAGCTCAGCCCCACGATTATATCCAAGAGCACGTCGCTGGGCAGAGCGCCATAGAAGGCTATCGGGGTGAATACGAGCGTGTCGATTATCAGCGCGAAGGGGTCGCTGTAGAGGGTCCTCGCCCACCACACTCTCCTATATCTGTGGGTCACGTAGGCGTTGAAGAGCTCGGCCGCGAGATACGCCACGGGGCTCGCCACAGCCACCCTAGCTGAGATGGCCAGGAAGGCGTTGACCGCCTCCTCGCTCACCCACTCCGGGCTAGGCGTCTTGATCGTTGAGAGGTTCGAGACGGTCAGGAGAACCTGGAGAAGGAATCCCGAGAATATGACCTGCCTGGCCACGCTGAGGCCCGCCGATATTACTATGGCGTCCATTAGGGCCACCGTTGCTACGAAGGCGATATTGCCTCCAGGTACGGTCAAGCCCAAGAAGTAAGTGTACTTCGGGGAGAGATACTGGCAGATCACGTAGCTCCCTATGTAAAACGAGACGAGAGGGTGAACGCTCCTGTAGCGCCTCACGAGCGGAACGACGAGCATCAACATGATCGAATAGTAAACTAGCGCTAGGATCGGCTGATTGAGGTCGCGCCAAATCTCCAAGGCGGCCCGCCTCGATGAGGGCGTGAAGCGTGAGCTCGGCGGAGACAAAATAGTCTTCTTTTTAATCCGGCGCGTGCGAGTTGAGCCGCATCTCCGCTTTATAGCCGTTTCTCGAGAAGACGGGCTCGAGGCTGCGCGAAAACGTTAAATTCGCATTGCACCTAGAGCGTAGGGGTGCCCGGGGGGTGGCGGAGGACCTCCAATTGGAAGTAGCGAGGCGGAGAGGAGGCTAGCGCCTCGAGCTCCTTCTAGCGAACCCTGCGAGACGCGAGACGTCCTCCCGGGCGGAGCGCGATGAGAATTGATCTCGGGAGCGAGAGCTCTAGTCGAGTCTCTCGAGAGGCTCAAGGTGAGAGTAGTCTTCGGGGTCCCCGGCGGCGCGGTGCTTCCTCTCTACGACTCTCTACTTGAATCCAATATCAGGCACGTGCTCGCTCGCCACGAGCAACAGGCGGCACACATGGCCGATGGATACGCCAGAGCGGGCGGGCGCCTCGGAGTCTGCATAGCCACCTCGGGTCCAGGAGCCATGAACCTCGTGACGGGTCTGGCCACGGCCTATATGGACAGCTCGCCCATTCTAGCGATAACGGGTCAGGTCGCGAGGCACCTCATAGGTCGAGACGCGTTCCAAGAGGCCGATACGGTCGGCGTGGTCACGCCGATAACCAAATACGCATTCCAAGCGCGAGCCGCTAGAGAGATACCGTCGATAATAAAGACGGCTGCCGAAGTGGCGACTACGAGGAGACCGGGCCCGGTCCTAGTCGACGTCCCTGTCGACGTTCAGAGAGAGTTAGCCGATGAGAGTGAGTTCGACGACGGACCATATCTTGCGGGCTATGACCCTAACCCGCCAGAGCTCGACCGAGAGAGTGTGAGAAGAGCGGCGGCCGCTTTGGCTGAGGCCGAGAGGCCCCTAATATTGGCCGGGGGAGGAGTCGTGGCCTCGGGTGCTCACGAGGAGCTAAGAGCGCTCGCCGAAATGCTGGGAGCGCCCGTCGCCACGACTCTCATGGGCAAGGGAGCGTTTCCCGAGGACCATCCGCTGGCCCTCGGCATGATAGGGATGCACGGGAGACCGAGCGCCAATGTCGCCGTGAACGAGTGCGACGTCCTGCTGGCCGTTGGGACTAGATTCTCTGATAGGAGCACGGGCAAGCTAGACGAGTTCGCTAAGCAGGCCCTCAAGATTCACATAGATGTGGACTCCTCGGAGATAAATAAGAACGTGCGAGTCGACGTGGGAATAACGGCCGACGCCAAGGAGGCCCTCTCCGCGCTCTTGAAGGAGCTCTCGAGACTCGCCAAGAGAGGAGCGAGTGAAGCCTGGAGAGCGAGGCTCGGCGGTCTCCGCGAGGTCCTGAGCACGAGAAGCTCCGGAGAATTGGACCCCCCCTCGGTGATAAAGCTCATAGAGTCGACGCTCGATCCGGGCCGTCTCATTGTGACCACCGGCGTCGGCCAGAACCAGATGTGGGCGGCTCTATACTTCACCGCTAAGCACCCTAGAACCTTCATCACGTCGGGTGGGCTCGGGACCATGGGTTTCGGATTACCGGCCGCGATTGGAGCTAAAGTAGCGAGGCCCGACAAGATCGTGGTTGATATAGATGGCGACGGGAGCTTCCTGATGACCGCTCAGGCCTTGGCCACTTCGGTCTCCGAGAACATCCAAGTGATAGCGGTGGTCCTCAAGAACGACGCGCTAGGCATGGTGAGGCAGTGGCAACATCTATTCTACGCGAGAAGATTCATTGCGACGGACTTTGAGCGGTCCCACGACTTCGTCAAGCTGGCCGAGGCCTTCGGGGCCGAGGGGGTGAGGGTGGAGAGCTTAGGGGAGCTCGAGAGGGCTCTGAGAAGAGCTGCCGGTAACGAAGTCACCACCGTCATCGAGGTGCCCATCTCGAGAGAGGAGAGAGTCTTTCCCATGGTCTTCCCGGGCAGGTCTCTACGCGAGGTGATGATCGATGAACGGCAGAGACTCCTCTTCTAAAGCCATAGTAGCCGTGGTCGAGGACAGGCCCGGCGTGCTGTACAGGGTGAGCTCTAGCATTAGAAGGAGAGGAATCAACATAGACTCTATGAACGTCTCACCCATCGGGAACTCGGGCTTTTCCAAGATGGTCTTCATAGTGAGGGCGGAGGAAGAGACCGCGGAGCATCTCGTCAAGAGCATAGCCAAGACCCCCAGCGTCCTATCGGTCGAGCTCCTAGAACTCGGAGAGAGCGTGGTCAGAGAACTGGCGCTCCTGAAGGTCGCGGTCCACGGTAAGAGGCGCGAGGTCGTCGAGGTCTTGAGGCGCTGCGATGCCAAGGTGCTCATCGATGAAGGAGAGACCCTGATCGCCGAAGTCGTCGGAGCCCCAGAAGAGTTAAATGCCGTGGTTGAATTGCTGGATAGCCTAGCGGTCCTTTTGGACGTGTCGAGGAGCGGGCCGCTCGCTCTGAGGAGGTGAAGCGCGCTTGGCGAGAATCTTCTTACAGAACGAGATAGACGAGAGCATCCTGAGAGGCTCAACCATAGCGGTCCTAGGCTATGGGAGTCAGGGCAGGGCTCAGGCTCTAAATCTCAGAGATAGCGGCTTCAACGTAGTGGTCGGGCTGAGGAGAGGAGGGGCCTCGTGGGTCAAAGCGTCGGAGGAGGGCTTCGAGGTGATGGAGATGGACGAGGCCGTCAAGAGGGCTGACGTTGTCCTAATGCTCATCCCCGATATGGAACAACCGAGAGTCTACGAATCTAAGATAGCGCCCAACCTGAGGCCCGGCCAGGGGCTCTGCTTCGCTCACGGGTTCAACGTACACTTCGGTCTAATCAAACCCCCCGACTACGTCGACGTCTTCATGGTGGCTCCTAAGGGGCCTGGACCTAAAGTTAGAGAGGAATACCTACGCGGGCGCGGGGTGCCCGCCTTGGTAGCCGTAGCCAACGACTATACGCGGAGAGCTCTCGATAGAGCTCTGGCCATCGCCAAGGGCATAGGGAGTGCGAGAGCCGGCGTCCTCCTGACCACGTTCAAGGAAGAGACCGAGACAGACCTAATGGGTGAACAATGCGTGCTCGTGGGAGGTCTCATGGAGTTGATAAAGAGGGGCTTCGAGGTCCTCGTGGAGGCTGGCTATCAGCCCGAGGTCGCGTACTTCGAGGTCTGCAACGAAGCGAAGCTCATCATGGATTTGATCTATAGCGGGGGGCTCCTCTACATGTTGAGGAGCGTGAGCGATACCGCGAAGTATGGGGGACTCACGGTCGGGCCGAGAGTGATCGACGAGAGCGTTAAAGAGAGAATGAGAGAGGCTCTTCGCAGGATCCAGAGCGGGGAGTTCGCTCGAGAGTGGGTCGAGGAGTATTCCTCCGGCTCGAGAAGGTTGAGGAGCCTCCTCGAGGCTGTGGCCGCTCACCCGATAGAGTCTACGGGAGCGCTCGTGAGGAGGCTAAGCGGAGCGGAGAGCCAATGAGAAGGTTTTTGAAAAGCGAAGCGCTCAAGGTCTTCCCCGAAAGGGCGCCTCACAGGAGCCTCTTGAAGGCTCTGGGGCTCTCCGACGAGGACCTCCGCAGACCTTTCGTGGCAGTGATCAACTCTTATGCCGAGGCCGTGCCCGGCCACTTCCACCTCAGGGCCGTCGCCGAGGCCGTGAAGAGGGGGGTATTGAGGGCGGGCGGGTTTCCCTTCGAGTTCAACACCATAGCCATATGCGACGGCCTTGCCATGGGTCACGAGGGCATGAGGTATTCTCTGCCCTCGAGAGAGATCGTGGCCGATTCCATCGAAGTGGTCTTGAAAGCCCACGCTTTCGACGCAGCAGTGCTCGTAGTGTCGTGTGACAAGATGGTGCCCGGAGCTCTCATGGCGGCCGCCAGGCTCGATATTCCGGCCGTCATGGTCACGGGAGGACCCATGCTCCCCGGCCGCTTCCGAGGAATGAACGTGACCCTCGCTCACGTTTTCGAGGCGGTGGGCCGTCACAGGGTCGGAGAGCTCGACGACGAAGATTTGCTCGAGCTCGAGGCCAGAGCTTGCCCGGGCCCCGGCTCCTGCAGCGGGATGTTCACCGCGAACACTATGGCCTGTCTAGTAGAGGCCATGGGCATGGGGCTACCCGGAGTAGCTACGGCCCCCGCTGTCTCAGCCGAGAGGCTGAGGATAGCCGAGGAATCGGGCGCGCTGGCGGCGAGGCTCGCCGAGACAGGGCTCACTCCCAGGGAGATATTGAGGCGCGAGTCTTTCCTCAACGCGATAGCAGTCGATGTGGCGCTCGGTGGCTCAACCAATACGGTGTTGCACCTGATGGCCGTAGCACGCGAAACTGGAGTCGAGCTCGAGCTCGAGGACTTCGACGCTATCAGCAGGAGGGTGCCGCAGCTCTGCTCCATTTCGCCAAACGGTCCTCACACGATGCTCGACCTCCACGAGGCGGGAGGCGTGATGGCTCTGATGAGCGAGCTGAGAGACCTAATACACCTGAACGCGCCGACCGTCACCGGCAAGAAGATCGGAGAGCTCTTAGTCGAGGCCAGAGTCTCGAGACGCGACGTGATACGAAGCATCAACGAGCCCGTCTCGAGAGAGGGGGGGCTGGCCGTGCTCCGCGGATCGCTCGCCCCAGAGGGCTCGGTAGTTAAGCTCGCCGGAGTGCCGAAGAGCATGAGGTTCTTCCGCGGAGAGGCCGTAGTCTTCGACTCCGAGGAAGAGTGCGTCGAGGCTCTCAGAGGAGGGAGGGTGAGCAGAGGAAGCGTCGTGGTAGTGAGATACGAAGGTCCGCGCGGGGGGCCGGGCATGAGAGAGATGCTAACCGCGACTTCCATGCTCGTGGGAATGAATCTGTGGGAGTCCGTGGCGCTCGTCACGGACGGTAGATTCTCGGGAGCCAGCCGAGGCCTCGTGGTGGGTCACGTGGCTCCGGAAGCCGCCGCTGGAGGCCCCATAGCCAGAGTGGTCGATGGCGACCTCATCACGATAGACATAGAACGGAGGAGGCTCGACGTAGACTTCGTCGTCGATGAGCAGGAGAGGGAGAAGAGGCTCGAGAAATCGGGACCTAGGTGGAGGCCGAGCCTTGGCTACTTAGTCCGATACGCTCGCTCGGTCGGCTCGGCTAGCAGAGGAGCTACCCTGGAGATAGCCCCATGAGGGGGAAAACATAGCGTATCGAGCTCGAGCCCTAGCGTCGCTCCCTGAGGATCACGACGGCTCTCGGGTTCCTCGCTCTCAACGCGTAGAACGACCACAGTCTGAAGACGTGGAGCCCGTCCTCGGGTCCAACATAGTTTATCTCGTAGTCAACGCCGACGACCAGATCCACGGAACTCTGATCTCTAGCGATCAGAAGGGCCACATCGTCCGGCAGGTCGGGTAACATCACCACGTCCTCGACGAGAGCTTTGAGCCTCGCGAGCTCTGTGAGACCCGTCTTCTCATAGATCGCTAGGAGCCTCGCGTATCTGGTCGTGCCAACCAAGAGCACGTAAGGTCTAGGCATGCGCTCGCGGAGCAGAGCAGCTAGCGCCTTAGAGACGTCGAGGAGAGCCTCCCCCGGGGCCTCCCAGCTCCCCAGAGCCTCCTCCAATGCTCCCGGCAGAGCTAGGAGGGTCTTAGTCAAGTCCTCATCCTCTCGCCGCGCCAAGATGGCTGCCGCCCTCGACGCCGGGGCCGTCAACTCTGCGGATGATCCCAGCCTTCTGGCCGCGTCGATAGACCTCTGAGACAACGCGAAGAGCTCCTCGAGCTCCCTCAGTTCCACCAATTCCCTCCCGCCGGGGACCACGCGCTCCCCCTCGCTCAGCTTCTCGACGACCAGAGCATCAACTCCTCTCCCGACCCGCGTGACAGGCAGATAGCGCCTCAGCACCCGCGCTCTACTGAGGACTTCCTCTACGGCTCTGCTCAGATGCTCGACCTCTTCGCGCGTCAGAGGGCCCTCCAAGGCGGGCGGATCCCCCGAGCTCTGCTCGGCGACGTGCTTCCCTCTCGTCAGCTCCATCACTTCTCTCTCGCCGGCCTCTAGCTCGGCCGCCTGCTGCGGGTCGAGCTCCTTGAGCAGAGCGAGGAACTCGCCGACGTGAGTCTTCTCCTCTCTAGCTATGTCTTCGAGAACCCTCTTTACCCTCTCGTCGCCGACCGCATCGGCCAGCTGAAGATAGAGGCTCACCGCGTCGAGCTCCGCTATTATCGAAAGCCTGAGGGCGTCGGCCGTCCTCTCGGGGCCTAGCTTCTTGTCTCGGAGCAGCTCGAGAGGGTGCTTCGATAACACTTCTCATCTCCCACGCTATCTTGAGAGGCCTCGTTAAGTATTCGTATCGCGCTACTTACTATAGAAAAGTTTATATAATGCTAGCTACGAATCAACACGTGGTGTTGACGCATGTCAACAACGAGGTTCAGCTCGAAAGGTAAAGCCAACGCCCCGAGCCTATTCCTAGTCGAGGGGCTCTCGCCGCTGGGGGGAGGCTCAAGAGGCTCTGAGCAGCTTGAGGGTGAGGAGCTTGAACGACACTAAGACCGCGATCAAAGAGGCTCTGAAGGCCATCCATCGAGGAGAGAACGTTGAGGAGCTCAAGAAGAGACTATCCGGCTTGCTCTCGAAGATCTCCCCGACCGACATACCTCTCATAGAGCAGGAGCTCATCAAGGAGGGCGTCTCCGTCCGTGAGATCCTGAAGCTCTGCGACCTGCACGTGGCTCTCTTCCGAGAGCACCTGGCCGGCAGAGAGCTGGCGGGCGTGCCTCAAGGACACCCGCTCGACCTGCTCTTACGGGAGAACGAGAAGATAACAGCGCTCGCCGAGGCCCTGGGGCTCTACGCGAAGGCCCTCGAGAGGGCCGAGGAGGTCGAGAAGGCGAAGATCCTGGCCGAGCTGAGGGCGCTCGAGGGGGAGCTGAGGTCTCTGAGGTCTCACTATAGCAAGATCCAGATGCTGTTGTTCCCCTATTTGGAGAAGATGGGCCTGATCGCTGTGCCTAGAGTCCTGTGGGGCAAAGAGGACGAGGTCCTCCTCAAGGTGAGAAAGTTGTTGGGTTCGCTGCGAGGAGAGCGGGTAGATCCCGGCGAACTGGCGGCTCTGGCATCAGAGGTCTCTAGGGGCCTGCAGGATCTTGTTTTCAGGGAGAACAAGATCTTGTTCCCCTCCCTGTGGGCCCTGCTCGACGAGTCGGCGTGGTCGGCCATACTCGAGGAGATGAGGAGGTCGCGCCTCGGCTCCCTAGTCGAAGGACTCGAGGAGGGTTGGGCGCCCTCAGTCGAACCGAGGCTCCCCCACGAGTGGGGGCTTGAGCTTAGCCCCTCTAAGATAGCGGGGCTGGCGCCGGAGATACACCTCATACTGTCATCGCGCGGCCTATCGCCGGACAACTACGAGCTGCGCCGAGACGGTGACCTGGAGCTGGGGACGGGCTACCTATCGCCGAGGGAGCTCGCCGGGATTCTAGCGAGTCTACCGCTCGAGCTCACGTTCGCCGACGCCGAGGGGAGAGTGAGGTTCTACTCCGAGAGTAAGTTGGCGAAGGCCTTCCCGAGAGCCAGAACCGTGCTGGGGAGGAGGCTCGAATTCTGCCACCCGCCTAGGCTCGAGCGCTTCGTTGGGGAGATCTTCGAGGAGCTGCGAAGGGGCAAGAGGGACGTCGTCGAGTTCTGGACTCGGAGAGAGGGCAGAACGTACAGGGTGCTCGTCGTGGCGGTCAGAGGGGAGAGAGGAGAGTTCCTGGGAGCGCTCGAGATCGCCGAGGACCTGACCAATGTCATCGAGAGAGCGAGCGAGATCGAGAGCGAAGTCCTGGTGGTCTGAGCGTGCTCACTCCCCTTGAATTGGGCGAGAGATACGTGTTGCCCGCTTTTAGGAGGAGGCTCGTCGAGCTTCTACGCGAGAAGGGGATGAGCTACTCCGACATAGCCTCGGTCCTCGGAATAACGCGCTCGGCGGTGGCCAGATACCTCTCGGCCGAGAGGGGGGCGCGCTTCGAGCCGGCGGAACTGCGCGACGTAGACACGCGGCTCGCGAAGCTGGCCGAGGACATATCGTTGAGGAGAATCGGGAGGAGGGAGATCGAGATGGGGCTGATCGAGGAAGCGCTCCGAGCAATGGGTCGCGGCTACGTTTGCCGGCTCCACTCCTCCCTCGAGCCAGGCGCTACTAGAGGCTGCAGACTGTGCGTCGAACTCTTCGGGAGCTACTCTAGGGAATCACGGTAATACGAATATTTTTTCGCGTTGAAGAGCTCCGGGGGGAGCTCCTTCAATCGATGGAAAGTCAGCCCGTCGGAAGCTCAACATTTATAAGCATCCGATGCAGAGCTCTCTCTGGTGGAGGGATTGCCCGAGAAGCTGAAGTTCTTCGATATCAAGGCCAAGAAGGCCTTCGAGACCAGCGACTACGAAGTGGTCGTGAAGGAGCAGCCCAAGAGAGGGAGGAAAGTCAAGATAGCCATCACCAAGAGCCCGTACACTGGGATTCGGGTGGCCAGGATACTCGGACCCGTCAAGGAGTGAACGCGCCCCTCACCCGCGCCGACTCGATGCTTTTTGTCCCTCTTTTCCCTCCTTTCCCCATTCGCGATTTCGAGTGCGCGAGGCGTGTTTGCCTCCGCTCAAGCGGATGGCTGGTCTCTCCTCCCAGCCTCGAGCTCTTCCTCGACGAGCTTCCTGAACGCGATTTTTAGCTCGACCGGGTGCACCCTCATCACGTGTAGATAAAAGCCTAGATTTGTGAAGGGCCCTCGGTCGCATAGGGCGCAGGAGAGCCCCTGGCGACCTCGCTCGGCCAGAGAAGCGAGGAGGAGGCGCGACAGCTCCGTAGCAGATTGCCTCAGGAAAGGCGGTAGATGCTCTAAGAGCTCCTCCAGCTCTACTCCGAGCCTGAGCTCATATCTCAGCGCGAGCTCTGCTGCCTCATCCAGTCGACTCCCGGCAGATCTCTCCAAGGCTCTTCCGTCCTTGCGCGGAGAGCTCTATTCAATATATGCGCCCACACAGCGCTCAAAACCTTGTGCCTCGGAAAGCCGGCCGCTTCCATTGAGTCGACCAGGCTCAGCAGCTTCTCTTCTTCATCCTCGTCTACGAGCGCAAATAGGATGGCCTCCCTCTCCTCGACGTCCTCCAACGATGGAGCAGAGGATGACAGTAGCTCGAGGAGCGCCTTGACTCCTTCCTCGCCGACTCTCTCGAATACTTCGTTGAGGCTCTTGTAACGTAGTCCCTCGTAGATTAGCTCGTTGAGTCTCGGGTCGTAGGGTAACGGCGCGGACCTCTCTATCAGGAGAGCGAAGAGCGCATCAGACACGCGCTCCGTCTCTCCACCAAGCTCGACTATGGCTGATTCTATGGACAGCACCTCAGCGAGGAGCTCTACGAGAGCTCCGTCGAGTTCCGCAGAATCGAGCTCCGGGCCTCGAGGCTGGGTGGGCTGGGTCTCTGCCTCGGTCAATCTCGACGCCGGTCGGGATCCTCGGCTGGTCTTTGGTTTAAATCCGACCGCAGAGTATTACCCACGCTGGAGTCGCCGGTCTGACGTTTCCAGGAGATGCTGCGTCTGCGCTTCTCTCGACGTTCCTGCTAATTCTCTCGTGCGCGAGGCTTTTTAGCTAGGTCTCTCCGGAGCGCTCGGAGCTCCGGCTCCGCCCCCCGCGGCCTGACTGCTCAGCCTCTTCAGGACCTCTTTGGTCAGCGCTCTACTGAGAAGCTCGTCTCGGTTCCACAGTTCAATGAGAACGTTCTTCACGACGACGACGCTCTCTCTCTCCTCGAGCTCCACCTGTACGTTCACGATGGACTCCTTGGGGATCTCGTAGCGTCCCACCATCACGTCGTAGATCACGCGGTTCAGCTCAGTTATAGTCTGATTGACTTGCCTCGAATCCAGCCTCCCGCTCTTATAGGCGTCTCTCAGAACCGCATTGACGGCTCTCCGTAGCTTGAGGGCGTATCCGCTCGTTCTCACGGGCCCGGTCCTGACCAAGTGGAGGCGACCCGCCGGGGGAGATACCTCCACCTGCTCCGCGACCATATTACTCTCCCGTAAATATATACCAGGAAAGACGATAATAATATCCCTTACCTTTTCTCCATCGAGCCCTTATGAATGTGCCCGGTGATTCGGGGAAGAAGAAATCGGAGGAGAAGAAAAATTATTCCTCTCGTCGGCGAGGAGTCGCTTCGGAGTCCGCTCTTGTCGCGAATAGACGACCTCGTGAAAAAACTCGAGACCTACCACCGAGAGCTCGGGCCGCTTCCCATCGAGTGGCGCGATGGTAAGCTCAGATGGCTCGACGTCTCTCGCTTACCTTGGGAGGAGAAGTATGTGGAGAGCGACGTCGTCGAGAGAGTAGCCGAGGCGATAAAGAGGCTCGAGATTCGCGGAGCCCCGGCCATAGGCGTGGCAGCTGCTCTAGCGGTGGCCCTCGCCGCGTTCAAAGCCAGGGGGGGAGAGGAGGCCGTCGCCTCGGCCGCGAAGAGAGCCGCGGAGCTGCTCGCCCGAACTAGGCCGACCGCTCGCAATCTCTTCTGGGCTCTCGAGAGGATGGAAAAGGCTCTGAGAGAGGGCTCGGGCTCCGGGGCCGAAGCTCTGCGCGAGAGGTTGCTCGAGGAGGCGCTCAAAATACAAGTCGAGGACGTGGAGACGAACCTGAAAATAGGAGAGTACGGCGAAAAGCTGCTCGAGGACGGAGATAGAGTCCTGACGCACTGCAACGCGGGCTCTCTGGCGACCGCCGGCCACGGCACAGCGCTCGGCATCATCAAGACTGCGTGGAAGAAAGGGAAAAGAATCGAGGTAATAGCCACGGAGACGAGGCCTCTGCTCCAGGGGGCCAGGCTCACGGCTTGGGAGCTAGCCAAAGAGGGTATACCCTTTAAGCTCGTGGTCGACGGCGCGGTGGGCTACGTCTTCTCGGCGAGGCTCGTTGACAAGGTGATCGTCGGGGCCGACAGGATCTTGCTCAGTGGTCATGTGGTCAACAAGATAGGCACATACATGATCGCGGTCCTCGCCGCGAGGCACGGCCGAGACTTTTACGTGGCCGCCCCGATCTCGACCGTGGACCCGCGAGCTGGCCCGAGCGACATCGTGATAGAGGTGCGGGACCCCGAAGAGGTCCTCACGATCCTTGATAGGGTCCGTGTAGCGCCCGAGAAAGCCGACGCGCTTAACCCGGCCTTCGACGTGACCCCGCCGGAGCTGATCAGCGCCATCGTGACAGAGCGCGGCGTGGCGCGCCACCCGCTCGGGAGCAGCCTAAGGAGGATGCTCGAGCATCCCCCGAGTGAATAGCGAGAGCGGACTCAAGCCAGTTAAGAGCGCGTCGCTTCGGGTCCTCGGGGCAGCGCGGCCTACGACAATTTACTTCGAACGGGGCTCGGCTTCGAAAAATACACTCTTATGAGAAGGAAAATACACTCTTATGAGAAGGGCCCTATCCTCCTACCAATGCGGCCAAGGCGGCCAAGAGCCTATCTACGTGTCTACATGCCAGATGTACGCTCGGAGTACGCGGTGAGAAGAGGTCTCTCCTCGCGACTAGAGGAAAAAGGTAAGTGCCCTCTTTAGAGTAGAATGCCGTGCGTCTAAAGGACGCGGAATGATTGAGACAATAACCGATGCAGCTCCTGATCGAAGACGAATAGGAGAGCCGAGTAGGCCGTTCAACGTTGTATCCGAGCACAAAAGAAGCCATTGTCGTAGCCTATAGAGATAGGCTTACCGGATTTGGCCTCGAGTACCTGGGACGATCATTTCGCCAGGGCCCTCGATTCTATCCGCTCACCGCTCAATTTCTGAGGCGCGGCCGAGAGGAAGCTTATTCTCAGACACGCAGGTCACGGCGCACACGTAGCAGCCGTAGCACTTACTAGAGTCATCGAATGCGACGTTACGCTTAGACTCGCTTTAGGCCCCCGGACTACCCTTATCGGTATCTCGGAAAGTGCCTCGGCGCCGAGAATAGCCTAGGCAATTGAGGCTTTTAGGAGCTCTTAAGGGGCTCTCGCTGTCCTATGGAGAGCTCTGAGTCGCGCGCTCTCAAGTTATGTAAAGCATTCTCTGGGCTAGTTACGTAAATAACTTATAACTAACTTAACTACTTAAGATTGAGATCTCTTGCCCCTTTCTAGCGCTATCTCGACACACGCACGCGAAAGCTCCCGCTTCAACTTCTGCAAGTCGACCCCGGCGGCGAGTCTTGCCACAGCGACGTTCCTGTGCCCACCCAAATCTGTAGCTAGCCTCTCTCGTATCATCTTCTCGCCGAGGAGCTTGGCCGAGCCGTCTCGCGTCTTGATCACTAGGATCTCGGATTCGCCGATCTTGGTTAGGAGGGCGACGGGGGCCCCGAGTATTCTGCTCAGTCTGTTCGCCAAACTCGTAGCGCCGCGCCTTCTCCACCTCTTTCTCGCGTCAACGAATCTGAGGCAGGCCAGCTTCTCCGCCGAGAGAGCCAAGTTGACGGCCGCTTCCTCGAGCTCTCTGTCGCGCTCCCCGATTTCTTTCTCGATCCGCTTCAGCGCCTCGAGCTCCGCTCTGCCCAAAGGCATGGGGAGAGGGTTAGTCATCCAATTGACTAGCCTGAGCCAGAGCTCCTCATCGCGCTCCAGTTTGAGGACCCTAGAGATCGAGGCGACGAACTTCACCAGACCGGCCCGCTCGTCGGGCGGCCTGAGACCCAACTCCATGATCTTAACGGCCTCGACGTGTTTCGCGAGCTTCTCGTGAACTTGGGCTCCTCGCCTCGAGGCCTCCTCGGCCAATAGTTGCGCCGTGGGAGCCTCCCCTTGGACCGCGAATTTCACCGCGAGCTCCTCGAGTAGGGCCCTCCTTTCAATCGTGAGAGGATGGTGGTCTACGTAAATTATCTCGGAGCCTCGACAGGTCTCTGAGAAGCGCCTCAGGCCCGCCGCGACGTTATCGGTTAGGGGGATGTCCAACAGGAGCAAACCATCCGGACACTCCTTCGCTACCTCGCTCAAAATAGAGCCAGCTTGTCGGGGTCCTGCGGGTCGAGCGCGGACTTCGACCTCCTTCCCGCCCCAGCAACTCAGAGGAGGCTGACCAGTCTTGAGGAGATAGAGCGCGAGAGCTGCGGAGACGCAGCCGTCGGCGTCCCAATCGGCTATTATGATCACTCTCTTCACGCATCCCCCTCTCTCGACTCTCAAATGCCCACCTACCTGAGCCGGGAGGGATCCCCTCGGAAGGAGGGATTCGCGGATAATATGCCGTAAATAAGAATGGCCAGGCGCTCTCCCGAGGCGCTCGGCTTCTCCTCGTCGCTCGGCCCCCCGGCCCCCGCAAGCCCTCGACCTTGGGGGGCTAAGGGCCGAGGGCCCGCAGGAGCCCGAGCGACGAGGACCCGAAGATCCCTCGGAGCTCGAAAGAAGCCGCCGGGTCGCGCGGTGGTCTACGGAGATCGTGTCCCCGAGCTCTCTCCGGAGCTCGGGGGACTCTCTCCGAGCCCCGCGAGACCGCCTCGGCTTCTCTCTCGCTCCAGGGGACCTCGGGTTTTCGGCCAAGCGCCTCGGGAGAGCGCCTGGCGCGGGGAAAGATTGAGCGCCATCAACTATATAATTAATGCTGAGCTTGTTACCATCTTTTCTCGTGACCAAACGCTTCTTGGTAGCTCTTCAGCCCGGGGATCCTTGTCTAGTCGGCGAAGGTAATAACGCTCCTCCCTCTTTATTTCCGCTCTCGAAGGCTGCGAGCTTTATTTTCGACCGCGTCATTGGAGTCTCCCGAGTTGCGAGTGTGAGCTAGCCAGCGGGATGCTCCTATGATAGCATCGGGCATGCCGAGGATTTCGCCTCTCACCAACTACGCCGAGGTGAGGCGCGAGAGCAAAGCTCGTTGTCGCACCAAGATCGTGCCGTGGTACGTCGTGACCGACGCGGCGCGCGTGAGCAACGGCTACCTACTGGCGTGCTACTATGACGCGGACAGGAACTCGGCCGTGCTGGCGTTTTACGACGTGGACGAACGCAGAGTGAAGTACTGGTTCGACAAGTCGGGCCACAAGCCCTACTTCCTAGTGAGAGAGAGAAACGGCGAGATCATTAAGAAAATTCCGCAGAACCTGAGGCAGAGGATCGTCGAGACGGAACTCGTGAAGAAGTTCGACCTCCTCAGGTCGAAGCACGAGATCCTCACGAGAGTGAAGGTGTCGGATCCTCTAGCGGTCAGAGAGTTGAGAGGGTATTTCGCTGCAACGTGGGAGAGCGATATAAAATATCACCAGAACTACATCTACGACCTAGGCCTTGTCCCAGGGACCAGGTACGAAGTTAGAGAGAAGCTCCTCGTGCCCAAGCTCGATTCGATTGAGTCATTGGAACTCGACGAGCTGATGGGGGAGGCCGGCAGCCTCTCGAAAGACGTGATGAGGGGTCTGGCCTCGATATTGGAGTCCGAGCCCCCGATGCCCACCATGGTCGCGCTCGACGTGGAGGTATTCACCCCGTTGGAGGGCCGAGTGCCCGATCCTAAGACGGCACCTTATCCCGTGATCAGCGCCGCGCTGGTCGACTCCGACGGCAGGAAGATCGTACTAATGCTGAGCCACGAGCGACTCAGAGGTCTGCGGGCGGACGAGCTAAGAGACTTCGAGCTCTTGCTCTTCGATAGTGAGGCGGCGCTCCTCGAGGCCCTCTTCGCGGAGCTCTCGAATTATCCTGTCGTCTTTACGTTCAACGGCGACAACTTCGATTTGCCGTACCTCCTAAGACGAGCGGAGAGGTTAGGCTTCAGACCCGAGGAGGCTCCCATAAGGAGAGCTCAAGATTACTACACGTTTAAGACGGGTATTCACATAGACCTCTATCACGTCTTCGACAACAAGGCGTTGAAGACCTACGCTTTCGGTGGCACATATAGAGAGACCACTCTGGACGCCGTGGCTCGGGCCCTACTCGGGGTCGGAAAGCTAGAAACCGGAGAAGTAGTGAGCCAATTATCTGCCGAGGAGCTGGCCCGCTACAATCTCAACGACGCTCTATTGACGCTTAGACTGGCAATGTGGAGAGGGGGCCTAACGTGGAAGCTACTCGTGGTTCTCTCTAGGCTCGCCAAGACCTGCGTGGAAGATCTGTCTCGTTCTCAGATCAGTGCCTGGATCAGGAACATGTTGTACTGGGAACACAGGAGAAGAGGCTATCTCATTCCTCGGCGCGAGGACCTGCTGCGCGAGAAGGGAGAAACGAAGAGCAAGGCAGCTATCAAGGGCAAGAAGTACGCTGGAGCCATAGTCTTAGATCCTCCAGTAGGAGTTTTCTTTGATGTGCGGGTGCTAGACTTCGCCAGCCTGTATCCCTCTATCATTAAGCTCTGGAACCTCAGCTACGAGACCGTGAACCCCAGCTACGAGTGCCGCAGCGTTCGAGAAGTACCCGAAGTGGGGCACAGAGTCTGTCTGGACAGAGAGGGCATAATGTCGAGCATCATAGGGGCGCTCAGGGACCTCAGGGTCAAGGTGTACAAGAGGAGAAGCAAAGCCGAGGGTTTGCCGGAGGACAAGCGTCAGTGGTACTCCGTCGTCCAGTCCTCTCTCAAGGTCTTTCTCAATGCGAGCTACGGAGTCTTCGGGAGCGAAAGCTTCGCCCTCTACACGCCGCCCGTGGCCGAGAGCGTTACGGCTGTGGGCAGATACCTCGTCAAGCGGACCCTCGAGAAGGCCTCGCGGCTCGGCTTATTGGTGATATATGGAGACACTGACAGCATGTTTGTATGGAGCCCGAGCGAAGAACTTCTCGAGAACTTCATCGAGGAGATAGAGCGGGAGAGTGGGTTGGACTTAGAGGTCGATAAAGTCTTCAAGTATGTGGCTTTCAGCGGCCTCAAGAAGAACTACCTGGGGCTCACGAGGGAGAGCGAGGTGATCATCAAGGGCCTGCTCGGCAAGAAGAGGAATCAACCGCCCTTCGTGAAGAGGGCCTTCGAGGAGGTCATAAGAGAGCTATCCTTGATCGAGAGGCCCGAAGACTTCGAACGTAGGAAGAGCGAGATCGTCGGAAGGATCAAGAGAGTCTTCGATGCGCTCAGAAATCGTGAGTACACGCTTAACGAGTTAGCGTTCAATGTAATAATCAGCAAGCCTCTAGACGAATACGATAAGAATACGCCGCAGCACGTCAAGGCCGCCGAGATGTTGCGTGCTTTGGGGCGGAGGGTTGGGAAGGGCGACATCATCTCTTACGTGAAGGTAAGAGGGAGGGAGGGCGTGAAGCCGGTTCAGCTAGCCAAGCTTGCTGAGATAGACTTCGGGAAATACGTGGAGGTTCTGAGGTCTACATTCGAGCAGGTGCTGTTGGCACTCAACGTCGAGTGGAAAGAGATAGAAGGCGTGCTCAGGTTGGAATACTACATGAACTTGACGCCCACCTCGGGGGATTTCGAGCGGCGCTGAGGAGTGGCAACTCAGAGAGCTTCGATCTTCTTCACGGCGAACTCGCCGTAGCCCACCACAACCCTCTTGTAGCCCGAGAACTTCTTACTCAGTTCCCAGTCGTCGAGATCTACGAAAAGCTTATCGATTTTGGCTAGCTTACTCCACGCCGAGACTATTATCAGCGAGTCCGGGTCTATCTTAGATAGCACGCGCTTAGTGAGAGCCCCCGAGCCTCTCCCTAGCACGAAGCCTGATCGCCCGAGAGGGGACACCACCAGCTTCACTGGGCCTGACCAGCTCTCGACTATCGAGCTCAGCTCACGCGACTCGCAGCTCGCGCAGAAGAGGTCGGGCGGGTTACCGCAGGCCAGACCAATGAGAGGCTTGCTCCAACCTAATCTCTCGGCCACTTTTCGGACCGTAGAGCCCGGGCCCAAAAGTACGAGGTCGCCGGGCTCCAAGAGCTCTCTAGCGACGAACTCGGCCACGGCCTCTTTCTCCTCGTCTGTACCGGAGTAGAGTTCTTTCGTGAATTGATGGAAGCCCTCCGAGGTCTCCAGCGTATTGACCGGCAGTACGTCTATGACTTCGAAGAGGCCCCGAGCCAGGGAGGCCTCGTTCACGAGAACTATCTCTGATTCGCTCACGTGGGCCGAGTCCTCGAGGTAAGCCACGAGCAACTCAACTGCCGCCCTTAACGATCGAGCGAAGACGCCGCTGTAGGTTTTCGTCCCCCCTGGCACCCCAACGAGAGGCTTATCGGAGCCTAGGCTCCTCGCTACCAGGTGAGCGGTGCCGTCTCCTCCGACGAAGAAAATGACGTCGGTCGTCGAGCCTATCGTCCTGGCGGCGATCTCCATATGAGCCGGGGTCGTTGGCGTGGACCCGTCGTAAACATCGATTATCTCCGCTTCGAGCTTCACGCCAGCGCGGCTGAGGGCCTCTTCTCCCAGAAATCCGTTGGGCATTACTATCTCGAGCTCCGCTCTCTCGCTTCTCTGGCGTCGCTCGAGGACTGAGCCAAGCTCCCTCAGGAAGAGAGCTGCTCTCTTGAGGGCGGGGCCCACGCTAGGGCTTATCTCGAGGGGGATGTCATCGCTGCCAGGCAGACCGAGCCTGCCGCCTATACCGGCTATGGGATTCACCAGGAAGCCGACTCGCCTCCTCTCGCGCGACATCACGATTAGCTCACCGACCGGCCTCAGCGCTCTACTGGTTTTAGCTCTGCTGGAGCGTTATAAGATGAGGCCTCGGGGCCTCCCGCTTGTCCATCATCGATGGCCTAAGCTCGGTGGAGCTTGCGCGCTATTACAGCAGCGGACGCATGGAGCAGATAACGTTCGAGGACTTCGTGGCATATAGTTCCGGAGTAGAGCACGTCAAGATAGGCGGCGAGGTGCTGCGGCTCAAGATAGAGCCTCCTAGCTCTCTCGAGCCCGAGGACTTCACGTTGGAGAGCACCACCGTGTGGAGCTTCCCGGAGAGAGGCAAGTGGGCCACGCACGCTCACAATGCGCGCTACAGAGGCAATTGGGCCCCGCAGGTCCCGCGCAACCTGATCCTGAGGTACACCGAGCCCGGCGACCTGGTCCTCGACCCGTTCGTCGGGAGCGGCACGACTCTCATCGAGTGCGTCCTGTTGAAGAGGCGTTGTATTGGAGTCGATATCAACATCAACGCCGTCATGTTAACGTGGAGCAGGCTCCAGCACTTAGAGGAGGCGAGACAACGCGTCAGGCTCTACGTGGGGGACGCGAGGAACCTGGAGGCAATCGAGGATTCAAGCGTAGACCTCATAGTGACGCACCCGCCCTACGCCAACATCATCAGATACAGCGAGAGGGGGTGCTCAAAAGGCGACCTTAGCCACGCTGGGACCATTGAGGAGTTCGTGCGCGATATGAGAGACGTGGCCAAAGAGATGTTCAGAGTGTTGAGGCCCGGCGGACACGCCGCCGTAATGATCGGCGACACCAGGCGCAGAAAATTCATCGTCCCGGTGAGCTATAGGGTCCTCGACGTCTTCCTATCGGAGGGCTTCGCCATCAGAGAGCACATAATAAAGGTGCAGCACAACATGCGAGGAACCAAGAAGTGGGCGAGGCGCGACAGGGATTTCCTGTTATTGGCGCACGAGCACATATTCGTCTTCAGAAAACTCGCCGAGGGCGAGGAAAAGCTCTACAAGCTGAGCCTCAAGTGGTGGTAGAGCAAGGCTGCGTTAATAAGTAGGAAGAACGAACACCCGTCGGAGAGCCGCCGTAGCTCAGCGGGTAGGCCTGCGCGGGGCTTAAAGCGCCGGCCTTGTAAGCCGGTGGTCGCGGGTTCGAATCCCGCCGGCGGCTCTAGTGGCGTCCATGTGAACTGGAACCTTTCACTTCGAGCCTTCTCGACTCATCGAGTGAGAGAGCCTCTCGAGATCTCGCCGACCCCCCACGAGGCGCAACTCTCGTCGCGACCCTCACAACGTGAGCACACAAAAAACCCTTCAATAGAGGCTACGCCCGCGCCCTCGCTAGCTTAAGCACCAATATGTTGCGCGCGTTTGAGTCGATGCCGAACTAACGCGGTCTCCGGGACTTTTGCTAACGTATCGGCGAGGAGAGGGCCCAATCTTCATGGGAGAATCTTCGCCGAGTAGTTGGCGAACGCTCGAGCGCAATCTTTATTAATAGGATAGGCGAGGGTCGAGCAACCACATAGCGTAGCACGAGATGGAAAAGTTTGAATATAGCCGAGAGTTCTGGAGGAACTAAAAAGATATCCCAATTGAAAGAAGGCGAGCAGGACGTTGCGGTCAAGGGAAGAGTGATAGAGGCGGGCGAGCCCAGGACTATAATAACGAAGCGGGGCCAGCGCACAATAAGCGATGCCGTGTTGGGGGACGAGACTGGGCGCGTCCGCGTGACATTATGGGGAGATAAGGCAGGCAGCCTCGAAGCGGGCCAAGCAGTGAAGATAGAGGGGGCCTGGACCACCGCCTTTAAGGGCAAAGTTCAGCTCAACGTCGGCGCGAGATCCAAGATCGAGGCCCTAGAAAATTCCGAGGCTCCCGAAGCAGACGAGATCCCGGAGAACGAGCCGAAAGCGACGAGCGGATTTTCCGGCGGATTTGAGGGGAGGCCAGCGGGGAGGAGCTTCCGTGGGCCTCCCAGGAGAAGGCGACAGTGGTGAGCTCCGTGGAGTACGAGAAGGTCAAAGACAAAATATACGTCAAGCGAGGACAGAGCGTTGGAATGACTGACGAGAACTTCGTTGTGGCTCTCAGCGACGAAGACGTCTACGAGCTCTCTCCGGCCGCCTACTACATTTGGGAGCTTATGGAAGGCGATAAGACGGTAGAGCAGGTGGTTGCGCGCATAGTAGAGGAGCTGGAGATGAGTCCGGAGGAGCTTAAAGAGCCTGTAGCAGCGATGGTAGAGAAACTAGCCGAAGTAGGTCTCCTAGAGGAGCTCGAAGGATAATCTTCTGCGGAGAGTTCTCGTGGCGAGTAGCCGATAAATCGACCACGCGGTCGGCGAGCGCCGGTTTTTCACCGCCGCTCCAGACGCTTTAAATTAAATAGCCCTCTCTATACTAAAAACCAGGCTGGCGGGGTAAAACAGCGGGGTAGGGCAGCCAGGCAGCCCGCGGGAGGAGGGGGGGAACCCTCCCGCGAAGCTCATAAGCGGCTGCTCGCTCGGAGAAACCCCGAGGTCGGTGGTTCAAAGCCGAGCCATAGGCTCGGTGAGAATCCACCCCCCGCTATCACGCGGGGCCCCGCCGCCAAGCTCTTCGGCGCACTCTTCGTTTATCGCGCGATCCGCTCTCTCGGCGAATTCGGCGCACTTGTCTCTCAACTCATCAAGAGTCAACGTCTTCTCCAGGCTATCGCACCAGCGGGGCAGCAGCGAATAACCGCGCGCTCTCCCCACCGATTCAACGAAGATCACGTGAGGCGCGGCGCCGCGCATCGGCACGAGCTCGACCTCTCTGGTAGCGTTTATCAAGCTCTCCTCGACCTCGCGATAGCTGCGGAGTTCCCCTCTCAGCTCGCGTTTAATACTCACGAGAGACCCCTTGGGCAACAGTGCGCGAGCGACGCAGAGCAGAGACCTCAGGCTCGGCAGAAGCGGCAGAATTCGAGCAGCGCCAGCGAGACGAGTTTTCAGCAATACTCCGTAGGCCTTATAGGAGTTGATCCTCGTGTAAACCACGGCAGCTCCTCGATGGGAGATCTCTATCGAGATGCCCGAGTCCTTAGGAAAGAGCGCGTCGGCTACCTCCAGGGCGGCTTCTCTCTCGCGTCCGACCTTACTCGTGACGATCAGCGCCCACCGAGCGGCGCCGCTCACGTCCTATACCTCGGCGACGCGCTGAGCCTCTGAGCGCGTACTCGCAGTAAGAGCGCAAGGGGCAGTTCGTACAATGCGGATCTCTAGGTCTGCAAAATCTTCTCCCGACCTCTATGAGGCCCAGATGGGCCTCTTCGACTTCGGTAACACGATAGTCCGAAGCTCTGGCCCAGAGCTCTGAAGTTTCGTCATAGCTCGCCCGGCGACCGAGCAACCTCATTGTTATCCGCACGATGTGCCTGTCCACGGGCATCACTGGGCGCCTACAATGAAAGAGCAGATATATGTCGGCCGTCTTGCGCCCTACTCCGGGCAACTCCATTAGAGATCTTCTAGCCTTGTCGACCTCTTCTGCGCACACTTCCTCGAGCAGTCTCGCGTTGACCGCGAGACGCACGGAGAGGTCTTTCAAATTAGACGCCCTCACATTGTGCAGTCCAGCCGGCTCGATCAAACGCGCAATCTCCTCGAGAGGGGTAGCCGCCAGCGCCTCGGGGCTGGTTAGGCCGGCATCGATTAGGTTCTCCAGCGCCCTGCTCGAATTCTTATCGCTCGTGTTCTGGCTGAGCACCGCCCCCACGAGAAGCACGAAAGGACCGCGACCACGCGCCCGCAGCACGGAGAAGCCCTCTACTCTTAGCCTGAGCGAGGCGAGCGCCGCGTTGAGCGCTCGGCGCGCTCTTTCGATCTCTTCGCGAGCTGGGCTCACGTCGAGCGTTCCTCTACTCGGACGAGTCTGACCGCTCTGTCTCCGCTTCTCCGCTTAAGAGACCATAAGACCACACGAGCCAGGCCGGCACACGCTTCGCCAATTCGTAGGCCTCTTCCCAGCTCTCCAGGCCAAGGTCTTTAGCCAGCTCCTCCAACGTCATCTGCGTCTCGAAGTACCTCCTCAACGTCGCGAGGACCTTGGCTTCTAGCTCCACTTCTCTATCGTTCGTTTTAACACGCAGCGGGGGGTTCCTCGCGCTCAAGAGGATCACCGGGGCTTCATCTCGACACAACGCTTTCGGCTTATTTTGTGTTTTAGGTGCCAATTCGATAGACAAGAGCGTACTTGGTGGGGCCGCCGGGATTTGAACCCGGGACCACCAGCGCTCCGGTGGCCACCGAGGTGGCTAGGCGGGTCTCATCCCCAGGCTGGCATCCTCGCCAAGCTAGACGACGGCCCCGCGGTCTTCTCGTTTCACCTCGTTGCACTTTATTACGATTTTCGTCTTCATTCGCAGCGCTGGAGGCTCGGACCCCGCGCCCGACCCCTTTTAAACTTACACTAGGTGATATGCGATGTGGTGAAGCGACGTGGGCTCCATCGACGCATTCGCCAAGAAGTGGGCTCCAGTCGAGGATAAGCCCGGCGCGTGGAAGAGGCTAAGAGAGGCTGTAGCGCCGCCTCCCCCCATAAGGCACAGACTGGCCATGGCTCTCTTCAAGATAAGAGTGCAGAAAAACAAGATGGAGTACACGCTGAATAAGCTGCAGAGCAGGAGCGCCTCGCTTTTCGAGAAAGTTGTAGACGCCCAGATCAAGAGGGACAACGCTAGGGCGTCTATGTACGCCGCCGAGGTCGCGGAGATCCGCAAGATAGCTAAGGCCATCTTAAGCGCTCTCTTCGCCCTCGAGAGGATAGAGTTAAGGCTCGAGACGATACAGGACGTTGGCGACTTGGTGAAAGCCCTCGGGCCGGCTGTCAATGTTGTTAGAGAGATCCGGGGCTCTCTCATGGGCATAATGCCGGAGGTGGCCTTCGAGCTCATGGAGGTGGATGAGATGCTGCAGACCACGATAGTTGAGCTGGGCGAGTTCGCCGGAATACAATTGACCGAGGTCGCTACCGGGGAAGAGGCCAAGAAGGTCTTAGAGGAAGCCTCCGCCATAGCGGAGCAGAGAGTGAGAGAGCAGTTCCCGGAGATCCCGGCCGCTCTCGGGGAGAAGGGCTCTTTGCCCTCCACAGGCACGAGAGCTTGAGTCAAGAGTTCTCTCGAGATACATCTAACTTACTTCAAAAATTTTAGAATAATTCTAGACATTTTTACTTATTTTTATCGTGGTGTTGGTCGCTCTCCTAGAGGTGCCCGGGGGGCCGCGAGGCGGGCTCAGCAGCCTGGTCGCAGTCATCGTTCAAGCGAACTCCTCGCTTTTGACCCTCATCACGAGGGGGTACAATGAGTTTACCGAGGCTCTGGCGCCGGGGGGAGGGCTCGAACCTCCGACCACCGGGTTAACAGCCCGGCGCTCTACCCGCTGAGCTACCCCGGCAGTCTCACGGATACGCTAAGGTCGTTTCCACGATTTTTATCGTTAACTCCAACGATCGTCGGCATCGAGACTAGGCAAAAAATATGATGCTCCAAGACGATAAAAGAGTCCGGAGATCGTCGAGTTGAGCGACCTCTTCCCGACCTTACTATCGGTGGGACTGCTGCTAGTATTGCTCGGAGTAGTGGTGCTAATAGCGGGCTCCTTAGCGTTGACGTTCAAGACCCTCAGAGAGGGGGGCGGCGAAGTGGAGACGGGCGGCATCATATTCGTGGGCCCGATACCGATCGTCTGGGGCACCACGAGGAAGATCGCTCTGTCCATGCTTCTCTTAGCTCTGGTCCTGACCGCGGCTCTAGCCTTGGTTTACCTGTTGCTCGCGCGGGGAGCGAGGATCTGAGGATCGGGGCGAGGGGGTTGATCGCAATAAGTGGGCCTAAATGCTCCGGTCTCTTCAAGATCAGGAGGGCCTCTCTCGAGGACCTGCCGGCGGTGATAGAAATAAACCGTTCTTCTCTACCCGAGAACTACCCCTTTTACTTCTTTCGTGAACATCTCGAGAACTGGCCCGAAGCGTTTCTCGTGGCCGAGATAGAGGGTAAGGTCGTCGGTTACGTAATGTGTCGAGTGGAGGTGGGCTTCGGTCATCTCAACAAGGTCCCAATGAGGAGAGGTCACGTGATCTCGCTGGCTGTGGCTGAGAGGTACAGGAGGCTCGGGATAGGCACCGCGCTAATGAAGGAGGCAATCGAGGCGTTGAAAAATGTGTACAAAGCGCGCGAAGTGTATCTCGAGGTCAGGGTCTCTAACAAACCAGCGATAAGTTTGTACGAGAAATTGGGATTCGAGGTGACGCGCAGAATTCCGGCGTATTACCACGATGGTGAGGACGCTTTCCTCATGGCTAGGGCCCTCTGAGCGCTTCCAGTCTCCACTCCAACCTCAGCGCCCCACGTTCGCACAAGAGAACGCAAGCGTAGCACGCGATACACTTCTCGCTCTCCACGACGAGCGAGGAGCGGCCCATAGCGAGACATCGGGCTGGGCATACCTCAACGCACTTCCCGCATAGATCGCACTTCTCACGGTCCACTATCAGCGAGTAGCTTGCTCTGAAGACTCTAAAGGTCTCCGCCAAAGCCTCTTAGCTCCCTAACAACGCTCCAAGCGATCCTCTCTAAAAGAGCCGTTGAGCTTGCCTTCCTAAGACGCAACCTTAGCTTTCCTCGTCTGATCAATTCGAGTGCCTCTCCTACGGACTCGGGCTTCGAGGGGAACTCCGAAGAGTAGACGCCGACGTAGCTCAGCACGTGGGCATCGCTCGACGCGATACACGGCTTGCCGAGAACTAGAGAGGCGCTCCTAGCTCTTTCGTTGAGGCGAGAAAAAGTCTGAGCGTTGTAGCACTCGATAGCGTCTAGATGGCGTGCTATCTCGTAGATTCGCGAACCCACGCCCATCCTAGAGAGATCGAAGGGATGCGCGGCTACGGTGAGGCACCCATTCTCCTCGGCCTCGTCCATTAGCTCCACCCAAGCTCGAGGCAGGGTGGCGAGGGGCTCCTCGCAATACACGAGGATGTCGCCTATGTCGGTCCTAACCTCAGACCCATATACTACCAATACGTCGTCACCGAGCCCTCTCGCACGCGCATAAGTCGAAGCCAGAACCGAGCCCTTGAAAGTGTTGTGATCCGTGACGCTGAGTACGCCGAGCCCTCTCCTCCTGGCCTCCTCCACGAGCTCCGCGGGACTGGGGCGACCGTCGCTGACCGAGCTGTGCACGTGTAGGTCAGCGAGAGAGTAGGGGCCGCTGGAGCTGCTCTTCATCTTGCACTCGCCCGCCTTGCTCAGCTCTTCGTCGAAGGTATATATTCGAGCGACCTCTCTAGCCGCTCAGGGAGAGGGCTTTTGTGGAGAACTATCAATGCCGAGCGCGAGGGCTTAGTAGAGCCTCTAAAGACTGTGGCGGAGAGAGTCAAGGCTTTCCTCGCAGCTTACGGCGAGCGGGGCGAGCTAGTGCTGAGGGCCGCTCTCGAGAGGGCCTGGGAGCTGGAAGCTAGCGGGGCCAGGGTTCTCGGAGACTTCGATAACAGAGGGCTTAAGAGGAAGCTCGAAGAGCGAGGCCTCAAATATAATCCAGGCCAACTGCTCAGGAGGCTGGAGCGCGATTACATGCTCATAGAGACAAGCTACAGGTCGTCCACGCAGCGGTGGTGGAGATTCGTCGATAAAAGCGAAATAGAAAGGGCGCTCGGGTGGAAGCCCAGCGAGGTAGATGTAGAGGGGAAACTCGTTAGGGCGCAGTTCGCCTCGATCCAGCCTGCGAGGCTCGTTAAAGATCTCGAGGAGATCTCATCGAAGGTCGCGCTTTCGCGTGACGATGTTGAGAGGCTCCGCAGGCTCCTATTCAACGAGTTGGAGCTCGCCGTCAAGCTCACAAAGAAGATGAGAGAGCTGGGAGGCTTTGAAGAAGAGTTGACGATCCTCGGGAGACTCATGGAGCTGGCCTTCCGAGCAGCTAAACGCTTGGAGCAGAATCTGTGATATGGCGCTCAATGATGATAGACCCGAGACTCCGAGGTCAGCCGGCCTCTGACGATCCGTGTGAGGGCTGAGAGCGCCCTCGGCTGTTGGGCTGTTAGACCGTTTAGACTTAGACCATGAAGTACTGTTCTCGGAGCCTCACCCGGTCCCCCTCGATCTTAAAGACGTTTCGCCTAGCGCCCTCCCTGACCGGTTCTTCTATTCCGAGCGGGGGCGCTATGCCGTAGTCCTCCTCGAATCTCCTCGAGAGCTCCTCAAGCGTTAGGGCTCTCATCGGATTTTCTTGGAGTATCTTCTTGATCAGATTTATCGAGTCCTCCATGTAGTTCCACGGATACATGTACCAGACCCACTCCTCGACCAAGTCAACGTAGAAGTCCGGCTCTATTTGCGCTACTGGTTTGATGTACTGCATAGTTGCAACTTTGAGTTCCTTGGGTCTGCAGCTCTGAATTAGGTAGCTTCTGCTCACTACGATGCTTCTCCCCGTATCACAAATGTCATCGACGAGGAGCACGCTTTTCCCGGAGAAGTCGACGGATAGGGGATACTTTACGACGGCGTCCTCGTGGATCCTACCGGCCGTTTCCACCCAGTGTTCGACTTTCAAAGCGAGGAGATCTAGCACTCCGAGGTAGTCGCAGAGCAATCGGGCGGGCGCCACGCCTCCTCTCGCTATCGCCACTATGACGTCTGGCTGGAAGCCGGTGGCGACGATCCTGCGCGCGAGCTCTCTGGACCAATCGACCACGTCCTTCCACTCAACCACCTTGACCGGGATCTTGGGCAAAGTCCTCGCCGAAAGAAGCTGTCGTTATCGGAGGTTTTCTCTTTATCGCTAGAGGGCTCGCGCCCCTCGGAGAGGTCTTATTAAGATGCTTGGGGAGGAGAGCCCTCGTTGAGGTGCACATTGGGTGACCTCACTCAAAATCGAAGAACTCGAGCCTAAGATCGAGGCAGAGATCGGCGTCATTGGAGGAAGCGGGCTCTACGAGCCCGGCTTCCTGGAGGAGGCGCGGGAGCACAAAATCTACACGCCCTATGGGGAGCCGAGTGATAATGTTTTGATCGGCCTAGTGGCGGGCCGGCGCGTGGCATTCTTACCCAGACACGGGCGAGGTCACAGGATACCTCCGCACAAGATAAACTATAAGGCCAATATATGGGCGCTCAAGAGCCTCGGAGTGAAGTGGGTGATCAGCGTCAGCGCGGTGGGTAGCCTGAGAGAGGAGATGAGGCCCGGCGATTTCGTGCTACCTGACCAATTCATCGACATGACGAAGAGGAGGGAGTACACGTTCTTCGAGGGTCCTCTCGTTGCCCACGTGAGCATGGCTAGGCCTTTCTGCGAAGCCTTGAGAAGAAGGCTCAAGAGCGCGTGCGATGCGTTGGGGATTCGAGCGCATTACGGGGGCACCTATGTTTGCATAGAGGGGCCTAGGTTTAGCACCATAGCCGAGAGCAGGCTCTGGAGAGATGTGTTCGGCGCGCACGTGATAGGGATGACGCTCGTCCCGGAAATCAACCTGGCCTGCGAGGCTCAAATATGCTACGCGGCACTGGCCATGGTGACAGACTACGACGTGTGGGCCGAGAGGCCCGTTACGGCTAGCGAGGTAGCCAAGGTGATGAGCGAGAACGTTAGGAGAGCTAGGCAGGTGGTCGTTGAGACCATCAAGTCTCTCCCGAGTGAACCAGAGGAGGAAGAGTGCAGCTGCTGTAGGAGCCTGGAGGAGGCCTTGCTGTGAGCGAGGCTCTCATTGAAGAGGTAGAGAGAGTCGTAGAGGAGGCCCTGAGCTGGGCTAAGTCTTCAACGAGGATCGTCGAGGATTTTTTGCTCTCCGTGGAGAGGCCCGTGGTTTCGTACTCGGGCCTCGGCATAGTACCCGCCAAGACTTTTGCCAATGCCGCTCGGACCTTGACGCAAGAGCCGTGGCTTTATGCTCTACCCGCCTCTGAGGTAGCAGTGCACGTAGCCCCATATCGCGAGTGGAGATACGCCGTCTTACACTTTATGGTGGACCCGTGGGGGAGGTCTGAGACCGCGAGGCTAGCCGACGTTCTTTACTTGATGGAGGTCCCGGCTCTCTATGTCTTGCCGGAGTCGGAGGAGCTCGTCCTGGCCCAGAAGATCCCGGAGGGGAGCGCTCTCCGCGTGCCCGCCAACGTTGATGTGCTATCTCACGAGGTCCTCTTGGCCGCGACGTCTTCGGTGAGCTTCTCGGCGAAGAGAGCTAAGAGGGGAGACCTCAGGATCTCGAGGCTTATGAGCGAGTTCAGCGACATGAGGGGAATAGCGCGCGAAGTCTCGGAGAGATACTCCGATTTCCTGCGCGAAGTTTCGAGCCTAGTGGAACACGGTAGGAGACTCACGATACTCTACTCGAGCATAATGGAGCCAGCTGCTCTATCACTGGTCAGAGCTCTCAGGAGAAGAGTTTGCGTCGAGCTTTTCGAGTTGAACGAGGGGCTTCCTCTCTTGAGTCGAGGAGATAGTGTTCTAATCGTTTGCTCCTCCACCGAGGAGAGTTCATGTAGGGACGCGAAATTTAGAGCGGCCCACGCAGGCTTCGAGGTACGAGACTTGGTATTTGGGACGGATCCTCTGTCCGCAGTGATCTACTGCTACATCTTATCTCTCTTGGTAGAGCGTGTGATTGGACTCAAGTCCCTAGAACGCTTGGGCCACCGTTTTTAAGCCCGAGTCTCGAGCTGGCTCGGGGAGCGTTCAGCGCGGTGCTCAAGATGCTATCGAGGAGCTCCAGGGAAGAAGAGATGCCGGCGGGCGGAGCCACGGTAGTAGGCCTGAGGTTTCCCGAGGGCGTGGTGCTTGCCGGCGAGAGGAAGGCGACTTACGGGTCGCTTGTCCTCACGGTCCATCACAAAAAGGTGTTCCTAGTTGACGAGAGACTGGCCTTGGGGTTCGCCGGATTGATCGCGGATGTGCAGAGTGTGCTGAGGATGCTCCAGGAGGAGCTCCGCTACTACTCGCTCGTAGCCAAGACGAGATTAAGCGTAGAGGGGACGGCGAAGCTCCTCTCGCGCATCCTCTACTCCTACAGGTATTTCCCTATGTTCAGCGAGGTGCTCGTCGGGGGAATCGACAACGACCAACCCAAGCTCCTAGTTCTCGACCCCTTAGGATCTACTCTGAGCGACGACTTCGCCGCTATAGGAACGGGGGCTCCCATAGCGATAGGCGTGTTAGAGGAAGGGTACAAATCTGATCTAGATGAGGGGGAGGCGCGCGAGCTCGCTCTCAGGGCGGTGAGAGCGGCTCTCAAGAGAGACGCGCTCTCGGGCGGAATCATAGATGTAATAAGAGTGACCAAGCGAGGCGCATTCGAGGAGAGGGTCGGCGCTTAGACTTGAGGGCTTTTCCGTTGCTCGACCTCGAAAGAGCTTCCAACGTTCAGCTCGAGATAGCGAAGAGGGCGAGATTCGATGGCCTAGGTCGCGCGCCGAAGCGCGTAGCCTGCGTCGATGTCGCATACTCCCGAGCTCTCGCCGTAGGAGCGGCCGTAGTTCAAGACGTGCGCTCGCGCTCCACGATTGATGAGGCCGTTTGCGTGACGAGGGTCTCGGTTCCTTACGTCCCAGGCTTCTTGGCCTTTCGGGAGCTACCTCCAATGATAGCGGCTCTGAAAGCCCTATCGAGTGACTTCGACGTGGTCTTAGTCAATGGACACGGTCGAGCCCATCCCAGGCGAGCAGGCATAGCCACGCATCTGGGCGTGGTCCTAGGCGTGCCCAGCGTCGGTATAGCTCGGAGGAGGCTCGTGGGCTCGGAAGTAGAGGGCCGAGCCGGGCTTCTGTTGGTAGAGGGCTCAGAGGTTCTGGGAGTCGTGCTCGTGCTCGGAGGCTCGAAGTTCTACGTCAGCCCGGGCAATATTCTCACTGTGGACGAGGCTAAGGCCGTTGTTAAGTTGGTATCGGACGATCGAGGCGTGATCCCTCTTCGGGTCGCCGATGAGCTGAGCAAGGTGGCCGTGAGGTGGATTACAGAGAGCTAAAGCTCGTGGCATTCCTGGTCCTATGCATGGAAGGCAAGTCCAAAATTTGGACCACGCAGTCGAGGATAGCATCGCTGGCGGGGGTGAGTCAGCAGAGCGTCTCTAGGCTTCTCAGAGAACTCGAGAAGCTGGGATACGTGAGCAGGAGAATTAGCCGTCGAGGCGAGCTCTTAGAGCTGACCCCGCTGGGCGTTAAGGCTCTCGAGGAGCTGCACTCTATGATAGCCTCAGTGGTGGAGGGTTCCCGCGGAGTTCTCCTTCTCGAGGGGGTGGTCGTCAGCGGTCTCGGCGAGGGCAGATTTTACCTGAGTCGTCGCGAGTACTCTGAGGTCCTCGAGAAGATATTAGGCTTCAAGCCCTTTCCGGGCACGCTTAACGTAAGACTCGCCGGGGAGAGCGTCTGGAAGAGAGCAGCGCTTGATGTCGGAGGACGCTTCGTGCCCGGTTTCGAAGATGAGACTAGGACTTACGGAGGAGTCAGAGTTTACAGAGCAAGGATCAACGGGTACGAGCCAGCAGGCCTCGTGCTGCCCGAGAGGACGAGTCACCCAAAGAGCGTCGTGGAGCTCGTGGCTCCCGTGAGCCTGAGGCGAGTTCTCGGGCTGAAGGACGGAGACGTCGTCTCTATTGAGGTATTCTTAGGCGAGACGAGCGATACAGAGTCCCCTCATATAGGGGGCAAGAACAGCGGGAGCAGGACCCTCAACACCCCTAGGCTCGGTGGAACATAGATCACTCTCTTCCCCCTCTCTATGCCGTCGGCGATGATCTTCGCCGTCTCCTTCGGGCTCATTCCCTTTCCGTGGACTTCTCCTCCGCCTTTGACGTGGAATTCCGTGTTAATGTAGCCCGGATAGATTGCAATGACCCTTACCCCTCTCTCACCTAGCTCTCGCCTCAGCGATCTTACCATGTAGTGGAGACCTAGTTTAGCCGCCCCGTAGACGGGTAGTCTCTTCATGAAGAAGTGCACGCCGGCCGTGATGACGAATACTACCGCGGAGCCCCGTCCCATGAGAGGTAATAACAGCTTGGTTAGAGCCACGGGCGATACCATGTTGACCTCGATCGTTGAGTAGAGCTCCTCGAGATCGTGATCTAGTACTCTCTTGTATAGACCAAAACCGGCATTATTAATTAACACGTCGACATGACCGGCGACCTTCGCGATCTCCTCTGCTAGCCTGAGGACTTCACTCCCCCTCGATAGATCGGCGACTCTATACTCGAAACGTCCTCGGAGCTCGCGGGAAAGCTCCTCGAGCCTGTCCCTCCTCCTGCCGATCCCAACGACCTTGTAGCCTCTAGAGCACATCTCCCTCGAGATCTCCCTACCGATTCCACTCGAGGCGCCAGTAACTACGACGACCCTCGAGGAGCCCTCCAAGATGATCGGCACCTTAGCGTCTAATTATGTTCAAAAAGATTTTAAAGTTAGACCATGCGATCTTGGAGGAAGAAAATCTTACAACACGTAGTCCCAGATCCTCGCGCCCTTGTAATTGAACACTATGCTCTTGTAGGCGCTGGTGTACTCAATGCTATAGCCTATGCCCTCCACACCAACTCCCGACTCTTTCCTGCCACCGTACGGGTAGTAGCCTATGCCGTGTCTGGGGAACATGTTGACGTAGACTGCCCCGACCTCCAAGTATCTCGCCGCTCGCCTTACGTAGTCTAAGTTCTTCGAGAATATACACGCGTCTAAGCCGTAGGGTCTCCCATTGGCTAACCTTAGAGCGTGATCGAGGTCCGTCACCTCTACGAGTAGAGCCACTGGAGCGAAGACTTCTCTTCTATAGAGTTCCATCTCTTGGACTTTATCCGCCGGCGCCTCGATCAGTGCCGGCTCAATATAAGTAGGCCCCAACCTTTTACCCCCGAAGAGTAGGCGCCCTCCCTTCTCGAGCGCGTCTCTTATGGCCGCCTCCATTTTATCGACAGCTTGGACGCTTATGAGAGGACCCACCGTCACGGACGGATCGCGGGGATCGCCTACTCGGACCCTCCTCTCGAGCTCGCTCACTAAAAGTCTCCTCATGATATCGTAGACTTGAGACTCGACGAGGACTATCTTGATAGCATCGCATCTCTGCCCGGAGTAGCTGATTATACCGGTCACTATGTCTCTGGCCGCACTCTCGAGGTCGGCGTCTCCTAGCACAATAGCTGGATCGCCTCCGCCCAGCTCGAGCAAATAGCTCTTCACCCCGGCCGTGGCGAGCACCCGCCTGCCTGTCTCACTGCTACCGGTGAGAAGCACAGCTCCTATTCTTTTGTCGGGAAGCACTTTGCTGAACTCTTCGCCCTCCATGACAGCTAGCATTAGCGCCCTCGGCGGGAAGCCCGCCTCGAGCAGGAGCCGTGCGAAGAGAATAGGAGCTATCGGGTCGTGGAGCGATGGTTTGAGTATAATGGCGTTGGCGGTTACGAAGGAGGCCACGACCTTCATTACGGAGTCGTAAAGCGGGTAGTTGAAGGGCGTTATACAGGCGACGACACCGTAGGGCTCCCTCCTGACGAGTCCCTCGGTCTCGAGCGTATGAGCGTCCCAGTCCCCCGGTATGTAGTCCCCAGAGAATCTCCTGAGGTCGAGCAGGGCCTTCTCGAGTCTATCAATGCTAGCTTTGACCTCTCCTCGAGCCAGCTCGTAGGTCTTGCCAGCGTCAAGCACTAGAGCTTCGACTAAGTCGTCTGAGTATTTGACCAAGAGGTCGGCCGTCTTCTCGAGGATCTTGAGCCTCCTCTCGCCGGGCGTGTTCCTCACGTCCCATCTGCCACTCGAGTGGAGCTCGCCGAGCTCCCCGAGCGCCTGCTCCGAGTCCATGACGTGATATTTAGCTATGATGCTTCCGTCTATGGGGCTCACGTCATCTCTGACCCCCCCTCTCCCGGTCACCCACCCGCTCGATGGAGCGTAGACCTTGAATATGGGGAGCCCTCCCGGGTCGAGCTCGAAGGTCTCGCGGAAAACGCTAGCTTTCGGCATGAAAGCCTCGCGCTTGGCGCCGCTCAAGCGTAGTTTCACCGCTTAAACTTTTAATTTAGAGGCGTTATATTTTTTTTCTCCCTTTGAGTAATAATTTAAATAGCATTTCAAAGTTCATCTATGGAACTTTTAACTATGATATAAAAGATAAATTTAAATAATATGGGTTGCTTTATAACGAAATCGGGCACCGTGATTGTCATGGAGAAGTCAGGAGAAGAGTTGCTGAGAGCCCTCTTGGGCCTTGCCGAGAAGAAGGTGATCTCGTTGTCCCTGAGCGTGCAAGAGGGAGAGCTCGGGAGGGTTCTGTCCTCGCTGATCGCCAGCCTCAAAGCAGCAGAGGCCAAGCTAGAGCGGTTCGTAGCCTTTCCTTCTATGAATGGCCGGTTCAATGTCTATATAGAGGTGATGGGGCCTTCGCTCGAGAAGATAAAGGCGACCCTCGGGAAAGTGCGAGAGCTCGCGATAGTGAGCATGAGAGAAGAGAGAGCCAGTATATATATGCGTGACGAGCTCGGGCGCGTTATCTCGAGATGGGGCGGCCGCGCTATGCCGATCGATGAGCTGGAGCTCTATAATTTCTTCAGATACGCCGAGGAGAAGTACAAGAGCGTTGGGAAGCTCGTCGTGGCCTCTCTGGCTATGGCGATGGGCAGATCATCGGCGGCAGTATTGCTCCGGCTGCTCGACCGAGACGCGATCGGCGATCGAGAGCTGGAGCTGGCGACGAGGTTCCTAATCAACGTCATAGAGTCTAAGAACCTCGGGAGGGTGCTCGAGTGGAGGGCCTCGCCGAACGTTGTAGAGATCAAAGCGACGGCTGCTGAGATGAGGGCCTTCGCTGGAGAGCCTGAGAGGATGATTCTATTCGTTGAGTCCTTCCTCGAGGGGTACTACAACGCCCTATACCCCGTGGCCCATTACGAGGTTGGACACGTACTCGAGTCGACCAATGTCGTGAGGTACTTGCTCACGCGAAAGAGAAAAGAATGAGGGGGTGTGCTCTTTGAGTCGTGTCGTGATGGGCCCGCGGGGAGTCGAACCCCGGACCTCCGCCTCGTAAGGGCGGCGTCCTGACCAGCTAGACTACGGGCCCTCCCGCAGTCTCTATTCCTCACCATAGGGCTTTTGTAGTTAGCGCAAGCACGGTCGCTTCTGCACCGAGTCTCGCCCGCAAGCTGTAAAAGCCTTGGTGAGAGCAAGAGGCCGAGTCGAAGGCATCAAGCTTTTTCTACCGCCGCGCGAGAAGACGAACGGGGTCTACTTTGGGCACTGAGGGGAGCTGCTTCCGCGAGGCCTTCGAGAGGCTCACTCAGGAGTTCATAGTTAATCCTCTCGTGAGGCCGACGACTCTGCAAGGCTTCATAGAGAAGATGGTCTCAGCTTTCTCGGGAGCCTCGCTCGAGTGCAAGAACTACGCGTTAACTAGCGAGGACGTGGACTTCGCCGCTTCCACCGTGTTGAGGCTCCTCGAGACGTACTACCGAGGGTTCTCCGCATCGAGCGCAGCAGAACAGTGTCGTAAGATCGCTCGCGGGCTGCCGAGTGTCAGAGATAAGCTGTGCGCGAGCCTTTCGAGATTGGCCGAGAAGGTCAGCGTCACCGGCACGTGAGCTTTTCTCGAGCTTTCTCACAAGCCTAGGTAAAGCTTAGACAACTCTGGGTGGCTCGCGAGAGACGCAGGGTCCCCCTCGTATTTTATGCGTCCACTGACCAGGAGATAGGCTCTGTCCGCTATCTGCAGAGCGCGAGCGGCGTACTGCTCGACTAGCACTACGGTCAGTTTTAAGGAGTCTCTGAGCTCCACGACCTTATCCAGGACCTTCTTGACATAGACGGGCGCCAAGTCGGTGGTGATCTCGTCGAGGAGCAGCACTCTGGGATTTCTCATCAGCCCCATCCCTATGGCCAGCATCCTCCTCTCACCCCCGCTCAGCGTCTCCGCTTTCCTCTTAGCGAAGGTCTTGAGAACTGGGAACATCGCGTAGATCTCCTCGAGCTTCTCCGAGACTCTGTAGTCAGGTAGGCCGTAGCACGCCAGCCTGAGGTTCTCCTCGACGGTCAGGCCCGCGAATACGTTCCCGATCTGTGGGACGTAGGAGATGCCAAGCTTGGTCACGATGTAGGGCTGCAGCCCCGTTATCTCCTGTCCGTCTAGGAGGATCTTGCCTCCATGTATCGTGGCCATGCCGGCGACGCTATTGAGCAGCGTGGTCTTGCCGGCGCCGTTGGGACCCACTACCACGGTTATCTCGGATCGTTTGGCCTCGAAGTTCACATCGAAGAGGACCCTAAGCTTGCCGTAGCCCGAGCAGAGCGAAGAAGTCCTCAGCAAAGCTTTCAACCGCTCAAGTAAACTTCTATTACTCTTGAGTCGTTCACTACCTTCTCCGGCGAGCCCTCCGAGAGGATCCTGCCTCGGTCCATGACGTAGACGTAGTCGGAATAGCGGAGCGCCACGTCGATCCTGTGCTCTATTATTAGGAAGCTCACGTCGATCTTCTCTCTCAGGCTCCTTAGCTTCTCGAATATCCCGACGGCATATGCCGGGTCAGTTCCTCCTATCGGCTCGTCGAGGACTACCAGCTTAGCGCCCGCGGCCAGGGCCCTCGCCACCTCGAGCATCTTCAGGTGCCCCGCTCCGAGCTTAAGAGCCTGAACGTTCCAGACGCCCTCGAGGCCGACGAGCCTCAAAACGTCAAAGGCTCTTTTGATCCTCTCCTCCTCCTGTCTGATCCAGAGCCTCCTGAAGAGGGCCTTGAGGGGGCCCTCTTCGTTACCTCCCATTGCGACAAGCACGTTCTCGAGCACCGTGAGACTCAAAAAAGGCCGAGGTATCTGGAAAGTCCTAACGAGACCCGCCGAGTAGATCTTGTGAGAAGGCCACCCGGTTATGTCGAGCCTCTCGTCGTCTAAAGGACTGAAGTAGACTTTGCCGGCGTCTGGCTTGAGGACGCCTGTGCACACGTTGACGAGCGTGGTCTTGCCGGCGCCGTTAGGCCCTATCAAGAGCGTCAGCGTCCTCCTGAGCACTTTGACATCTACATTGTCTAACGCAACTAGCCCGCCGAACCTCTTCGTCAGCCCAACGGTCTCGAGGATCTCCGGCGGCATTCTCAGCTATACCACTCGACGGTGCCTGTTAGGCCCTTATATAGTCCAGCGATCTTCCACACGTACGTCCCGTCCTTCGGGGTGACGACCCACAGGTCGAAGTCGGCCACCGACCTATCGCCATTCTCGTCGAGCTCTATGTAGCCTGATGCTCCGATGTAGTGCTTGAGCACGAGAGGCAAAGCATTGTAGACCGCGATGGGGTCGTACTTCCCCACGGCGTCCAACGCGAGGGCCAGCGTCCAGGCTATGTCGTAAACGAAGTACGCGTATCCTATCGGGTCCATGCCGAGCTTCTGCTTGATGTAGTCCCTCACCTTGTCCGCGTGCGGGGAGACGCCCGGCGACGCCATGGTATTGTACATCTTGGTCTTGACCACGAAGTCGGCAATAGAGGGGTCGAGGAACTGGCTTATGCCGGCAGTCCCGTCAGATCCCTGCCATACGACCTCGCTGAGCGCCGGGTAGGCCTTGGCCGCAAGGACCAGAGCCGCCGTCTCCTCGAAGCCTATCGCGAGTACGCCGACCTTGTCTTTCCCGTACTTAGCCACGGCATCTCTGACTATCGCGTTGAGCTTAGCGGCCTCGGCCGAGAATTCTTTAGCGGCCGGGTCATATCTGATGCCCTCGAGGACTCCGCAGCTCTCCTTACTGGCTCCGCACAACTCGAGGAACCTCTTAATCGTGTACTCCTTCAGGCCATCGCCCCAGGTATCTCCTCTCCACACGGGGGCGACCCATCTGACGCCTCTCTGCCACAACACGTCGGCTATGGCCTTCCCTTGATAAACGTCGTTCGGCGTAAACCTCAGGGCCGTGTCCTTCAGCGCTAGGGCCGGAGAGGTCGAGGAGGGGCTAATTATGAGCAGCTTGTTAGCCGTCACGTAACCCAGCGACTCCCTCAGCTCGGCGCTCGAGGCCCCGCCAACGAAGATCTTAATACCCGCTCCGTGCAGCGCTTGCAACTTATCTAAGTGGGTCTTTGGGTCCGTTGCCGTATCCTCGATCACGAACTTTATCCTCCACGGCCTTCCGATGGCGTTGAGGTAATCGTTTATCTCCTTCTCGGCGAGAAGCAGCGATTCCCTGAATTGGGCCCCGAAAGTCGAGAGGACTCCCGTCAAGGGCAGGAGGGCCCCGATTTTGACCTCCCCGGTTAGCCCAACGGGAGCCGCCGTGGCGGTGACGGTGATCGTCGTGGTCTTTATCACGGGAGTGGGGGCGGCTCCTCGACCGGCGACGAATCCCACGGCCACGCCGATCAACAGCAGTGCTACCATAATAGCGTAGATATAGCCTGAGATTCCTTTCTTCTCGGACGCCATTCTAACTACCTCTTGTGGTATTGTTTAGAGGGAGTTACTACAAAGGGTGTTAAAAAAAGCTTGCTCCCGGGCGCAAAGCGAGGCTACCGAGAGGCGAGAAAAACATAATAGCGCCTCGCCTCGCTCGATGCCCTGGCGTGAGCCTTTGCTCGACATAGTGGTCAAGGCCGCGGCCTACGCCAGCTGCATCGGGCTCGGCGCGGCATCCATAACATTGATATATAGCTCAACGCGGACGTTCAACTTTGCTCACGCCTCTATGGTTGCGTGGGGATTCTACGTCACGTTTGCTCTAACCTACGCTACAGGCCTCTCCCCCTACCTCTTCGTGCCGATCGCCGCGCTTTTCTCGGCACTGCTAGGCCTCATCACGTACTACTCCGTCAATAGAAGGCTGCTGCGAGTCGGCGCCTCGGAGCTGACCCTAATGATGTCGACCCTGGGCGTGGATCTCGTACTCTTTGGCGCTTTGAACATTTTTGCGGATTACCTGCTTAAGGTACACAAATACCCGGCCAAGTACTTCTTGCTGGAGACGAGAGAGATCTACATAGCCGGGCTCAGGCTCGTGGGAGTAGTCGCGCCAGCGGTTCTGGCTCTCGCGGTGATCCTGTTGGGAGTGCTGCTCTATAGGACCAAGCTAGGTATAGCCTTCAGAGCCACGATAGAGAACCAGGCTCTGGCTCAACTCTGTGGAGTCAATCCGAATAAAATCTACAGCCTCGCGTGGCTAATTGGGGGAGCGCTGGCCGGACTCGCCGGTTCACTCTTGTCGCTCGTGGTTTCAGGCTACACGGCTGTCGGTATGACCCTCATAGTGACATTCTTCGCCGGCTCGATAGTGGGGGGGCTGTACTCAGTCTACGGGAGCCTGTTGGGCGGCCTGCTCGTTGGCCTGGGAGAGTATCTCGGCGTGGCCCTGTTGGGTCAGGCGATCGGAGGTTGGATCTATGCGTATAGGCCCGCGATACCGCTGGCCCTCATCGCCGCCACTCTTCTATTGCAGCCGAGCGGCCTCGCCGCTCTCATGCATAGGACGTCGAGGTGATAGTACGTGGAAGTTCCCCCGATCCTCCTCATGATCTTGGTGAACTTCTCCGCGGCTCTCATGGTAACAACGAGCCTCAACGTGGAGGTGGGCCTACTCGGGATCCCTCAATTCGGCAGACTCCTAACCGTAGTGACTGGAGCCGTCGTGGCGGCCGCGGTGCCCGGCAGGATCCTAGCTGCGCTGTTAGGTATGCCGTGGGGGTCCAATTACGCGTATCATCTATATAATTATGGTGTGGTCACGGCGATAAACTCGTGGCTCGCCGAGCGCCCGCTGGCCTCCGTTGCCACGCTGCTCTTCACCCTAGTGTTGTCGGCAGTGATCGGGGCTCTGGTCGGCTACGCGTGCAGCTACCCTGCTCTCAGACTCAGAGAGGCTTATCTCGGGATAACTCTTCTGGCCTTCGGAGACCTGCTCGTAACCGTGGCCAAAAACTACGTGCCACTGGCCGGCGGCACGATGGGAGTCATTGTGATCGATCCCTTCAGGTTCGTTGGCGCTGGTCAGTCGAGATTCCTCTTCGCCACGTCAGTCTTCCTGCTTTTCGCGGTAGCGACGCTGATCTACGCCGAGCTGCTAGTGAGGTCGCCCCTGGGCAGGACCCTGAAGGCAGCGAGAGACTCCGAGGTGGCCGCCAGCGTCTTTGGAAAGGACGTGGTCAAGCTCAGGAAGCAGGTCCTCATGATTGGGGGAGCGCTGGCTGCTATGGCCGGCGCCCTCTGGGCCTTGTACACCGGGAGCTTCATGGCGGATACCTACACGAGGCTCACGTGGACGTTTTGGCCTTGGGCCTTCATGATGTTGGGCGGAACTGGAAACAACATCGGCATATTGCTCGGCGTGGTTCTATACACTCTGACCAGGACGGCGATATTCCTCTACAAGGGGGCGATAGCGTCGATCGTTGGGATCAATCCCGAGTGGTTGGAGTACATAATGATCGGTGCCATGATACTGGCCGTCGTCCTTTTCAGGCCCCAAGGGCTACTCCCCGAGAGACCTACTCTGACTCTGTCGAGAGAAAAGATCGAGGAATTGGCCGGATTGATTGCAACGAGAGGCGACGGAGGTGGGCGGTCGATGATTCGCCGCCTGAGCTCCTATCTCTCGAGGCTAGCGCGCCTCGAGCGAAGCCCTCAGAAAACCGACGAATAGAGGCGCCGGCCGAAGAGGCTTGCTGTTGAACTCCGGGTGAGGTTGAGAGAGTACGTAGAACCTATGGCCTCTCAACTCCATGAACTCTACCCTCCCGTAGCGGGTGTCTCGACCTGATACGATGAGCCCCGAAGATTCGAGAGCATCCAGATACTTCGGGTTAACCTCATAGCGGTGTCTGTGCCTCTCCGACACGACGTCCATCCCGTAGAGCTCGTGGACCTTGGTCCCCTTGACGAGCTCTATCTCATAGGCTCCCAGTCTCATTGTACCTCCCAAGCGGTCAACGGTCTTCTGCTCCTCGAGGAGAGAGACCACAGGGTGCGGGGTATTAGGATCTATCTCGGTGGAATTCGCCCCCTCTAGGCCAGCGGCGTTCCTCGCTATCTCTACGACGGCCAGCTGGAGGCCATAGCATATGCCCAACAGAGGGAGCCCGTGCTCGCGCACGTGCTTCAGGACTTTGACCTTGCCCTCTGCTCCCCGCGCACCGAAGCCAGGCAGTATTATCCCCCCATCGACGTCGCTCAGAGCTTCCTCGATGTCAATCTTCCCGTGCTCCACATTCGTGGCCTCAATCCACTTGAGCTCGACCTTCGCCTCCACGACAGCGGAGGCGTGGACGAGGGCCTCTCTGATGCTGAGGTAGCTGTCGGGGAGCTCGGTGTATTTGCCCACCATAGCGACCCTGACTCTCCTATTGGCGCTTCTCAGGCGCTCGACGAATTGTCTCCAATCCGATAGCTCCGGCTCTCGGTACTCGAGCCTCAAAGTCTCGGTCAGTCTAGCCGGCAGACCCTCGCGAGCTAAGATCAGGGGCACCTCGTACACGATCTCGACGTCCGGGTTATCGATCACGTTTTGTCTCGGGACGGTCGCGTAGAGCGCTATCTTCTCCTTGACCGCGCGGCTTACGGGTCTCGGACTCCTCGCTACTATGATGTTGGGCTGGATACCGATCCTCCTGAGCTCATTGACGCTATGCTGGAGCGGCTTGGTCTTGTGCTCGCCAGTTTGCGGGAGTATGGGCACGTAGGCCACGTGCACGTACGCAACATTGCTCTGCCCCATCTCCACGAGCATTTGTCTGGCCGCTTCGAGGAAGGGCAAGCTCTCTATGTCGCCGACCGTGCCTCCAATCTCGACGAACATCACGTCTGCGCCTTGAGAGCGCCCGATCTCGAGGAGCTCCGATTTTATCTCGTTCGTCACATGCGGTATCACTTGGACCGTCTGGCCAAGATACTCGCCGCGCCTCTCCTTCTCTATGACCCTCGAGTATATCTTGCCCGTGGTGATGTTATTCCTCTTGGAGAGGTTCTTCCCGAGGAATCTCTCGTAATGGCCTATGTCGAGGTCCGTTTCTCCTCCATCCTCCGTGACGAAGACCTCGCCGTGCATGTAGGGATTCATCGTGCCAGCGTCAACATTTATGTAGGGGTCTATCTTCACCACAGTCACATTGTAGCCCATTCTAGAAAACAGCATTGCGATGCTCGCGGTGGTTATCCCCTTACCTAGGCCGCTCATCACCCCACCAGTGATGAAGACCACCTTCATCGTTCCTCGCCGCTGATCGGGCGTCGAGTGTCCCTAGTTAGCGGCTCTCAATAATAAGCCGAGCACGCCTACGTAGGGTAACTTGAATGGTATGCCTAGCGGAGACCACACTACTCCTACCACGCGCTCGTAGGGAACGCCGCGCCCGACTCTGTATTCCCCGAGGAAGCTGTCATCGAATGGATTGCTGTCGCCCTTCGTGACAAACTCTACGCCGGTTCCAGCGTCCACTACGCCGATTACTCTATGTATTATAAGATGCCCGCGCACACTTCTGTACACGATTATGTCACCAACCTTTATCTCATGGGACTTTTTGGCCTCGACGAAGACCAGGTCCCCACTACGCAGAAGGGGCAACATGCTCGATCCCGAGACGACAGCTACGAGCGCTCTCCCCTCAAGCGCTGAGTGAATCGAGAATAGCGCCAGCAGCGCGACGATCGCGAAAATCGCGATCTTAACGAGGCGCGTAGCCGGCCCACCGGAGCGCCTCATCTCATCTCGCCGCGAGCCCAGTGAGGACGAGGAAGAATATATCAGAGAGCTTTAAGAGCTTAGACGGCTTTTGCGCATAGCAGAGTCGCGGACGAGGTGTCAAAGCTACGCTACATCCATGGCTTCCAAACGCCTCAGAGCTAGCCAGGGCTCTAAGCTCGCTGGGCGTGAGCTCAATCGAAGAGCTCATGAAAGCCGCGATACCTCGTGATCTCCTAGATAGAGCGATCTTCAGGTCTATCCCGCCTCAGCCCAGCCCTCCTTGGGAGGTCGAGAAAAGAATCAGAGAGCGATTGGAGCGCGGGCCGCGAGTCAATCTAGATAGGATCTTCGCAGGAGGCCCGGCATGCCCGCATTACGTTCACCCGGTGACGTTGTATATCTTATCGAGAGGGGAGTTCCTCACGGCTTACACGCCCTATCAGCCCGAGATTAATCAGGGAGCTCTACAAGCCCTCTACGAATACCAGAGCCTGGTCGCGGAGCTCCTCGGCGTAGATGTGGTTAACGCTGGCATGTACGATGGAGCTTCCTCGCTGGCCGAGGCTTCTCTCATGGCTGTACGAGTCAAGGGCTCAAAGGCCGTTCTGATTCCATCGAACCTCTACCCATCGTATAGAAGGGTCTTGGCTACCTATTTAAGGGGTCCAGAAGTGACCCTGGTCGAATACTCCATCGATGAGAGGGGGGCACCAGACCTCGGAGATCTCGAGGACAAGGGCAGAAAGATCAAGCCCTCCGCGGTAATTCTTGAGCTACCTACCTCGGAGGGGGTCCTCCACGATAGATTGAGAGAGGGGATAGAGCTCGCGCACTCGCTCGGCTCTCTCGCTATATCGATCGTAGAGCCGACGCTGATGGCTCTAGTCAAGCCACCCGGCGAGCTTGGCTCCGATGTCGTGGTGGCTGAGGGGCAGCCTCTGGGCTTACCGATGCACGGAGGAGGCAACAGGCTCGGGATACTCGGCATTAAGATGGACAGGGCGCTCTTGAGACAGCTGCCGGGAAGGCTCGTCGGCGCCACGCTAGACGTCGACGGCAGAAGATCTTACGCCCTGATACTCCAAACGAGAGAGCAACACATAAGGAGAGAGAAGGCGACGAGCAATATAACGACTAATACTGCTCTCAACGCCATCGCAGCGGCCGTGCATCTTTCGCTCCTCGGGGGCCGAGGGCTGCGCTACATAGCTTCTCTGATCTACGAGAGATCTCGGCTTGGGCTCGAGCACCTGAGGAGGGGGGGCGTTGCGCTCAAGTACCCCAACTCGAGGCACTACAAGAACATAGTGTACGCTCTCCCGCCGAGCTCGGACGCGAGAGCGATCTACGCGAGAGTGCTCAAAGAGGGTTTCGTCCCGTTCTCCCTATTCTCGAGAACAGAGAGGCTCGCTCAATCTTGCTTCACAGAGGTCCATAGCCCCGACACGATAGAGCAGTTCGCGAGAACCCTGTCGCGGGCCATCGGTGAGGAGCAATGAGGTATAGGCAAGCGGACTGGGACGAGCCCCTAATATTCGAGCTTCCGCTTCGCGAGAGGACCGGCTTCGCTCCTCTTGGGGAGGTCGAAGTTCAACTCGTTGAGAGAGTTCTGAGAGAGCTCGGAGAGCTCGCGCGCGAGTCCCTCGAGCTACCCTCTCTCTCGGAGTTAGAGGTCGTGAGGCACTTCACTAGGCTCTCGCAGCAGTCCTTCGGCGTCGACACAGGCACGACGCCTCTGGGCTCTTGCACGATGAAGTACAACCCAAGGTTGGCCTGGAAGATGCTGCTGTCGGAGGAGCTCGCGGAGCTGCACCAATCGATGCTCGAGTTGGAGAGCTCGCAGGGAGTCCTCGAGCTTCTCTATGAGCTCCAGACCTGGTTCTCCGAACTTACAGGTCTGCCGGTATGCTCGCTTCACCCGCCGGCTGGCGCTTCGGGTGAGCTGGCGGGCGTGTTAATGATCAAGGCCTATCAGCGCGACAAAGGGCGAGCCCACAAGGACGAGATCCTAATCCCCGATAGCGCTCATGGCTCGAACCCAGCCAGTGCGGCCATGGGTGGTTTCAGGGTCGTAAGAATTCCCACGGGACGCGACGGCCTGGTGGACCTCGAGGCCCTCAGGTTCAGCGCCACGGAGAGGACCGCGGGCATGATGCTCACCAATCCGAACACTCTGGGCCTCTTCGAGGAAAGGGTTACGGAGATCTGTGATATCGTCCACGGCGTCGGCGGCTTAATGTACTACGATGGAGCGAATTTGAACGGAATAATGGGCTGGGCGCGACCAGCCGACATGGGCTTCGACATAGCGCATCTCAATGTGCACAAGACCTTCTCGGCCCCCCACGGTAGCGGCGGTCCGGGAGCCGGAGTTCTATGTTGCACGGAGGAGTTGGCCGAGTACCTGCCCGGCTACGTGATCGCCCAAGTAGGCGGTCGCTACGTGTTGAGAAGACCCAGCAGAAGCGTGGGCGATATGACCTCGTCGCTTTTCAATCTCCCCGCGTTAATTTACGCGTACATATTCATACTCGGCCACGGCCTTCGCGGTCTGCGCGAGGCGGCGGCGAACTCCGTGGCGTCTACGAATTACTTCATAAAGTTAATAGAAGGAGTAGATGGGATAGATTTGCCTATGGCTCCTTCCAAGCCGAGAATGCACGAAGTGGTCCTTAGCGCGAAGAAGCTGGCCGAGGAGACGGGGGTAACGGCTAACGATGTCGCTAAGTTCCTTCTGGACCAGGGCCTCCACGCACCAATAACTTATTTCCCCTTGATAATTGAGGAGGCTCTGATGATAGAGTTCACCGAGACAGAGCCCCTCGAGATTGTCGAACTCTACGCGAAGGCGATTAAAGACGCAATAAAGCTGGCCCGCGAGAACCCGGCCCACCTAAAGAACGCCCCGAGCTCGACCTCGAGAAGAAGATTGGACCTCGTGAGGGCAAATCACCCCTTGACCCTATCGCCAAGTTATCGTGTCGAGAAAAGAGGAGTTCGTTGATATATCATGAGGCGCGACCTCTATGAGCTGGTCAGAGCGTGGACAGGCATAGATTATCTCTCAGACCTGCGGGCAAGAGAGCTAGCTCGACATTTGGCCGTGAAATACGGCAGAGAGCGCCTGCTTTCACCCAATGAGCTCGAGAGAGGAAAGTGCTTCGTTGCGGCCGGGGCCGGGCCTTCATTAAGAGCGAAGTCGGCTCTGGTCGAGGCCCTTGTTGAAGAAAAAGACTGCGTAGTCGTAGCGGCCGACGGCGCTTACCGCTTGCTCAGTGCGCGGCCTAACATCGTGGTCACGGATCTCGACGGCTTAAGCCTCGCCGAGTTGCTCGACGCGTCATCTCGAGCTGTTCTGGTCATTCACGCGCACGGTGATAACTTGCGAGAGCTCCTCTCGCTCGTCCCCCCTCTCCTGAGAGGGGGGGCGCGAATCCTCCTGACTTCTCAAGTGGGCTCCTCGCCTCCAGTCTACGACATCGAGGGCTTCACCGACGGCGACCGCGCTGTTGCGCTAGCTGGCGCGCTAGCTGAGCGCGAGCTTTACTTGATCGGTATGGATCTCGGTCTACAGCACCTTGAGAGCTCACTCGCGCCTCGGGGACGGCCTCTTTTTTCCGTAGCCAAGATGAGAGCCGCGATGTGGTTGCTCCGAGAGATGCTATGCGAGCTTTCGAGTAGAGTGCGCGTGGTGAATCTCTCGTACACGCCTTTTCCATGTTCCGAGGAAGAGCGGCCCCAACTCTACTCCCCAGCGACAGCCAGAGAGGCGTTGCGGTAAAATGTTATAGCCTCATTGAATAGTTTGAATATCTCGTCTGCGGCAGTGGGAGGGACTCCCTTATAAAGTATCGTCATGTTGTATATTACCATCAGGGTGGGGCTCTGATAAATCGAATACGCATTGAAAGTTGCGCGCGCGGTGGGGTCTGAGCATGAGATCGCGAACCATGTGCACACCACTTCGACGAGCGTGAAGTTCTCTCTCCCATATTTCTTAGCGAAGTCCTCCCAAGTTGGGTCGAAGGCTCTGCAGGCGGGACACCTCAGATTATTGAAGTACACTATATAGCCTCCGTTGTCGGGGGGAGACCAGAAGTAGCCGTCGAGTTTGACTCTGGTCCATCTGCTTTCGGTTAACACGTAGACCCCCTCGGAGCTTACCTCGTAACTCTTTTCCAGAAGGGATCCAATCAGTGGGAGCAAGTACCCGGCCAATAACACGAGCACTAAGAGTGCTCCGAGAGTCGCCGCGAGCAATCGCGTAAGTCTCATACAACTCCACGCGCTCTGAGCTCTAGAGAGGCTTCGTGTTCCCTCGCAGGTACCGCCTCAACGGGGAGAGAATATTTTAACCTTCTCGCGTGCGCGCGTTCTCGGAAGCGCTGATCCGCTCGGCTGAGCGATGCGTCGAAAATGAGAAAGAGCGGTGAGGAGCCTTCGGCGGGGAGGGCGAAGAGAAGGGCGCGAGAGCTCGGGTGGAGATATGGGGCAAGAACGCTTACATAAAGCTCGAGGGAGGGGGCGAAGCTCTCGTTCCTCTCAGCGAGTTGTGCTCGTTTGCCAAACGCTTTAAATTGAAGCTCGAGGGCTACGTTTGCGAAGACCGAGCCGTGGAGGTTCTCGACGCGTGAGCTGAGACCAGCTTTCTGCAGCTCTCCACGATCTCTTGGAGGGCCTCGAGGGCTTTGATCGCCTGATCTCGACTCACTACTATCATTGTGTCGGTGTAAGAACTTATCACCTGCGTTATGTTTATGCCCCTATTGAATAGATGTCTGGAGATGTGGCTAATAACGCCGGGAGTTGTGGTTATTTCGTGTGGACTTATGAGGACTATTATCGATTGACCTGTGAGCTGCTCAAGCACTTCCTCCTCGCTCAATTTGCGGACGATCTTAGAGGCGTCTTCTGAGCTGATCGTCACGGTATAAAATCTCTTCGACTCGACCAGACTGAAGAATCTGCTCTCGGAAGCGAGTCTCAGTAGGTCCGGCATGAGCTGCTCTGCCGCGTGCCTCCGGATGGTGATGACGGTTATATCGTCTTGGAGCTCGATCGAGCTTCGAGCCAGCACCTCGATCACACTTTTCCTTTCTATTTCAGCCTCATTCTTTAATTCATCATGATATCTTATCAATGCAGCTTTTATGGCATCAACGTTGACTCTCTTGCGTCCGGAGAGCTTGAGGACCTCGCTCATTATTTTCTCTGATGCCCAGGTATAGTTGACGACCCCCATTCTGAGGCACTCGAGGAGAGGGATGTTCAAGTCGATGATCTTCCTAACGACTTCGGCTATGGGGATCTTGCCTACGTGTTCTTCTGCTCTTTTCTCCCTTCCTCGCTCCACCAAATCCTCCGGCCCGACGCTCACTTGAGTCGTCGATGGAAAATATATTTACCAACTGAGGGCCCGCTCATCCTTCTCGAAGGGGCCCGAACATTCGAGGAGGTCGAGGGGAAAAAACGCTAGTTGGCTCGCAGCACCCCCACTCGTTACTCCACGATTATTATCCCGACCGGGCAGGACTGCGCAGCGGTGTTGACGCAGTCGCTCTGCGCGTCGGGGACCTCGCCCTCGGCTATGTTCCCCGCCACGCGATATGCCTCCACGATCGCGGCCTTGCCGTCGCTGTAGCGAACGAACACGGCTGGACATAGATTTACGCATATATCGTCTCCCAGGCATTGGTCTCTAGGGTCGATCCTCACCTTCATTTCTCTTGCACCGCGCGAGGGATCACTCTCGCCTAGGTTAATTATGCTTGTTGCTCATTTATCTGGTGTTTTCGCAATCGCGCTTGCGCCCTCTTCAACGAAGCGAGTAAGCTCCCAGCGCCCACGCGAGCAACAGGAGCGCTCCCGCGACCGAAAGCGATGCGTTGGCGAGGGGGTCATCGTAACGCAACACGCCGAGTCCGTAGCTTCCCCGTCTCAGAGGCCAAAGGGCGTCGATGCCGCGCTTTGTTAAGCCATCGAGCACCAAGTGCGAAGCGTAGGAGAGGGCATAGGAGAGGGCGAAGAGGAAGGGAGAGCCGAGCTCCGACAGGTGCTGCGCAAGGATGTATACTCCTATCGAGGTCGCAAGTAAAGATGGGAGTCCGTGGAGAGTTCTTCTATGTCCTACGCGTAGATCCACATCGGGTGTCAAGCTCCCTAACAGTGCTGAGACGACGGTCAAGAGAGCGTCTTCGGCGTTAGGATCTAGAACAAAAAGGGTCAGCCCGACCCCGAATAATATGTGAGTCGCCCTTTTCATGGTTGCGGACCGCTTCTCTCCCGTCCGTCGAGTCTAGACCGCGCGGCGCGCCCTCCTGAGACAGAAGTAGTATTCTTTGGCCACTTCGAGGTCTGCCAATTCTCGAGGGCTCGCTATCCTTAGAATGAAGCCGCCTATGGAGAAGAGGTAGACTTTTTTATTTTCCTTCTCTTTTATTGAGTACAAGAATGCTCTGCCACAATAATCTTTTCTCTCTTTGAGTTCCGGTCGGGAATACGTTAACTCGAGCTCGAGCTCCTCGCCGATTTCGTAAGAGAGCCCAAACTCCTCGTGGAACTCCACCAACACGTCCTCGCCGCTCGAGCCATCGCAAGCGAGCACTTTGACTTTCGGTATAGCGGAGGTTTCGAGCCCTCTCACACGAAGCGCCATTATCATGAGATCTGGCCTCTCATTGTCGAACTTTCGACGATACGTAGCATTATTTATCGGTTTAGCCGACATAGACGCCCAGAGCTCCCGAGAAAGGGGTGAGGTCTCGGTGAGCGTCTCAAGCGCGACCAGAAGATTCATGAGCGAGCTCAACGCTCTACTCGATAAAGAAGTGAGCGTGAGATTGAAAGACGGTACGGTGATTCGAGGAAAGCTCTACGGCTTCGACACGAACACATTTAATGTTCTCTTGAAGGACGCCACAGACTCCGTTAACACTTTCCCTACCATGTTTCTCTTTCACGATAGTATAATATCGATTTCGGCTCTAGAGGCTCCTCTCTTCGACCCCGAGGAATTTGCCAGCATAGTCGCTAGCAAGCTGAACCTCCGCGAGGCCGATATGCGAGTCATACCTGAGGCCGGCATGGTGGTAATACTCAACAGCGTGAAAGTAACGGAGAAAGGGGTAGAGGGGAGCGGCCCTTTGGCCCACAAAATATATAGCATTTACACCGAGTACTTGGAATCCAAGAAAAAGAAAAGTTGAAGTTTTAGTTAAATTTTTGAATTAGAGTTAGACCGCGCGAGTTCGCGCGGGGTGATGTTCCATCTTTGTAGTGAAAGAAAGATGTCTAGCTGGCAGGGTGGGTGAGCTCAGAACACGCAGAGGTACCATAGAGACGCCCTACCTATTCCCTGTCATAGATATGGCTCGTCAAGAGGTGAGCCTCGCCGAACTGATGGCGGTCGGCTTTCAGGCTGTGACTATCAACGCTTATTTGCTCCTCAAGCGGGGGCACCGCGGCTCAATTCACGAACTACTCGGCACGCACGAGCTCGTAGTCATGACGGATTCCGGAGCATATCAACTCCTAGAGTACGGTTCCATAGATGTAGACAACGAAACCATAGTGGAGTTCCAAAAGGAGATAGACAGCGATATAGCCGTAATACTCGACGTGCCGACGGGCGACTCCTACGATAGAGACTGGGCACTCTATACCGTGGAAGAGACACTGCGGAGGGCCCAATCCGTCGCAAACAAGCTTGATCGCGATAAGAGACTCTGGGTCCTACCGGTGCAAGGGGGCCTGCACTTAGACCTCGTTGAGAAGAGCGCCGCGGAGAGCGCTAAGCTCGACTTCGATTTGTACGCGCTCGGCAGCCCCACGCGTATGTTAGAGAAGTACAGATACGATCTCGTGATTGATATGGTAGCGGCCTCGAGAAAGCACATCCCCCCTGCTAAGCCTCTACATCTCTTCGGAGCGGGTCATCCTATGATGATTCCTTTCGCGGTGGCTATGGGGGTTGACCTCTTCGACTCCTCCTCGTACATCCTCTTCGCTCGCGATGGCAGATACGTGACGAGCTCTGGAACCAGACGTCTTGAGCAATTGAGCTGCCTCCCCTGCTGTTGCCCCGTGTGCTCCAAGTTGGACGTGACCGAGCTGCTCGAGCTGGAACCGTCCGAGAGAACCAGGCTCCTCGCCACCCACAACCTCTACGCGATACAATTGGTCCTCCGAGAGACGAAGCAGGCGATAAAAGAGGGTAGGCTATGGGAGCTCCTCGAGGAGTACTCGCGTAAGCACCCCTCGCTTCGCAGAGCGTTAGGGCTCATCGCTAGGAAACACGCTAATTACCTCGAGAAACTCGACCCGCGCTACAACTCAGGAGCGAGAGCACCTCTGATCTACTCGACGCTATCGCTGACGAATCCCAGGATATCTCGAGCACTCAAATACGTTAGAAAACAATATACTCCGCCGCGTACCGTGAAGCGCCTTATCATGCTCCCGAGGTTTCGGAGAGACGAGGAGAGCATCACCGAGGAGGACCACGTCGTCTACTACGATGAGCTATTGGGCATAATACCATCGGAGCTCTCGCGAACTTATCCTCTCGGTCACGCCGTAACACCAGGCCTCAACGAGAAAGGCCCCTCGCCGCGTCTGATAAAAGCTATTTTATCGTATCTACGCAGGCACGGCGAGTCTTATCCGGATTCTAAGACCGTCGTGCTCTGTGCTGAGTGGCGAGCTAGCAGCTCCCGCTTGGCAGAGTTCGTTAGCAAAAGCGGCGTGAAGGTCGAGTGGGCCTCGTGCTTTGCCCCTATCTCAGAGAAGGCTCTTGAGTATTCGGAAAGGCTCCCGGACAACTTCAGCGCTCTTAACTCTCTCGATAATAGGGACCTTAGTCGTTTAGCGTGAGAGAGGCTGACGCCCGTCTCGGTTGCTACGCACCTCAACGCGCTCGCATTTAGCGGCTCACCCCTCATAGCCTTCAATATCATCATGGCCAAAGCCGCCTTCGCTCTATCCGTTCTACAGTTTAGCCTTGGAGAGCGCTTAATCACGCTCTCCAAGATTTCCGCGAGCTCTCCGTTTTCTCGAAGCAGCTCGGCAGCCCGAGCGCTTGCATCGCTCAAGAGCAACCTCGCACGCCCGCGCTCGCCTCGTAAATACTCTCGGAAGGCGCTTTCGTTGAGGAAGAGCTTGCCAGAGGCTAGGCCAGAGCTCGCTCTCACGAGCGCTGCGAACTCTCTATAGGCGCTCCTTCGAGGTCCAGAGGAGAGGACAGAACGCGAGGGGCGCTGGCGTTGAGCAGATCGGCGAGGCTCCTCGGGAGGCGCGCGGGGGCACGCGAGTATTGCGTCGACAACTAGGCCGCAGCCCGCGCATACTATCTCGCCGCTACGATAGTTCCACACGAGCTCCGCTTTACCACAGAGCTCGCAAGAGTTCACCGAGATCCCTCGTTTAATGTGCCCGTGTCCGGGTCTACATAGGGCCATAGGTAACGAGGTTCCGGAGAGGGAGAGGCTTTTCCGAAAGTTTTCCGAGAGCTTATAATTCTCCTCGGAGCGCGCTAACGCTTAGAGAAGAAGTAGACTTCCGTGTCGATCTCGACCTCGCGCTCACCAATTCTTAATTTCGTTTTATCTCTCTTGAAAGTATACGCGGCTCCATAGCGGTCCGCGTACTCCTGTAGCACATTATGTGGTATGCTCCCAGCTGGTACTCTGACCACGTACTCGCCGCCGCGATCCGAGAGACACCTGAGTAGTTCCGCTATGAGCAAGAACGGGTGTTCCGCGCACTCGGAGAACTCGAGCACATCGTGGAATCTCACGTCGCAGTTTACCTTCATGCTTGAACTCTCTGCCTCCCGGAGAGATTGCGATGTAGGAACCCTTATATCTCTCGAGTACGTCGGGGATTTCGGTGACGACGTTGAAGGTCAAAGTCAAAGATAAGACCACCGGGAAGATTGTTGAATTAGAGCCCCTCAAGGTGTGGTCGCTCGGTCCCCGAGGCAAGAGGTCCGTCAAGATAGGGCTCTTTCGGAGTCCCGATACCGGCATGTACTTCAGAGCTAGGGTGCCAGATGACTACCCAACCGGGTGAGGATCCTTTTTACTCCAGCCAATCTTTAGTTTCGATTTTCCTCGGTAAGTATTCCTCTGTCAGGAATTTGAGCCCTTTGCTGACCACCGCTTCTATCTCCAACTTGGAACGGGTCAGCAAGAAGATCCCGATCTCTTTGATCCACTTCGGGTCCTTGAACCACGGATAACCCGGCGATCTCTTGACTTTCTCGCCACCTTTCCCCGACCTGATCTTAGGCTCTTTCCCCAGCAGCGCCTTCGCGACGTCGTAGCCCACGAGCTCGATGGCTCTAGCGACGTCTCTATGCGTCGCTTTAATGATGAACCTCTTCCTCTCTTCGGAGCTTAGATAGGGCTTCTTCGCGAGTCTCCACTTGTAGCCGAATTTTCTCAATGCCTCAACGTAGCGCTCCTTCAGCTCGCGCTTAATGCCGACCTTGTCCGCGTCTTCCGTCTCTTCCGAGCTTACCTCTTCGAGGGGAGGGTCGTCGCCAAAGACGTCGCTCATCATGACTCCTAAGAACCTTGCCGAAGGCGTCGCGAGTCTTTCGCTCTCGTAGCTGAGCGTTATGGAACCTATCTTGAAGACACTGTATATGTAGAAACCGTAAGGGTCCGAATCTGTCAGCACGTAGACCGGGAGCTTGAGCTCCTCGTTGAGCCTTCTGACGAACCTCCTCGTGGCTCTATCGGGCTGTCCGGCGCTCGTGAGAAGGAGGCATTTATGTTTGCGCCAATAGCCTATCCTATGGAGCTGTTGGAACACCGCGTCTTTTTCCACCACGAGGACGTACTCGGCATCGTAGTCTAAGAATTCTATGAGGTCGGGCGTGGGCTCTATAGCGTAGGCGCCGTGGCCCATTTTGCTTAGATCGATTACGTCGCCTCCGCTCCTCAAGCGCATGTTGCCAACGACCTTGCCCTTCTCCTTGCTGAGAATGAGCATCTCTTCGCGGAGCTTCCCAGTAAGGACTTCTATGTCGCATAGAACTGTGTCGCTCTCTTTCTGTTCGTCCCACGTATTGACGGGCTCGTCGTTGGCGAGCACAGGTGGGATCGTGTGCTTCCCTCGATAGAATAGGTCCCTTATCGTGGGGTATTCGTTGTTGATCAACGCCTCGTAGATTATGCTGGCGATCAAAACGGTCTGCATGAATCTTCGCGTCTCGCCCTCGTCTAGGAGCCTTCGCGTGATCTTCTTGTCTCCCAAGAGCAGGAGCTTCCTCCTCTTGTCGTAGACCGTGTTGTCTAGGGTTCTCTTCGGTAACACGAGCCGAGGCTCGTCGCCTCGCTCGATCATGGCAACGAGCTTCGTAAAGGTCTCCCTAAGGATCGTGATCGATTCTCTGCGAGCCGAGAGGTCTGCGCTGTCTTGGAAGTCGGGATACGAGGTCAAGCCCTCTCGCCTCGCATCACATCATCTTTCTTCTTGAGGCCAACGATTTCGTAGGCAAGACTCTTCAACTTCTCCTCGAGCGCCTTAGCGAGCCTCTCACCGTTCTCCCGCGAACCGTCGCTTGCTATGAGCGCTAGCGAGCGGCTGACCTCCGGGATGTACTTTAGAAAGGTGGCCAGCCTCTCCATCGCCTCAGACTCTCTCCTCTTAGAGCTTAAGAAGTCGCGTAATCTCCTCGCCAGCTCTTGCACGAGCACTCTAACCTCCTGCTCTATCGGCTCTACCTGCGCGATGCTCTCCTTCCCGACTCCCTTGTACGGCACCTTGGTTGAGGCTATGTGGATCAACACGACAACAACGTCGTTCTCGTTGAGCTTGTATGTTGCTCTCCAAGGGAACTTCTCGGGGTCAACCACGGTCCAGGCTACATCTGCTCTCTCATCGTGAAGGAGCGGTATCTTGTTGGCGTATCTTAGCAACACTACGAGGGGGCCCCGTTGACCTCTAAGGCTCTCGAGTGCTACTTTATCTAACCTTTCCAGGAGCTTGCCGCCGTACGCTATGCCGCCCTCGACTACGAAGGGGTGACCTCCGTACGACTTCGGCTTTCTCGTGATTACCGCTACGAACTCGGGCTCGAACGCGCTTCGGAGTCCGACTTCGATTATCTCGGGACCTATGGGCGAGAGCGAGTCGCTCGTTGGCGATATGTAGCTCTCTGCCCTGAGAGCCTTGTATAGATTCTTCAGTTCGTCGCGCGTGAGGCTCTTCGGGTCTCTATCGGGCTCGAGCCCCGCGCTTCTCAGGATCTCGCCTGCTTTCTTCTCGCCAATGCGCTGGAATTCGCGCGTCAAGAAGCTCGTCAGCGTTCTCGAGCGCGTCTCCGCCAACATGAGCTTTAGCATTTCGAGGTCTACGCCCATTGGATGAGGCTTACTCTCTCTGGGGGGCTTGGGCATGAGCTCGGTGACCCTCGGGAATCTGTGAACTTCGACGTCATTGACTCCTCGCTCCTCTGAGTCTAGGGCTGGCATCAACAACGTTATGTCGGCGTAGGGCGTTACTATAGCCGTCCTCTTGACGTAGACTAACACCTGCTCGCGCGTTCTTCTATTCCACTCGCCCTCTATTGTCAACCTAGCTATGGTCCCGTGCCAGTTCGACCGCTTCTCCCACACTCCGCGCTCTAGCACTATGGGCTCGTTCTTCTTGACGTCTATCAAGAGCTTGAAGTAGTATATGTTTTTGGAGCGCGGCGTGCTGCTGTAGACCTCAAAGGGCTTCCCGGTGGTCAGTTGACCATATAATATGGCCATCTTGGCTCCGAGCCCGTACATGCCGCGGCTCTGCTTGTACTTGTACTTAGATGAATAGAGGACTCTCCCGAATGCATCGGGGATTACCTGAGGCGGCAAGCCTATCCCGTTGTCTTCCACCTCAACCGTGATGTGATTGAGGTTGCTCGGATCCTCCCTCAAAATGCTCACGATTATTTCAGGGTGTATGCCGTGCGCCTCGGTGGCATCGAGCGCATTTTCTAAGAGCTCCCTCACGGTCTGATAAAGTGCTCGCGCCGGGCTCGTGAAGCCCGCTATTTCTTTGTTCCTATAGAAGAACTCCGAGGGACTGAGCTGTTTGAAGGTCTCGGGGCTCGAGGTCCTCACAATGTAGTCACCGTCCCGACTCTATGCCGAAAGTGTTTCTATGGAGCGACTACCGGCCCACTTACTGTTCGTTACAGGCATCTATTACCTAACCACGAAAAGGAATTATATGCCCTAAGATGGCTTTCTCCTTCGCGAGTTAGGTGCGCTCGGTACATTGAAGAGCGCTATGGGAGATGTAGAGGGAGAGCTTGAGGTCATTCTCACCAGGATTAGGGAGCAGCTCGACGGACTGGAGAGAGCGAGAGATTCTGCGGTGAGGCTGTCCAGAGATCTCGTGAAGCTTTCGGGGAAGGTCGTCACGTGCGTGATATCCGGCGAGCTCGCCGGCCTTGTCGAGCTTCTACGGAAGCTGGAAGAGGCGAAGAGCGCCCTCGCATCACTCGTCTCGGAGCGCCCGGCTCTGCTCTATGGAGGCCCGATCGTAAGTGCTCTAGCCGAATACGCCGAGGCCAGGATTCTCCACGACCTCGTGGTACTCGGCAAGCTGCCGAGCGAGTTAGAGCTAAGCGTGCCGCCCGCTTCATTTCTGCTGGGCCTCTGCGACGTCATTGGCGAGCTCCGTAGACTCTCACTCGAGCACGTGAGAGCCGGTCGCCTCTCTGAAGCGTGGAGTGCTCTCGATCTCATGGAGATCATATTCTCCAACGTATCAACGTTAGATTATCCCGAGGCCGTGGTGCCTGGCCTGAGGCATAAGATCGATTTAGCCCGCAGATTAGTCGATGACACGAAGACCCTCTTGGTGGAGCTAGACAGCAGAGAGAAGCTCGAGCGCGCGCTGCGCTCTATGAAGGAAACGATTAATAGGCTCGGCCCGAGCACGTGATAGATTGAGAGCGGCGCCGCCTCGAGGTGGTCGCTCTGCGCTCCGACCGGGTGGGCCCGTAGCTCAGCCTGGCAGAGCGCCCGGCTCATAGGGCCTTCACCTCTTCGCTTTGAGAGACCGGGCGGTCCGGGGTTCGAATCCCCGCGGGCCCATCAAGTAGGCCGACGCAAGCAGATTTAAATGCCTCGAACTCTCGATGTCCTCTTCTACGTAGGAGGAGCTCGCGTTTGCCTACATGGAATTCGGAGAGCGCCCGCCCGCGGATAATTCGTAGCCAGAGGCTCTTCGTGGCGCTAACCGGGACCGGAGAGAAGCCTTTCCTTGAGTACGAGGTCGATGAGGTCGCGAAGAAGTTGAGGATCCTGAGAACCTATGTGCCGCCCAGAATGCGAGGGAGGGGTCTGGCGAGGATCCTCCTCGAGGAGGCTCTCTCCTTCGCCCGCGAGAGGGGGCTCTCGGTCGAGCCTCTCTGTAGCTACGCGCTCCAATATTTCGTTGCAAATCGCGAGGCACGCGATATGTTGATTGAGGAGCTGAGGGGGCTCTCCGACGAGGAGTTGAAGAGGGCTCTAAATGAGAGAAGATCGTGGGAGAGCTCTGAGAACAGGGGCTGAAGAGGCTAAGTCTCCGCTTAGGCCCCGCTAGCCGCGCCTCTCGAGTTCGAGGGCTCCTGCTCTTTCTCTAGGATCTCCACATAGACTATCTTCTTGGCCCACTCGAAGTACTTGAACACATCGCGGGCGAGAGCCCTTTTCGCGAGCTGGATATCCGGGCTTCCTTGCTCCTCTCTCGGAATAGTTACTTCCACGACCCCCGATTCCTTATCGAGTTTTAGCGCGAACCCCTCGAGGTTCTTCGGCCTGAACCTCCTCTTCAGGAGGTACTTGATCTTTTCCTCGTCATCGAGCAACCTCTTCACGATCTTCGTTCTATACTCTATGCTCTTGCCTGCGAGCGGGTGGTTGAAGTCCACCGTGACCCTTCCGCCACTGATGTCACGTATCACCGCCGGGACTCCACCGATACTCACCACCTTGCCCGGCGCGACCTCGACGTTGGATCTTTTGAACTCCCTCAGCGGTATCACTCTGATTTTGTTGGGATCTCTGAGGCCGAAGGCCTTCTCCGGTGGAACCGTAAAGGTCTTCTCTTCGCCCTCGTTCATGTTCGTGAGCTCTTCCTCGAAACCTCGAACCATTCTGCCCTCGCCGATTACGACGAGAACCGGGCCGTATTCTCTGTCCTCTTCATATTTGCCACTCCGCTTAGCCTCCTCCGGGTCCGTGGTCTCGACGAGCTCGCCCGTCTCCTTTATCCTAGCCGTGTACTCGACCAAAACGAATTCTCTATGGCCGAGCGGCAAAAGTGACCTCCTCCGAAGCTACCGAGCTTGCCATTCCCAGCGGAGCAAGCGCCTATAAATCGTTGCGATCTTGAGAGTGCCTGAGGGCGGCAGCAAGGAGCTAGAGGGCTGGCTTCCTGTTTGATGGACGCGCGCTGCTCCTGCGAGACTTGCTCCCAAGTATTCGAGCTCGAAATATCGACCGAGGCACTGCGCATGGCTAGTGAGCGCGGTTATCCTCCCTACATGGTGGAGCGGTATCTCCGTCTCTTAGGATCTTCGACCGAAGTGGCCGAGTTCCTGGAAAGCGTCGAGAGAGGAATTCCCAAAACCATAAGGTGCAATACGCTGGCCATCGACGATTGCGCTGAACTCAAGGAGAGGCTCGAAAGGCGCGGCGTGACGCTCGAAAAGATACGTTGGCTTCCTCATGGCTATCGCGTGCTCTCGGGGGTCGACGTCATTGGTCGCCTCGAGGAACACATCTACGGCCTCTATTACATACAGGGACCCGGCAGTATGGCTGCTTCGTACGTCCTAGACCCGAGGAGAAACTCTCTGGTCGCGGACTTGGCTGCCGCTCCCGGAGGAAAGACCACACACTTGGCGCAGCTCATGGAGAACACCGGAGCGATTCTGAGCGTCGATAAGAGCAGAGCTAGGATCCGCGCTCTGATTTCCAACGTGCAGAGAATGAGGGCGACGAACGTGGTCGTACTACTTGAAAATATGTTGAAACTGAGGGGACTAGATGGTCTATTCGATAAAGTGCTCCTAGATGCTCCGTGCAGCGGCGAGGGCCTGCTCCCAGTCAAAGAGGAGAGGAGGTACGTGAGGACCTTGTTGGACCTGGCTAAGATGTCATCGTTACAGGTCAGAATGTTAGAAAAGGCCGTTGAGCTAGCTCGCGATGGAGGTCACGTGCTCTACGCGACTTGTAGCATAGGCATAGAAGAGAACGAGCTAGTGATCCATCACGTTCTCGAGCGAAGAGAGGACCTCGAGGTTCTAGACAGTAGGCTGAACGGCGTCGGTGAAGCCGGGGTGACCGAATACGGAAGAGCGAGACTGCGAGACGAGCTACGGAGATGCTCTAGGCTTTACCCTCACATACACTCAACGGAGGGGTTCTTTCTTTGCCTCCTGAGAAAGAGATCGTGAGGAGGAGCTGCGAAGTCGGAGGAGAGGCTTTAAGGCTCTTGGAGGAGGCTCTGGGAGTGCGGAGTTTATCCGAGGCGCTGGACTGCAACGAATTGCTCTGTGTTAAGAGGGGGGATGCCACCGATTTGTTCTGTGTAACCGACAGCCTCTCGCAACTCATCGAGAGAATAGAGCGAAGTTGCGAGCCGCTAGTCGGACTCACGCACGCGGGTATATTGCTCGGATCAATGAGAGGTGAGCTCTTTGAACCGTCGATTCATTTAGCATATGTTCTAGCGAGAATGATCTCCCGGAGAAGGCTTGAGCCGCGAAGGGGGATCGCCGTGGTCCTGGGCCCTGGCGAGGGAGTGTTCACGCGCTCAAAGGTGGTCGGGCGACCTCTATATGAGTTAAGAGGCGCCAACGATCTTAATCTCTACTTGGTGCTCTCAGAGAGAGGCGACCCCCTTGGGTGGGGAAGAATCGAGAGGGGGCGCCTCGTTCCCCTCGTCGACAGCGGCTGGTTCCTCAGGGCGGGCGGTTGAGACTTAGACCGGGCAAAGGCTTTAACACCGCTGCGGAGAGAGGAGAAATTCAAGGGCCCGTAGCTCAGCCAGGTAGAGCAGCGGGCTTTTAACCCGTTGGTCCCGGGTTCGAATCCCGGCGGGCCCGCGAGCTTCTCCTCGAAGGCGTGGTGCCCTCGGCTTGAGAAAGCCGGTCATATACTTCATTGGCGCAGGCCTGGCGCCTTCTCACGTGACTCTCGAGGCTCTAAGCGCGTTATCATCGGTAGACCTCATTCTCGTCGAGACGTACACGAGCTTCGTGGATTGGGACCTAACAGCTCTGATTAAGCGAATCGCGCCGTTCGCCGAAGTGGTCCCAGTCTCGAGAAAGCTGCTCGAGGAGAATAGCGAGGAAGTAATTAAGGAGGCCATTGAGAGGGGGGCCCTCGCGGTGGTCTCTCCCGGGGACCCATTCGTAGCCACCACACACACTGCACTCAGGTTAGAGGCTGCGAAGCGCGGCGTGAAGGCGATCTACGTGCCTGGCACGAGCGCGCTCCACTACGCTTTCTCGGCAGCTTGCTTATCGATCTACAAGCTCGGGGGCTGCGCGACCGTCGTTTATCCGAAGTGGGGGATCCTCAGCGAGAGTGCCTACCTGCTTGTACAGATGAATAGGGAGAGGGGGCGCCACACGTTCCTCTTTCTCGACTTGGACGAGGAGCTCGGTCCCATGGATCCGAGCCAAGCTCTGCGCCTTCTCCTCGAGGCGCAGAGGAGGCTCGGAGGGTCCGCGTTGAGCCCCTCGGAGAAGATCGTCGTGTTGCAGAGGCTGGGTCTGCCTCGGGAGAGAATATACTATGTGACGATCGAGAGCGCGTTAAGTAGGGAGTGGAGAGATCCGCCCTACTCCATTATTATTCTTGGCCAGCTCCACCCGGTTGAGAGTGAGTGCCTGGAGGTAGTCTCGCGAGATGAGTGAGCTCGGAGGCGGCGCTCAGTTTGGACTCGAAGAGCGGGTCTCGACTTACGCAGCATCGGTCGAGAGAGCGCTCAAGCTCCTCGAGACTCAACTAGCTCAACTTAGCTCGGAGGAGAAGGCCGTCGTAGAGTTAGCGCGTCTATACCTCGAGGACGCGAAGTATTATTGGGGCTTGGGGGATCTCGCGACGGCCCTCGCAGCCGTCTCGTACGCCGAGGGCCTGATCGACGCACTAGCGCGTTTGGGCAGGATCTCGATCGAGTGGAGGAGAGCAGCCGTTCCGAGGGTTGTCGTGGCGGGCACGTTCGACCTCCTACACCCTGGCCACGTATGGTTGCTCCGTAAGGCGTCCGAGATAGGCGAAGTCCACGTCATAGTGGCGAGGGACTCGAGCGTCAGAAAGTTCAAAGGGAGGGATCCCATCGTCCCCGAGGACTCTAGGCTCTACATTATTGAGAACCTGAAGCCCGTGAGGAGAGCTCATCTAGGCGATCCTGAGGACTACCTTAAGCGCGTGGTTGAGCTCAAACCAGATGTGGTGCTCCTCGGCCCGGACCAGTGGCCGCGCGAGCCCGAGCTGGAGGCTGAGCTCAGAGCCCGGGGTCTCAGGGACGTGAGGATCGTTAGGGTGAGCGAGAGACTTGAAACGACGTGGCCCAACAGCAGCACTCAACTCATCTCGAGGATCCTGGAACAGTTCTGCCGAGAGGAGTCGAAAGGATGATACACGTAGATGGTAGCATCGGCGAGGGGGGAGGTCAGATACTGAGAACCGCCCTCGCCCTCTCTGCCGTCTCGGGCAAACCTATCAAAATCTACAACATTAGGGCCAAGAGAAGCAATCCCGGCCTCCAGAGACAGCACTTAATGGGAGTCAGAGCCGTAGCCGAGCTTTCCCGAGCGCGAGTCCGAGGAGCCGAGCTCGGCAGCACCGTCCTCGAGTTCGAGCCGGGGGGGCTAAGAGGAGGGAAGATCGAACTCGACATAGGCACGGCAGGCAGCGTCACCTTAGTGCTTCAAGCAGTGATGCCGGTGCTGCCCTTCCTCCCCGAGCCGGTCGAAATCATCGTGAGAGGGGGCACCGATGTGCCATGGAGCCCGACGATAGATTATGTGAGGTTCATCGTCGTTCCCCTACTGCGCTTCATGGGCTTAGAGCTCAACGTCGAACTACTCAAGAGAGGACACTATCCACGCGGCGGCGGCCTCGTCAGGTACGCCGTGCGCGAGCCCCCCGGCGAGTTGAGAGGTCTTACGCTTGAGGAGCGCGGGAGGGTCTTTGCCGTGAGAGGCTTATCCCACGCCGTGCTGCTGCCAGAGCACGTCGCCAGGAGGCAGGCCTTCTCCGCGGAAGAATATCTGCGCTCGAGATTGGGGGGAGTGGATGTCGACATTCGAATCGAGCACGCCCCGAGCGGAGCGTTGGGTCCCGGTAGTGGGATCACTCTCTGGGCCGAGTGTGAGAAGAGCCTATTGGGCTCGGATTCGCTCGGCCAGAAGAGCAAGAGAGCGGAGCTGGTCGGAGAAGAAGCCGCCACGAAGCTTTTGGAGGATCTCCTCACAGGAGCCGCCCTCGATAGATACATGAGCGACATGATCATACCTCTCCTAGCACTAGCGAAGGGGGTGAGCGTCGTGAGAGGAGCCAGGTACACTCTCCACGCTCAGACCAATGTGGAGATTGTGAGGATCCTGCTCGGTGATGAAGTCGAGATCCGTGTAGAGGGCGAGGCTGAGAGACCCTTCAAATTGATGGTGAAAGGCTCGTCTAACATCAGAAGATCTTAGAAGTTGGTGGCTCGTCTGTACTCAGTAGCTGCTTCATACGCTCTATTATCCCCGCCTCCCTGATTATTCTAGCGACGGCTCTCGGCACGAGGTCATCCCACTTCCCGCCCTCGATCATCATCTTCCTTATACGGACCCCACTCATCTGCTCTCTCATATAAAAAGGGGGCTCGTGGACGGGGTAACCTTTCTCGGAAAACAGTCTCTTGACGAGAGGGTTTCCGGAGATAGCGCAGTGGAACCTGGGGATCAGCGTCTCGAGATAGCTCACCCATAGGCTATTATATTGTATGTCCGGTACTGGGATTATGATGAATCTCTCCAATGGTAGTCCCTCCTCTTTAATGGACTCTCTGAGAGCGAGGATCCTCTCACCAGCCGTCATTGGGTTGGTCAGCGTGTGACTCTTCTCCGCACTGCCCACCACTACTACGATCTCCTCGGCCAAATTGAGCGACCACCTGAGAGCGTAGAGGTGGCCGAGGTGGGGTGGTTGGAACCTCCCGGGAAACACTGCTCGTTCGTAGACTCTCATTAAGAGTCCCTCGACCTTTCGAAGCTACCTTGACTCTCAATTTTCTTTCTCCCTAAGCTTCTCTTATCCTCCAACACGCACCTGTACTTGTTCCACTTGAAATTGAGGGGTCTCGCGAGACGCCTCCTCCGAATTACGGGGGAAAAGATCGAGAGCATCGATGTAAACATCAATGGAACCCCCTTATTTCAAGTGGAACGTTTGGAAGGGCGCTCTCATTAAGAGCCCCCAACCCCTTCTCTTCCTCTGGAACTCCCTTTCAACGCTCTTGGTAGCGAGATATCAAAAACACGATGTACATTTTGTTTGGCTAACTCGAGCTCGTTCTCTCTTTCATTCACTCTGAAGCACGACAGCGGATAGGTTTCCATTTGAAAAAGAGGGGTCTAATGGCTTCAGATTTGGAGCACGAATACTATGATGCCGTATGTGATGAACCAAGCTAGGCCGAGAGCCATGACTTTCGTTGATATATAACCCTTTCTGATGTAATAGAGGATCAATAACACTATTGAGAGAGTAGCCATCACGCTCAAGTATGCATGTATGTCGAGGTGCCAGGGGACGACTAGCATGCCGAGACCTGGATAGAATGTAGCGTACAGTATATTTTCACCCACCACCGCACCAACGGCTAGCGTATCTTTACCACGATAGGCCCATATCATAGCGCTCATAGTCTCCGGGATCGCCGTAGCGGCTGGGGCTAAAATCACCGCGGCTCCGAGAGGGCTGACTCCGACCTCTTTTGAGACTACATCTATAGACTCAACGAGGATCTCGGAGCCGTAGTAGAGCACCAAGACTGCAACGAGGAGCTGGAAGAGGGCTAGCCCGAGCGGGTGTCCTCGCCTCCTTAGGAATTTATAGAAGTAGGGATCCTCAACCTCACTTTCCTCACTTTCGACTCCGAGCCTCCTCCTTCTATACATTAGAGTCACGTAGTAGATGTAGAAGCCTAGGAAGATCGCCCCCAATACATGTTGTAATCCGGCTCGTATCTTCAAAGCGTCAGGCAATAATGTGAGCGGGAATAATATGGCCATGAAGGTGTAGGGGATCGCTAGAGTTCTCTCTACTTCTAAGACCATATCGTTACGTTTTCCAACTCTATAACCCAATATCATAGCTATTAGGACAAGGCCGTAAGCTAGAGAAGACGCCATGAAAGGTTGCCCGTATAGAGTGCCTATGCCTATCTTCTCGCCGGCAGCGCCGCCGTATGCGAATACCGCTACTAGGAACAACACCATTTCTGGGATAGATGTGAAGAGCGGAGCCAGTATCGCGCCAACAAACGACGCACCCCACCTCATTCTGTGACCAACATACTCGATCGCGTTGACGAAAATGTAGGCTCCAATGAATACTACGACCATTCCGAGCGGCAGCTCAAGCAGAGCATAGAGTAGTTCGCTCTCCAAGGCTCGACCCCAACTTCTTTTTACATTAGCCGATGGTGATGAGAGAAGTTGGGGCATTAATAAGCATGTAAAATTTTGTGAGTAGAGAAGAGGAGATGGTTAGAGCCTCGAGCACTCTCTCATAATATTGGGGGGCTTGATCCCCCGCTGCCCCTGGTAGACCCCAGCATAAGGCCTTTGCACGGGGGTCGTGAGCCTTGAGAATATCAAATGGACGAATCTCTCACCTGCGTAAAGCCTGATGGGGAAGGATCCTCCCATCACCTCGATGGTTATAGTACCCTCAAAGCCCGCGTCTACTATAGTTGGTGGGATCTTGAGGCCTAGCCTCGCGTAAGTGCTCCTCAAGTTCACGAACGCCATGAGGTCGTCGGGCAGCTTCAAGTACTCTATCGTGGAGAGAAGGACGTGTTCGCCCGGCCAGACGACGAAGCTCTCCCCTCTCTCGATCACATAGAAGTCCTCCAAGCAGCCCCCCGATCTCACATCGAGGATCTCGGGGCTGCGTCTCAATCTGGCGATCTCGGGAGCAAGCCTCAGGTCGAGGCCGTTCTCTCGCACTATCTCCTCGTAGTAGGGCGAGACCACAAGCCTGCCGCTCTCTATGTAATAGCGTAGATCTCGATCGCCGAGTATCACGTGGCGACCACCTGCTCCTACCTCGCCCGAAGGCTCTGAAGGCTCTCGCGAATAGAAATATTAAACTCGGGGGGTACCTCCATCGCGGCGTCTCCGTGAGGGGATGCGATATTGTGGCTCGGAGAGACGAGGGGATCCTCGACCCATGGGGCGAGGTCGTCCTCAGAGATTATGAGAAGCTCTTCAAGTTATTCGGTATAAGACCCTTCAGAGAACTACTGAACTCACTCTACTCGCCTCACAGATTAATGAGGCGCGGCGTCGTCTTCGGGCATAGGGACTTCGATGTTACGCTGGCTGCTCTCAAGCGCGGCGAGCTCGTGGCTCTCCTCACAGGCTTTATGCCCAGTGGAAAAATGCACTTCGGTCACAAGATACTAATAGATCAAATGATCTACTATCAAAGCCTCGGAATACACATAATCATGGTGTTGGCCGACATAGAAGCCTACGTCGTCAGGCGCGTCCCGAGGAGCGAGGCGTTGAGGCTGGCCTACGACGAGTATGTAGCAAATGCCATAGCGTTGGGCCTTAAGGACTCTAACCTCAGAATATACTTCCAATCTAACGTGGAACCCCCGGCTTATTACAGGCTTGCTCAGATGCTCAGTCAGAAAGTAACGAGAGCAGAGATGGAGGCCGTATACGGTGAGATCACGCCGGCCAAGGTAATAGCGTCGCTTACGCAGGCGGCCGACATTCTCCACCCAATGCTTCCCGAATATGGGGGATACGACCACGTCTTCGTGCCGGTGGGACCGGATCAAGATCCTCACATAAGGCTAACGAGGGACCTCGTCGATAGATTACACAGGGAGCTTAATCTCTCGAGACCCGCCTCCACCTATCATAGATTCATGACGGGACTCGATGGTGGTAAAATGAGTAGTAGCAGGCCCGACAGCGCGATCTTCTTGACGGATCCGATAGAAGTCTCATTGTCTAAATTCATGAGAGCTCTGACCGGGGGTAGAGCGACGGTCGAGGAGCAGAGAAAATTTGGTGGAGATCCCGATAACTGCACAGTCTTCGAGATGTACGTGTACCACCTAGTTGAGAGTGATGAGGAACTTGTTAAAATCTATGAGGACTGTAAGAGCGGTAGGCTGCTCTGTGGCGAATGTAAGCTCATGGGAGGCGAGTTATTAACCAAGTGGCTCGAGACGCATCATCAGAGGCTCGGTGAGGCGAGGGAGATAGCGAGGAACCTCGTGAGACCTCCGAGCTTTTAGCAGAAGCTTTAATGCCCCAAAGCAACGAAAAACGGGAGAAGGGCCCGTAGTCTAGCTGGTCAGGACGCCGCCCTCACGCGGCGGAGGTCCGGGGTTCGAATCCCCGCGGGCCCATCAAGTAGGCCGACGCAAGCATAGTTCGAAGCTCCACGCTTATTCTTCTTATGATGGGGGGGAAAATATCGCTCAGAAGTCCTCTCCTCCTATCACTCCAGTCTCCATTGCCAGCTTCTCGGCCGCGTCCCAAGTCAGCCCCTCCGTTCCCAAAATAGTGTATCTATCGGGCCTTATAGTGTGAGCTATAGTGAGAGCCTCAACGATCTTCTCCTCGGGCATTCCGAGCTCTTTGGCGGTCGTTGGGGCACCAATTTCCCTCAGTACGCGCCGGATCTTCCTCCAGTTCATCCTGTGGAGCTTACTCATCATGATCGTCCCAATGCCCGTCTGCTCTCCATGGAGGGCCGGTCTCTCTGCTACTATATCGAGAGCGTGACTGAAGAGGTGCTCACTGCCGCTGGCCGGCCGCGTGGAACCCGCGATGCCCATGGCCACGCTACTGCTAATGAGGGCCTCTAGGACGATCCTAGAACCGGCGATCTTGTTCTTTGCGACGACTTCTCTATATTTCACGATGTGTTTCGCGGAGAGTAGAGCGAGGCTGGCGGAATACTCGCCGTAGTACTCGTTGCGCAACATATGGGCGAGCTTCCAATCTAAAACAGCGGTGAACTTCGCTATCACATCGCCGGCCCCCGCTATCAGCAGCCGAGTCGGAGCTGACGCTATGACGTCTATATCGGCCACCACGACCGTGGGCTCTACGGTCTTTATCGACACGGGCTTCTCCGTTCCGCGCAGTGTAGCGAAGGCGCTGGCTATGCCGTCGTGGCTAGCCGCGGTCGGCGCGCTCACGAAGGGAACGCCGATTTTACTCGCGCAGTACTTCGCAACGTCTATACTCTTACCTCCCCCGAAGCCGAGAACGAAGTGTGCCCCCGCTCTCTTTACCTCATCTGCCACGACCTCGGCCACTTCCACGTCGGAGCTATCAACTCGAGCCACTTCGATGGAGTATCTCGCGTTGTCTAGAGCCTCCACGAGCCTCCCCGAGTAGGCTTGCCAGACGTGCGGCCCCGTCACGATGAAGACCTTGAAGCCGGGGACCCTCAGATGTCTCGGGAGATACTCGGTCAATCTGCCGAGGACTCCCGATCCTATGACCACGCGCCTAGTGAGCTCGATAACGTGCGTCGACAGCACCTCTCATCGAACCTCGCCAACCTTTGAGCAACCTTCTCGTGACCTTCTCAACTAACTCTGAGAAGCGCGCACTTTTTTCCTCTTCCTCCGTCCATTCCCCTGTCCACCAAGCGGAGGGTTTTTTCGCGTCCGCGTCTTCAGATTAAGGCGGTGAAACGCAGATTGCAGACCCCTCCCTTGAAGAGAGTCGGAGAATACGAGTGGGTGATCGATAAGACGTACAAGAAGTGCATGCACGTCTCGGCGGTGATCTACGCCGATGAGCATCTATTGGAGAAGATGAAGACGGACTTGACCCTCGAGCAGGCTGCAAACGTGGCGTGTCTCAATGGTATAGTCGGGGCGAGCTACGTGATGCCCGACGGCCATCAGGGCTACGGCTTCCCCATAGGTGGAGTCGCCGGTATGAACGTCGACGAGGGAGGAGTAGTGAGCCCGGGAGGCGTGGGCTACGACATAAACTGTGGGGTCAGGCTTCTCAGGACCAACTTGGATCTCGAGGATGTGAGGCCGAAGTTGAAGCAGTTGATCGACCTGCTAACAATTAACGTACCGAGCGGGCTGGGCAGCGAGGGGAAGATAAGCGTAAGCACAGCTGAGCTTGACAAGGTTCTCGAGTTGGGAGTCGAGTGGGCAGTCCAGCGGGGATACGGGCGAGTTGAAGATCCGGAGCACGTCGAGGAGAGAGGCTCGTGGACTATCGCGGATGCCAGCAAGGTCAGCCCCACCGCTAAGGCTAGAGGTAGAACCCAGTTGGGCAGCCTCGGGAGCGGCAATCACTTCCTAGAAGTCCAAGTTGTCGACAAGATCTTCGATGAGAAGATAGCCAAACACATAGGGATCGACCACGTAGGACAAGTCGTTGTGATGATACATACTGGGAGCAGGGGGCTGGGCCACCAAGTCGCTAGCGATTATCTACAGATCATGGAGAGAGCGATGAGGAGGTACGGGGTGAGCCCGCCCGATCGCGAGCTCGCCAGCGTGCCGTTCGCCTCCAATGAGGGACAAGACTACATGAAGGCCATGGCGGCGGCCGCGAACTTCGCTTGGGCTAACAGGCAGCTCATAACGCACTGGGTAAGGGAAAGCTTCAAGCAGGTGTTCGGTCAAAGCGACGACGTGTTAGGCCTGGAAATAATCTACGACGTCGCCCACAACATAGCGAAGCTCGAAGAGCACGTCCACGATGGGAAAAGGACGAAGCTCGTCGTGCACAGGAAGGGCGCAACGAGAGCTTTCCCACCAGGTCATCCAGACGTGCCGAAGGATCACAGATCCGTGGGTCAGGTCGTGCTCATCCCGGGCAGCATGGGCACGGCTAGCTACGTGTTGGTGGGAGTGGAGCAGGGCGCAAGGACTTGGTACACTGCTCCCCACGGGGCGGGGAGATGGATGAGTAGAGAGGGTGCGGTGAGGAAATATAGAGCGGACGAGCTTCTGAGGGAGCTCGCCGAACAGGGCATATATGTCAGAGCAGCGTCAATGAGAGTGCTAGCTGAGGAGGCTCCGGGAGCCTACAAAGACGTCGACCGCGTGGCCCACGTCGCCGATCGCGCAGGAATAGCGAAGCTCGTTGCCAGAATGAGGCCTCTCGGTATCACGAAGGGTTGAGCCGGAGGAGGGCCGCGAGGAGAATCAACGCGAGCCCGCTCCTCGCGGTGGAGAGCGACGTGTAGTCTACAGCGCTCGATACGACGAGGTTAACAGCGGCACCCAAGCTCACAAAGCACAACGCTATATTGGGCGCGAAGCTCTGAGAGAGCCCGGCCCCGACGGCGAGCCCCCCCTCTATTTGAGGGAAAAGCGCGACGTAGGCGTAAAGTCTCATAGCGAAAACTAAAAGTACTGCCGGAATTATCAGAGCCGACGCTTGAAGGAGCAGGCTGCTCGATCTGAACCTCCGTTCGAGCAGCACCACATCGTGGAGAGAGAAGTACACGAGTTCCAGGAAGCCTGGGTAGGCCGCTCCGAACTCCTCGAGCGACTCCACAACGTGTTTCACGAAGACCGAAGTCTGTCTGCGCACTCGCGAGGAGGCGGCGAGCTCGCAAATCGCTGCGATGCCCGCTCTCTCGATGGCATCTTGGTAGCTCAATCCAGCCTTCACTCCCTCTTTTACCGCGCTGAGAGCTTGGAGAACGCGCTGCTCAAGGCGCATCGCTCTCTCACTCTCTACGAGGAGAGGAATCCCGCACAGTAAGAGCGGTACGCCGGCCGAGATGGCGATCGTCGCGGAGCTCGCCCCAGAGCGCATCAGGCTGAGCGCGAGAACAAGTGAGAAAAGCGCACCTAGCGCTGACGGCAAGAGAAGAGACCCATCGTGTAATGATAGAGACGCCGGCCTGGAGGTGTTTATCGAGATAATCAAAGAGAGCTCGGCTATCATCACCGAGAGCGTTACCAAATTGACCGCGCGCGCAAAGAGGTGCGCGTCGACCAACACGGCCGCTATACTCAGTGTGATAATCGCAACTCCCAACACGAGCGCTACCTCGATGGCTCCGAGGCAAAGGCCCCAGAACCTCCTCCACCTCTCCCTAAATTCGTCCATTAGTTCTCTTAAGTAATTCTCAAGATACTCTGGCACTCTACCACTCGTCGTTCCCACAATGAGAAGGCCTCGGAGAAACTCTTTGTAGTGCTCCGAGGAGCTCTCCTTCTCTAGTACGCTCAGCGCCTCATCCCAAGACTTTCCTAAAGACCGAAGCACGGCGAACTTCTTACACTCGACTCGGAAGGCACGGAAGCCTCCTGAGCGCTCGACGCGAAACACTTCATCGACGCTTCCGCAGCTCGAAGTGATAACGAGCGCGTGAACTACAATGAAGGGGAGCTCTTGCGTTAATTGCGAATAGTGCTCTAATTTTCTGAGTATAGCGTAGATAGCGCCCGGGAGCCCAGCTAAGCTAGCGCCAATGAGGAGCGTGGCAACGAAGGCTCTCGCTTGAATCGATAGCGGAGCGGCCACGAAGATGAGAGGAGCTAGACCTAGCGTCGCGAGGTCCGTGGCGAGCGCCCTCGGATACAGCTCGCGAGCCAGCGGGAAAAGAGGCTCCAAAAGCCTTCTCCACGGCCTCGACTCAGCTCGAATCAGCGAGAGCACTTCGGGCAAGAGCACGCGACCTCCTGGTGAGCTCGTAAAAGCCCCTCAGGTACTCCCTAAGCTCTAGTCCGCCCACGCCGCGCTTGGATAGGCTCGAGAGAAGCTCCGTCCTGACATTAAGCTCCTCCACCAAGTCAGACTCGCTCAGATCCTCCAACGAAGCGTACAGCCTCAGTCTCGAGCTCTTAGCTACAACCTCGGCAGCAGTCGTGGGCTCGAAAGAATCGCTCTCGCGCTTCCATGAGAAGAGCTCACGAAGTGAGAACCCCTCGGGCCCTTCGGGGAGAACCTCGACTACTCTGACGATGCGCCTCCCCTTCGATTCGAGCGACCGGACCTCAGCGAAGGCCCAGATGAGACTGATGAAAGAAGGTCCTAAGGATATAGGCTCGCTCATAAGCCTAAAGATGGCTGAGTTGACGTCGTTTGCGTGGAACGTGCAATTGTGAGAGACCACGGACTCGACGACGTACGTTCGAGGTCCCGGCACTTCAATATCGTACGCGAAACCCCTCCTCTTCTCTATCTCGACGTCTTCTATGACGTCTAACCAAGGCTTATTCTCTGGAGTCAACTCGACTCTCAGGAGCTCATCGCCTCTCCTCAGCTCCTCGGCTCTTCTGAAGCGCAACACCTTCCCGTCCGAGCTCAACAATACGTGGTCAGGCGAAGCCCTCAACGTAGCGCCACCAGAGGTTCTAAGCTTGATCCATACATTACATCGAGTCCTTACGAGTGCTCTAATCTCAGCCCAGAGAACCCCCCTTCTTCTGGGGCAGTGTGCCAAGATCCTCAAGCCTTTCGGCGACAAAGCCCCCCTCGCGACCTTATCGAAGAGCTCGTCGATTCGGATGCGCCTCTCGCCTTCACCTGCGCGAATAACTACAGAATGTCCCTCGGAGACGCACAAAGAGCCGTGACCCGTAGCAGCTGCCTGAGCGAGTACTCTCGCCTCCTCGCCTCTCACTTCTCCTATGACGAGATGCTCGGCTCTTCTCCTCAAAGCGAACTTGGTCATAGCTACGAGGTCCAGCTCTTTAGCCTCGCCGCCAGGGTGATAGGAACTCCGCACGACTAAGGGGTCCCAGTTCTCTAAGAATAGACGCAACTCCGGGGTGTCCTCGATTGTCACCACGCGCCTATCGCTTGGCAACATATTGAGAAGGGCCTGTAGCAACGTCGTCTTGCCCGCCGCCATTCCTCCAATGATCATCAAAAAGCCTCGCAACTCCGCGAGTAGCCAGAGATAGCTGGCCATCAACGGCGAGAGCATGCCGCTTGCGATGAGCTGAGCTAAGCTCGGGGGCTCGGCCCCTCTCCTGATAACGAAGCTCGTGCCTTTCCTGGAGACGTCGCTCCCCAACGCGATAGCCACTCGGTGCCCTTCGCGCGTCACGCCCTCTGCTATGGGCGTAGCCGGTGACAAAGGCTTCCCGATCATCCTAGCTAGCTGCTTTGCTAGGAGCGACGCCGAGAGCTCATCGAGGATCACGTTGGACTTGAGCCAGCCATCAATGTGTTTGTGGAAAACAGACAAAGCTTCATTGGGTCCGTCGAGAGCGACGTCTTCAACTAGACGGTCAGCGAGGATTGGATAGAGAGGCCCCAAGCCGGACGATATTCTCTCTACGTAGTACGCTTCATTCGGTGTTAATTGAACAGAAGACGCCTCTCCTAGAGAGCGCTTTAAGATGGTTGAGAGCACTCGCTCGATGTTTTCCGCTGGGGGTTCATCGAGACAGTAAATGATCGAATTGTCTAACTCGAGGATTCTTACCGCGGGTTTCCCGAGAAGAGGTAAATCGTACGCATATACCGACTTCCCTTTCATTGAGCAGTTCACAGGCTCAACAAGGAATCTCGCCGGGAGGTAGGGTTTGGGCAGAGCCGCGCTATGGTTACGGATCGAGAACAGGCGTGAGAGCGAACCGGAAAGAAAATTTCGAAGTGGTCGAGGGCTCCGAAGCGCCGCGCGCATCTCTCATCTTTCTCGCCGTCTTTAAGTCACGATCACGGGCTTAGAGATCAGTGCTTGCCCTCGGCTCGTGAAGTGGACTATAGCATACGTATTTGTGCCGAGCTGACCGGATAGGTTCGCCGTCGTTATGTTGGCGTATCTAGACCCTGGCTCTAATGTCATGCCGTCTAGATTTATCAAGGCTAGCAAGGCACCTCCTCGTAGTATCTCGATCTTGTTGAGGTTCACAGGAGCGTTACCATAATTCGTGACCTCGTAGTAAAACGTAGCATTGCTCTGAGTCGAGCTGATAACCGAGATGCTAAGAACGACGGAGTCCTCGCTGGTGTAGACCTTCATGATGTGGTTGAAGTATTGATACAACATCACGCCTCCCAACATGGTGGCCGAGAGCAGTATCACTGTGGCAACAAGCGGCGAAAGTGCGCGCCACGAGCCTCTATAACTCATATTCCCCGTTCCTCGAAAAGGAGACGGCGCTTAAAAAATGAGCGAGTGCTCGCGCATTATCGAGGAGGTCTTAGAGGTTTCGCGGTTGCTCGTGGATCTTGGTCTCAACACGCTGAGAAGTGGCAACGTCAGCGGACGTTGCGGTGACTTCATCGTCCTGACCCCCACTTCTCGCTGGAAGCATACATTGACTCCGCGGGACTTGGTCTTCTACGACATGAAGAGAGGGATTTATATAGGAGCGCTGGACCCGACGATCGAACACATGATGCACGTGCTCTCTTATCGTAAGAAGAGCGACCTCGGAGGGGTAGCGCACGCGCATAATCCTCTGGCCACATCGCTCTTAGAAACTAGGTCTCCTGAGGGGGAATTCGAAGAGGAGCGAGCTCTGCGTTTGTGTGAGAGCTCCCCAGCTCCTCCAGGTAGCAGAGAGCTCGCCGAGGGCGTAAGCTCACTCGCCGACCAGTGCGACATTGTGCTATTGCCGGGCCACGGGCTCGTGTCCTTTGGCCGTTCACCGCTAGATGCCGCGGAGCGGCTCATAGCTTTGGAGGCACTGGCCAAGAGGATCGCGATCATCGGGAGGAGGAAATAGCATTGCCCGAAGCTCCGAGTGTGGCCTCGATCGAGAGGGTGGAAGACGTGTTGCCGACGCGCGAGCTGTTAGAGGCGGCGAGCGCTCTCGTTGAATACTATGAGCGGATTCATGGCTTCACGGCAGGAAGCGTGGCGCGAGCTAGTCGCGTGCTGAGATCGGCCAGAGAGAAGTGCGATCTCCGCGTGTTAAGCTTCACCGGGAACATCGTGGCGTCCGGGCTCAGAGGACTGCTCGCCTGGCTACTCGAGGAAGAGCACTTTAATCTGGTCGTGACCACGTGCGGCGCAATCGATCACGACATAGCCAAATCCGAGGGGGGAGTCTACATCAAAGGGCACTTCTTCGCCGATGATTATGAGCTGGAGAAGCTAGGAATTCACAGACTCGGCAATATATTCATCCCGCGAGATAGCTATGGACCTTTAGTCGAGAGGTTCGTCAAGAGATTGATGAACGACGTCGCTGAGAGGGCTCGAAAGATATCGGGTCACGAGCTACTATGGGAGGCTGGCTCTAGGATAAACGATAAAGCGTCGATATTGAGAGCGGCTAGGTCTCGGAAAATCCCCATCGTTGTTCCGGGCTTCTACGATGGGTCCTTCGGCACAAACGTCTACATCTACTCCAAGGCGCTCGGCGTAGACGTGGATCTGCGGGCAGATCAGGAGATGTTGAGTGAGAGGTTCTTCGGTGTGAAGGAATGCGTCGCGGCTCTCGTGGTGGGCGGTGGAATAAGTAAGCACCACGTCCTCTGGTGGAGCCAGTTCTCCGGTGGGCTAGACTATGCGGTGTACGTGACCACGGCAGTAGAATATGACGGCAGCCTAAGCGGCGCCCTCCCGAGAGAGGCCGTGACTTGGAGTAAGATCAAATCTACGGCCGAGTACGCGGTAGTCCACGGGGACGCCACAGTGATATTGCCCATGCTCGCGTCAACTTTCCTGCGGCCTTGAGGTGTGAGGAGCCCTCAGAGCCTCCACGACCTCAGGTACTCTCGTTGCTTCTCGGTCAGGCTATCGATCTCTATCCCCATCGATCTCAATTTCTCTCGCGCGATCTCTTCGTCTATCTCCCTCGGTATAGAGTAGATCCTGGGCTCGTGTTTCTCGCTCCAGAGCTTGAGCAACGCCAGCAGCTGATTTGAGAAGCTCATGTCCATTACTTCGCTGGGATGACCCTCGGCCGCAACCAAATTGACGAGCCTCCCCTGGGCCAGAACAATGAGCTTGCGCCCATCTTCGAGTATGTACTCGGTGACATGCTCTCGCGGGCATCTTTTCGCAACTGCTCTCCTCTCTAACTCTTTCACGTCTATCTCCACGTCAAAGTGTCCGCTGTTAGCTAGTATCGCGCCATCTTTCATTAGCTTCATCTCTTCCCACGTTATCACGTCAATAGAACCCGTGGCGGTCACGAAGATGTCCCCAATCTCAGCGGCCCTTCTAATCGGCATCACCTCGTAACCGTCCATAACGGCCTCGAGGGCTCTCACGGGATCCACCTCAGTCACCACGACTCTTGCCCCCATGCCCCTGGCCCTGGAGGCTATTCCGCGCCCAACCCAACCGTAGCCGCAGACCACTACGATTTTGCCAGCTAGCAAAACGTTGGTGGCCCTCAGTATGCCATCGACGGTGCTCTGCCCCGTCCCGTACCTATTATCGAACATCTGCTTCGTTAGGGCATTATTAACCGCGTATACGGGGTACGCGAGCTTCCCCTCGCGCTCCAGGGCGCGGAGCCTCAATACCCCGGTGGTGGTCTCCTCTGTACCTCCTCGGATCTTCGCCGCGACGTCGAGCCTCTCTGAGTGCAGAAGGGCGTGGAGGTCCCCCCCGTCATCGACTACAAGGTTGGGCCCCGCGTCCGCCAAGAGCCCTAGCGCCAGCTTGTACTCTTCGAGCGTTTCCCCTCTCTTAGCGAAGACTACGACCCCCTCTTTGTCTAGCGCTGCAGCCACCTCGTTTTGCGTCGAGAGGGGGTTACTGGCAGCCAAGAACACTCTGGCTCCTAAGCTCTTCAGACTCAAGGCCAACACGGCGGTCTCCTTAGTCACGTGGAGACACGCTGAGACCACGGCCCCATCGAGGGGCTTGCCGGGAGCGAGCTTCCGGGTCAAGCTCGTGAGGACCGGCATTTTTCTCGCGGCCCACTCCACTTGGAGTCTTCCACGCTCGGCCAGGACCTCGTCCTTAATCCAAGACCTCAAGGACCTCTCCTCCCCGAAGTACCGCAACGCAGGTTAATTATTTTTAGTTTTTTACTCTAATACATCAAAAATTTGCTCTATTTCTTTAAATTTATCTTCTCTGCTCTTCTCAACGGTAGCCGAGGCCCGAGGGGAGAGCTCCCCCCATGCCCCCGCACATGTTCCCTCGAACAGCAGGAGCTTGTAGCACGCATAGCAGAGCCTGAATTTAATTCCTTCGGCTTTAGAAGGTCGGCAGTCCGAGACTGGGGTGTACCTGTGGCATAGATCGCACCTTTGCCAATATATCGTCAAGCTTCCCCCTCCTCCAGGAGTCTTCTCAGAGCAACCGCGTCGTCTAACATGTAGATGTTATTGAAGAGGACATAAACGCGCTCGCATTTCTCAGATGCCTCAAGCACTAACTTCTTCAACCTATAGAGGTCTTCTTTCGCATATTTGTATTTGTAATTCACCTCGGACCCTCCGAGACCGTGGAGCCTTGTGTACGCCAAACCTCTCTCTAGGGTCTGGCTGTGCCAGTGGTGTCTGAGCACATCAGTCACCACCACGACGCCTTTCTTAGATAGCTCATTGAGGAGCGAGTGCTCGGCGCGCCAAGGTCCCCTAGGCTCCCAAGCTATCGCCGTCTCTCGAGCAAGTCCTAGGACCTCTTCGAAGAAGAGCCGCGCCCACTCCTTCGCCTCGTCGGTCAGCGGCATAGAAGGTGGCGTCTGAAATACCACGACCTCGGCACCCACCCTTGCTGCCTGCTCTAGCGTCAATTGGGCGGCGTGCAGGTTCTCCCTAGTGGGTCTGAGCCAACCGTAAGCATCGAGTCGTCCAGGCGGGCGCGCTCGCAGCCTCCTCCACGTTGGTGACGAGCTGGGGTGCGTGATGGTCTGCCAGGCTTTCCACGTGAGGATCAAGCCCCTCTCTCTCAGAGAGGAGAGGGCGCGGAGCCTCTTCTCGCTCACAAGATCGTAGAAACTCTCCTGCACCTCGATTACATCCACGAGCTCTACTAGCTTATCGACTCTGGTGGGGAAACCGCAGACGCCAACTTTAACTTTCGAGAAAACCAAGCGACACACCCGCGTCGGCTTCCCGGCGAACGAGAGAGCAGCTCTAATCCCTCTCGAGCGGGGAGCCAACATAAGTACTTTTTAATATTTGAACTTAGCATCTGATGGAGGAGAAGAAGGAAGCTAAAATAGGATGGTGAAAAGAATGCGCGTAACTAATATATTGAAGGTAGACCCTAAGGGTCGGATTACAATCCCGCTTGTGCTGAGAGAAGCCCTGGGCATACAAGAGGGCAGGCTCCTGCTCGCAATAGCCGACACCGAAAAGAAGGAGCTCGTGATAACGCCGCTGGTGCCATCGGAGAAGCAGATCTACGAGATAAAGGTAGAACTAAGCGATAAGCCGGGAGCGCTGGCCGACCTCAGCGAGAGGTTACGCGAGATGAAGCTGGACCAGATCCTGACTAGGTGCGCTGTGATCAGGCGAGGCGAGGTCGCGGAGTGCATCTTCGTTGTCGAGCCTCTGGAGACGCCAAGTGTAGACGTCGAAGCGGTCAAGAAGGAGCTCGAGGCGCTGGAAACGGTCTACTTCATCACGATTAAGCCCCTGGGGAAGTGAGTCTCGTGAGGGGGGAGAGCCGGAGAGGGGCCTCAACCCGAATGAATGCCGAGGCTTCGCAGGGAACAGAAAACGTGTCCTGAGCCGACGTCTCGTGACATTATCGAGGTCGATGGAGATATTGACAAGTTCTCGAGGCCTCTACGCGAAGGACTGCCTTCGGCTTCCGCGAGAAATTGAGAAGTGGAATGAAGAGACCCTGGCCGCTCTCTCAGAGTGCGAGCTCATGTTGGCGACGCGCCTTCTGATCGGAGATCTCGCTAAGGGCCGCGGAGCCGCTTTCGCGATCGCTCTGAGTGAGAGCGGAGAGCTCTGTGCCGTAAAGGCTTCGTTAGCGCGCGTCGCCGATGAGAATGAGCCCTGGGAGAGGATAACCGAGCTATTGGGAGACTGCATGGATATAAGAATATTGAGGGGGCGCGGTAAGGTTTGGGTGATCTGCGAGGATCGAGAGCTGGATCTCGAGGAGGCGTTGAGCGAAGTCTCCGGCTACGAGGATCCAGCGGTGCTTTGCTACCATGAGTGGGAATAACTCGAGGGAGCGACTCCCCTCGGTTAGGTTCAGGGTGCGCGGTTGGATCGACGACGAGACCTTCGGGGAGCTCCTCAAGTTTAGCGACTACTTAGGTCGAGACGGAGATGAAATAAGATTTGTTTTGAATCACGCGAAAGCAGAAAAAAATAATTATGATCTTAGAGAAATAATATTATTTTTGAAGAATCTCGGAGATAGGGTCGATGAGAGAGCTCTGAGGTACCTTGAGGAATACGAGGAGAAGAGCCGCTCCGTTGAACTTGAGCTGGAAGGCTCAAAGGTGCTCGTGAGGCCTCGCGTTTTCCTGGGAGAATACGCGAAACAGCTTCAGGGATTGCTCAAATACGATAGAGCGAGAAAGGTCTTCTGGGCTAGCCTCGGGGCCCTCCCCATTTTGCGGGAGAAACTCGAGTCGTTGGGCTTAAGCGTGGTCGATAAAATAGGTCTCCCTGAGGCCCAACCTCTTCCCAACAAGCTCTCCTTCAAAGGTCAGCTGAGAGATTATCAGAAGGAGGCTCTCGAGGCTTGGCGCTCGAGCGGGTATCGAGGCATAATCGCTCTGCCCACCGGAGCCGGGAAGACCCTCGTGGCGATCGCGGCTATGGCTATGCTATCAGAGCGGACCCTGGTGGTGGTCTACACGAAAGAGCAGTTATGGCAGTGGATCGAGAAGATACTAGAGCTCACAGACGCACCTAAGGCCTTCGTGGCTGGGTTCTACGGCGAGGAGAAGAGGCTAGCCCCGATAACCGTCTCAACTTATCAAACCGCCTTCAGGAACGTGGAGGACCTCGGGCTCAGGTTCAGTTTTCTAGTCGTCGATGAAGTGCATCACCTGCCGGCCGAGAAGTTCAAGACAATAGCTCTGAACATGTACTCTCCAAGAAGAATGGGCTTGAGCGCCACAGTGGTCAGAGAAGATGGTAAGCACGTCGAGCTATTCCCCTTGATGGGTGGGGTGATCTATCACAAAGGGGCTCAAGAGCTAGCTCAGTGGGGCTACCTCGCCCCCTACGTAACCAAGCTCATTAGGGTTGATCTGACGAAGGAGGAGCGGGAGAAGTTCGAGAACCTTAAGAGGGCATATAGGGCTCTCGTTGGCGAGATTCCCTTTAAGGAGCTAGTGACGCGAGCTCAGCGCGGAGACCCCATCGCGTCAAGAGCGCTAAAGATACATAGCGAAATGCTGCAGCTAGTTCAACGCTCGAGGGCGAAGCTCGAGGCGCTAACGAAGATAGTAAACGAAGAACTTAGCAGAGGCTCAAAGATACTCGTCTTCACGCAATATGTCGATCAGGCCGAGGAACTCGGCAGGATGCTCAACGCCTGCGTACTAACCGGCGAGATGGATCAGAAGACGAGAAGGAAGGTCTTAGATGAGTTCAAATCCGCTCCCAGCGGAGTATTGGTCCTGACCTCTGTCGGCGACGAGGGTCTCGACATACCGGATGTCGACGTCGGCATAATAGTAGCGGGGACAGGCAGTCGAAGGCAGTTTATACAGAGGCTCGGGAGACTGCTGAGGCCCAAGCCGGGCAAGATCGCCAGGCTCTACGAAATAGTGACTCGAGGCACGGGCGAGGAGTCCCAAGCCAGGAGAAGGAAAAGAGCCCTCTTAGATGAGGTCTTAGAGGGAGCCCCCGATCGCGGAGTCGATTAGTATTTAATATTCTAGCGCCGGAGCCCACGATGGTGCAGCGTTTGGAGGAGAGTAGCAAGAAAGTGGCCGTTTTCGAGGGTACGGCTAGGGTTGGCGAGATAGCCCGAGGATTCATGCATATTCAGCTTAGGCCGGAGGATTTGACGAGCCCCTTATCCTTCCAGATGGCCCTCAGCAGGATCTACGAGACCCTGATCAGGACGCTACAGGAAGGACCTAAGAAGACGTTCGTAGCCGAGGTCAGATTCACTGACTCAATAGGTCAGAACGTCTCATTCGCCGTCGATCTAGGCACAACACCTCCGCCATTCCAGAGCGAACGCGTGAAAGCCAAAATCATAGTTGAGCTCTACGAGGAGAATCGAGAGTCCTAACTAGTCTTATATATAAATAATATTGTAGCATATCATTTAAAACTTCTGTAAAACTTCTTATCAAAATATTATCGGTGTCCAGAGGAATAAGATAGCCTAGCTTGATGATGCGCCTACATATGTTCCTAGACACTCTGCGCGTGAAACCAAACTTCGCGGATACCTCCTCGACCAAAGAATCGAAGCTCAGGATTTCCCCAGCATGACGTAACGATAGAAAGTAGAAAACCAAGAGTTCACGCTTCTTCGGCCATCTCCTCAACTCCCTTGCCCCCGCTCTGCACGCCGCAGATGAGCCTCTTAATTTCTCGACAGAGGCTCCTGGGGGCGAATCCCATCTTCAGAAGCTCAAGGAGAACACCTAAGTTCTCCTCTTTTAACACTATGGTTTCAGCCCAGGCATCTCTCTCGATCACGTAATAACGATCGCCCAGCTCCCCTCTGGCTGGGTCTTCGCACAGAATACTACCGCTTCCAATTACGAAGAACGCCTTGGTTGCGAGAGACCCCTTGACGAAAAATGACGCGAGAACTGTCGTCGGTTCGCACAACAGCAACATTCTCCGACAGATGTCACGTCTACTCAGACACGGGGGGAGGTTGCCGGTTCGGAGCAACGAGATATCGTAGATCACGGAGCCTTTCTTGAGCCTCAAATCGTGGAAATTTCCTCCCGCAGTATCTCAAGGAGATTTTATTTCAAAAACTACAAACCGTTTCTGAGAAGCCGATCCTCGTTATTTTGCAAGCTTCAACGTTATCTCAATGGTGGAAACTCTGCTGGTCCTGTCCTGTCCCTGGATCGTTTGACTCCCGATCTTTATGTCCTTCACTTGGACCTTCTCGACGAGCAGCTTGTTTCTAATTATTTCGACCGTGTCGACCGCCTTTCCAATGGCTCTTCCTCTCGCCTTGATGACGACCTCGTCGACTCCCTGGTTTAGGAGGGCTAGCACAGCCATGACGTAGTTCATCACAGGCTTTTTACCGACGAGGATTACATTGCTAGGCGTCGCTCCTATGGCCATTCCCGGACACCTTTTCCTGTTGCAGCCGCAAGCCCCTCTATACGCCGTAGAAGAGCTTAAAAATTTAGAGGTGCCGCGGCACGCTTGGCGATTCGTGGTGAAGCGAAGAGCCCCCTCCTTTATATTGTCAACCCCCCAGTGCAGCCCTCTCATCGGGTTTCCAGCGCCACGAGCATTGGAGAGGACGAGCTTTCTATGGGTACCGAGATCCGCGCCGTCTATTACGCTGCTTGTCCGAGTTGTGGAGGGCCTGCCTCCTCGGTTAGGCTCGAACGAGGCTTGCCCTGTTCCTCTTGCCTCCCCGACTCGAGCAAACTTGATGAAATTACGATACAGAACTCTAATCGAAGACATATGTATGGAGAAATTGCTAAGAGAGCTTCATCGCGGGCCGCGCGCGGCTACTTCGCTTATTTATCTTCCATCTACTCGGAGGTGGAGGTTCTCGAGCGGATGTTCTCCGAGGTGGTGGGTCACCGCTTTTGGGATCTCCAGAGATCTTGGTGCGTACGCCTGCTACTCGGCGAGAGCTTCGCCATGGTGGCTCCCACCGGAGTGGGCAAGAGTACATTGCTCTTAGTGTACGCGCTCTACGCCGCTTCTCAAGGGAAAAAAGTCTACATCGTTGTCCCAACAGATAACTTACTCTTTCAAACCGCGGAAAGGCTAGACTTCATGAGAGAGAGGCTCGGCACGAATGTGAGAATCTTATGCTATAATAGTAGGAACAGTAAAGCCAAGAAGGAGAAGACGCTGGAGGGGCTCCTCCTCGGCGAGTACGACGTATTTCTGTCCACGTCCGCCTTCCTCTCGCGTCATTTCGAGAAGATTAGGTCGCTCAGATTCGATGTGGTGCTAGTCGACGACGTCGACTCCATCCTTAAGAAGAGCGTCAACATAGAGAGGGTGCTGCTTCTCATAGGCTTCGATGAGAAAGACATTGAGAACGCCGAGGCTATAATCAGAGCTAAGCGCGAGCTGGCCTTGGCTAGGGCATCGATCGACCAAAGCAGAGCCGAGAGGCTGGCCGAAGAGGTCGAGAGGCTCAGGCTCAATCTAAGCGAGGCCCTGGCCTCGAAGAGAGTAGGCCAACTCGTGATAGCTAGCGCCACGGGCAGGCAGAGCGGCCTCAAGCCGTTGCTCTTTCGCGAGCTCTTAGGGTTCGAAGTGGGAGGCTTACACGACTATATGAGAAATGTCATTGATGCATTTGAACTCTGCGACGAGGAGGAGCTCCCCGCTCTCGTGGCAGAGCTCGTGAGCATATTGGGACCTGGTGGTCTAATCTTCGTGCCCAAAGACCGAGGGGTCGCGAAGGCCAAAGAGATCGCGGAGAAGCTACGGCGACTCGGCTTGCGCGCAGAGGTGGCGTTGCGCGGGAGAAGGGCCCTCCGCGCAATGGCTCTGGGAGAGCTCGACGTACTCGTCGGCGTCTCGAGTTACTACGGAACTCTGGTCCGCGGTATAGACCTCCCGGATAAGATAAAGTACGCGATCTTCGCGGGTATCCCCAGAAATAGACTCCCATTAGAGAGAGCTCTGCTAAGCCCCAAGAGACTACTACAGGTCCTGGCACACCTGGAACCCGAAACGTTGCGCGAAAGAGAAGTAGCCTCGCTCCGTTCGATCGTGGAGAGGCTCTCCCATGGCGAGTTGACCGCACTGAAGATCGCTCTCGAGAAGCACTCTCTCGATCAATTGAGGGGGGATCTGGCCGAGCTCGGGAGCAGGATCCTCGAGCTCGTCGGCAGAGTCGTTGAGGACGCGAGAAGGAAGCTCTGCGGGGCTCCGAAGCCCAGAATGCTAGTCGGCTCGAGTTATATTGAGTGTCTCGAGGGAGGGTCTTTATACCTCGTGGTCCCTGACGTCTTCACCTATCTCCAAGCTAGCGGCAGGACTAGCAGGCTCCTCAATGATAAGATGACTCGCGGCCTCTCTGTAGTCCTAGAAACGTCTCGAGAGGCCGTAGAATCGCTACAGGCCAAGGCCTCTGCGTATCTGCGAGGCTTCAGACTCATCCCGCTTAGCACTCTCGACCTGCAAGCCGTGAGGGAAGAGCTCGAGGGGTCGAGGAAAGGAGAACTCTACAAGGTGAAACCGGCGAAGTCATTGCTTTTTATAGTAGAATCTCCTACTAAGGCGAGAACGATTGCGAGCTTCTTCGGTAGACCGTCTCGGAGAAGATTCCTAGACGTCGTAGTCAACGAAATAGCTATGATAGATCCGAATACCAAGGACGCCTATTTGGCTCTCATTGTGGCCACGAGAGGGCACATCTTCGATCTCGCTATTGACGACGTGGGTTACCACGGCACTCTCCTAGTGGGGGGAGACGTCGTCCCAATCTACGCTCCCATAACCAAGTGTCGGAGTTGCGGCGAAGTCTTCAGCTCCATCTCGAAGCGCTGCCCTAAGTGCGGCGAGGCGAATAGGTTGAAGAGCTCAATGGACGTAGTCGAGGCCTTGCGAAGATTAAGCATGGAAGTGGAGACGGTCATCATAGCTACTGATCCGGACGCGGAGGGCGAGAAGATAGCCTGGGACGTCAGTTTGATGCTGCGCGCGCTGGCCCCGCGCATTTTGCGCGCCGAATTTCATGAAGTCACGTTGGAGGCGGTGCTGAGAGCGTTGAAGAACCCGAGAGAGATAGATCGGGGGAGAGTAGCGGCTCAAGTCGTGCGCCGGGTCAGCGATCGCTGGATCGGCTTCTCTTTATCGAAGAAGCTGTGGGAGAAGTTTGGTCGACGATGGCTCGGCGCGGGCAGAGTTCAGGGACCGGTCCTCGGATGGATAGTCGATCGGTACGACAGATGGAAACGCGAGAAAGGGTACCGGGTCATCGTTAAGTTAGAACATAACTTAAAACTCAACTTATTCGTCGCAAACGCTAACGAGGCACGAGACCTGAGAGAGAGATTGTTGAGCACTAGGAAAGTCCGTATTTGGAGGCGATCCTCCGAAATACGAGAGCTAACGCCTCCACCACCGTTTACCACAGACGAACTAATCTCCGAGGCCAACAGGCTGCTCGGCTTCGCGGCGCCTCTGACCATGAGGTTGGCCCAGGAGCTATTCGAAGCAGGTCTCATAACATACCATAGGACCGACAGCACTAGAGTCTCGAGCGATGGTTTGCGAGTCGCCCAGGAGTACTTCGAGAAGAGGAATCTGCGATCGCTCTACGCGCCGAGGAGCTGGGATGGCGCGAAGGGAGCCCACGAGGCGATCAGACCTACCACGCCCTTGGCCCCCGATGAGGTGGAGAGGGGTCTATTGAGCGGAGCGCTCAGAGCTTACGTACCCATCACCGAGAAGCACCTAAAACTCTACGGCTTGGTCTTCAGAAGATTCATGGCCAGTCAAGCTAAGCGGGCGGTGGCCAAGTTCGATGAGGTAGAATTCGAGTTAGCCGGGAAGAGGGTCGAGGCCGAGCTGCTCGAGGAGATCTTAGAAGCAGGATTCTTGGCATTGCTTGGGGAAGAGCCCCGCCCCAGCGTCAAGAAACTCCTTGAGAGGGGCGAGGCCGACGTTGTAAGCGTCGAGCTCCACCGCGGCTCAGCTGTGCCGCTATATACTCAAGGCGAGATCGTCACTATGATGAGAGAGCGAGGAATTGGTAGGCCTAGCACCTATGTCACCACTCTGGAGAATCTCGCTAGGCACGGCTACGTAGTTGTGTCTAAGGTGCGCAAGGCCCTGGTACCAACTAAATTAGGCATCGAGATATACTCCTTTCTCTCGTCCAATTATCCCACGCTCGTAAGTGAGGAGACGACCAGGCGACTGGAAGAGGAGATAAACTCCCTCGAGAGGGGGGAGCTAGAGCTCAGGGGAACTCTCTCGGGTCTTTTGCGCGAGTTGGAGCTGCTGGGCCTCTACGTCATGGAGCCTGAGCGTATAGGAGTTTGCGGCGAGGAGCTGAGAAGAGAGCTTTTAGCTTAGGAGTTAAGCTAGCTTCAGCGATATCTCTATGTACGAGACTTTCCTTTTTCCAGACTTCTCGCTTCCTATAGATACTCCTACTAACTTCAAACCATCTCCCAATCTTTCTTTTATTTCATTATAAATATCTATGGCTTTGCTTATATTTTCGCCTCTTCCTTTAATTATTACTACCTCGTCCTCTCCCGCTTCCCTCAGCATTACGATGGCTCTCAGGGCATAGGCGTTCGGGTCCTCGCCCCCAACGAAGATCGTTCGACTTCTCGAGCGCTCTGAGCCGGACATCAATAGTGATCACGCTCTTACCTTCTTCGAGTGGACCTCCTAGGAGCAAGCGCGAGTCAGCCGAAATAAGTGTTTAGCACTCGGCGGGGCCTCTAACGGTTCTCTTCTTATATGTGTCAACAAGAGGTAAAATTCCCTTGGGCAATGAAGAGAACGCCGCAACCGATAGGTGAGGAGGGCCTGTGTTTCTGAGCCTCGCATTAGGTGCTCAGTAAATGAAGGCTCGAAGGTGCCGAGCAAGAATATTCTGCGTTGCCGAAGACAGCGTTAAAGCCTCTAAAATAGGTATAGCTATGAGCAAAGAAGGCTTCAAGGTAAATTATTTCAGAGAAGGAAAATACGAGGTCATCGAGGCCAGCGGCCCTTGCGGCTTCTTAAGTAAAACGAAGGAGCTGGGAGAGTGTCTAGTCTTAAGCGGATTCCTCGAGGGCATGTGTCGGAGTGACCGAAAAGGCGAATTGGTAGAGGTACTAGAATCGACCGGCCCGAGCGGCGTCCCTGTGCTTTTAGAGAGACGAGGGAGCATTCTACGGGTTAGGCCCTTTAATAGAAGCCTCGTCAATGGAGCGAGAATATTGACCTTAAAGCGGGATCGCGCGGGAGCAGCTCTATTGTCCGGGAGAATTTTCGCGCTCGAGCGCGAAATGCTTCTAGAGGCAGACAAAATTATGCGGGAAATTCTCAGAGAGGTCTGCTCTGAGTGATCACGCGCCTGCTCAGAGCCTCTTGGTCTCAACGCGCTCGCGGCTCTTCTCGAGATCCGCGATAGTCTTCTGGATCTGCCTCTCGACGCATGAGACGTCGGGGGCCTCCAGCATAACTATCTTGAAGAACTTGGCAGCGCATTTGGCCGAGTGAAAATGAAGCCTTAAGCCCCCTCGCATTATGATGACGCCTTGCCCCTCCGAGAAGGCGCGCCCGCAGACCACGCAGCGTTTAGCGTCACTCAAGAGAGCTCGCCTCTTCACCGAATAGCCTGGAGAGGATCTCTCTAGCTTTCTTCTCCGCGAGCTCTTTATTGGGAGCCCCCACGTCTATCACGATACCGCTGCGAGCATGTTTGAATCTGAACCTCTTCGTGGAACCAATCAACCTCTCTTCCACCAACGAGAGCTCCTCCTCGCCCCCTGTCTTCTTTAAGTAATCTATTATCGACGGCTTTGACTTCTCGCCGCTCAAGCGCGTCGCTCTCTCTCTAGAATGATTTTAAGAGCCGCACTCAGCTTTTCGTAGACCTTCTCGAGACTCTCGGATATCACCTTGGTGTCGAAAAGAACAGGCATGAAGTTCGTATCTCCTCTCCATCTAGGAACTATGTGGACGTGAACGTGGTCTTCTAGGCCCGCCCCCGAGTCCCTTCCTATATTGATCCCCACGTTGAAGGCATCGGGCGAGAACGCCTCCCCGAGAGCTAACAGACCCAATCTGATTGTCGTGAAGAGATCCAGAGCCTCCTCGTTCTCGAGGTCTACGAGGCTTGCGACGTGCCTATAGGGGGCCACCATGATATGACCTGCGTTATAGGGGTAAAGGTTCAACATTAGGAGGCTCCTCTTTCCTCGATAGACGACTAAGTTCTCGTGGTCCTTCGATAGCGGGGCTTGGGCTGCCTCGCAGATGAAGCACCTAGCTCTCAGGCTCTCACTATTGATCCTCTTCAGGTACTCGCTTCGCCAAGGGGCCCATAATCTATCCATGTAATGCTCCTCCCCTTCGTCCGATGCCCGCTCTCGTGAGCGACGAGCTCTTGTGCGCAGGCTTAATGTGGATTCGAGCCCTGCATTAATAGCTCTAATCGCTGCGCGATTTTCGTTGCTCTCTCACCTCGCCGCGCGTGGGTCCAGGCGAAGAGGGGGCTCGGGATCGACCTCTACGAGGCTCAGTGTAGAGGAGTCGGGCAGTTTAATCACGATTTGACCTACCCCTAATGCCTGGAGAATCGACGCGAGCTCCCCCTTCCGGCCCCCCAAAAGCCTCTCCAACGTCTCGGCATAGACGGAGTCACTTGAGCCAAAAGCCACGATTGTTCCGAAGTTAGCGAGAATCTCGTTGGGCAGATCAATTAGGCTCTGCGTTGAGAGGATAAGCCCCGTACCAAAGCCGCGGCTCTCCTTGACCAGCCTCTTGGTGAAGTACAACGTTGACTCGCTCAGCCTCCAGGCCTCATCGATTATTAAGAGCCTCCTCAGAGTTGAGGAGGGTCCAATGGAATACATGAGGTCTAGATATGTGCTCAGGATAGCGGCTATAATGGCGAATCTCCCTTCGTCGGTCAAGTTTTCTAAGAGCAGAGCAGACCAGCGCTCGCCCAACGAATCTTTTATCGATACCGAGCCGCTCTCTGGCGGATCGACGTAAACGAGGCGTATTCCGAGATCCCTTTCCAAGCTCTCAACGGTCTGGAGGCTCCGGTCGAGCTTCTTAGTCGAGTCAAGCGACAGTCGCCTCCACCTCTGTCCCTCGAGGACTCGCTCCAATGCTGCCAAAGCCACCTCGGCGGCTTTCGGTTCGAGCCTCGTAGAATAAGAGAATCTGTACCTCTTGTAGCCTTTCGCTAGAAGCTTATCGGTATCTCCCTTTGGATCTATCAATGTTACATCTACGAGATTCCTGGCGTATAGTCTATTAGCCACAGTCGCTAGGAAAGTCGTCTTGCCCTTGCCAGTCGGTCCCACGACCAGTACGTGTCTCGAACCGTATTTGCTCAAGTCAAGGAGAAAGGGGATTCTCGTGCCCACTCTATAGCCGACCAGCACTCCTCTCGGGCTCAGACTTTCTCTCTCGAACGGAGGTAACGCGAGCGACGACGCAGACTCAACGACTCCTCCTACGGAAGTCTTCACCCTTGGGGCGCTCAAGAGAAGCGACTCCAACATGGGGGACAGGGCTCTCCGCTCCAAGATCTTGGCCCTGGCGCCGAGCGCTATCGTGAGGGCTCTCGAAAGCTGCTGCGCTTCTCCACGCAACGCGTCAATTACGCTCTTCTTGTCCTGACCTCGCGTCCGGACGACGACGTAGAATCTTAGCCACCCGAGCCTCTCGCCGTTCCTAAGCCTCTCGTACATTCTTTTCAAAGCTCGTTCCCTCTCTCTTAACTTCTCGTCGTCCTGCTGCGAGCTCAGCACGGCTCTCAGCGAGCTGAGCTCCCTCTCGACTCGGCTGGCTAATTCGAGCGGATCCACTCCTTTTCGAGCGACCCTTAGTTCGACCTCCGTTGATGCGTTAGAGAGAATCTTCCCTAGCACCAAAGCTCTATTGAAGAAGGCATCAGGAGTCCTGGCCTCCTCTACGAAGCTCTCGTCGAGGCCTATGACAGCGAAGCCAATGTAGCCTCTGCCCCCTCTCAGCTCAGCAACGACGAACTTACCATCGACAAGCTCAATGCGTCGCGCGCGCCCGCTCACGAAGTTCTCAGCGCTTAGCAGGCCTACGCGGAGCGTGCGCGCGTACATGTAGGCTATCAGGGGGGACGCAAAGAGCGTCAAAATCAGCGGCATCCACGGAGACACAAACGTCACCAGACCACCATGGGAAGCCTCTCTCTAGCGCCCCCAATGAGGTAAGCGATCGCTCCAGCCGCGGAGCTTAACAGTGCGACGTAGACCGCTGGCATGACTACGAGAGATAAGATCAACGAGGCCGCTAGTCTGGTCAGGTCGGTCGATGGAGAGAAGCCTATGGAGTCCACGAAACGCCTTTCGGAGGTCATGGGCGTTTTGAGCGGCCCGCACTCGATAACCTCGGCTCGCACGAAGACCGTAGAGTTCCCCGGGATCCCGACCTTCTTAACTAGCCCCTCTAATTGGGCCCACTCAAAGCTTGCCTCCTCGACCTCGACGCCTGCTCCAAGCGCCTGCACTTCAACGTTGCAAGAACTGGGGTAGCGCACTTCCAAGTAGCCCGAGCCGCCGTGTGCCTCCACCTCCACCTCGAGAGATCGCTCGTTGGTGCTCAACACACGAACTCCCACGTTGGAGCTCCTATAAATCGCAGTGAGCGGCTCAAGCTCCCTGAGGAGGTAGAGCGATCTGGTCTCGAGCACGATGCTAGCTTGGGGCATATACTTAGTCGTTGGACGGTAATGCAACGATGGAACTACGGGATCGGGCTCGAGAGGAGTGATCTTCCCCATGTAATCTAACAGTAACGTATAGGGGCCGATCGAGGGTAGTCCGCGATCCGGGAAGCCCGCCAAGATTACCCCATTCGCGTCGCCCAGATACGAGAGAACTTCGCTGCCGTTGAGTATTCCTCTCACCATAGGGTAAGAGACAGCGTATCCCAGAGCGTCCTTCACTTCTATGGCTCCATACTCGATCGCTTCGTTCGGAGCCCTGGGTAGAGTAGCCGGATTCGCGAAATGATCAACGAAGCTTGGCATCAAGGGGAGCCCAACGAAGAAAGCTATTGAGAAGCCCAGCATGTAGGAGCCTGCTGTCTTCGTCAGCCTAAAGGGCACGCTCATTAGCAAGAGGCCGAGCAAGAATAACTTAACGAAGGACCCCTTGATCACAACGCCGAGCGCTATTATCGTGTAGATTGTGAGAAGAGCGTAATTGACAGCTCTGCTCAGAGGATCCAAGAGGACTTGGGCGAACTGACCTCCCAAAACTTTCGATGCGGCAGCTGTGAGGAAGAGGACCTGTAGCTTCCAGCCGAGCAACAGGGCGGATCTCTCGAGAACCCACACCGAGAAGTTCGCCCAATCCGCCCCGAGCAGACGTTGCAGGCGCGCAACTCCATAGAGAATGGTGCTTGAGCCTACCACTAGAATGAAAGCGAACAACGCATCTTTAATTAGTGCTGGGCCCCACCTCTTGAGGCCTGGCAGAGGTATTGGTAGCGTTAGTACGAGTACCCCGAGAGCGTAGGTCAACAGCGCTAGCGCCGATGCCAGCAGCAACAGCTCTCCGTCACTCAATCAAAGCCCCTCAACTAGGCGAGATCTCGATCGCCACCACTTGGACTAGATATGAGATCACGGAGAAAACAGTCGAACCCATTGCTAGCCAGAATGCCGCCCACAGAGCATCCTCGATGAGGCTCTGACCCGCTCTCTTGAGTCTGGCTACTGGCAGAGGAGAGCCCCTCAGGACCCATCCAATGCTCCAGGTCAATGCGAAGAGAGCCCACGCGAGCAACGCCACTTGGGTAGCTACGTTATTGACAAATTCTACCAGCGTCACGCGCGCTCAGCCTATGAATAGCGGACCCTTTAAAGGAGAGCTCACGTTATTTTCTGGCTTTCCTCCTCTCTCGCCTTCTTCTAGTAGCCTCTCGCGTCGCGTCTTCTACCTCGAGAGTCGAGTAGATCTCGGTCAATATCGAGGGATCTAATGCTCCCCGGAGGGCTGCTTTTATAAGTTCGAGTACTCTTAGAAACTTTGAGAGCTCCTCGGGCGAGAGCTCTCCCTCGCCTATTTCCTCTTCCTCGACCTCCCCAGGCACCGTCTCTTCTTCCATCGTCAGCTCGTCGCTTGCCTCCTCAGTCTCACTCGCGTACAAAGGTTGACACACCCTTAGTGTGACGAACTGGGTGTGCACTCACTCACTTCGAAGAGTAAAAGGTTATCTCTTAGTTCTCCGCTTATGAGAGCATAGCCTCGAGGAAGAACTCTAAGCGTGCTTTTGAGAAGCTCTACGAGCTCTCTGCTGCGCAGAGGAGCGAGATAGTCTACGGCGCGCTCGAGTTCCCGCCCAGAGACTCGAAAGGATATCCTGGTGGCCACATTGGCGAGGACTCGTTCATCGAAGTCCACGAGGCTTTGACTGATCAGAACTAGTGCTAGTTTATACTTGCGGGATTCGGCGACGAGTCTAACGACAAAGTCGTTGGTAGAAGGGTCGACCAACGCGCGGTGAGCTTCGTCTATTATCAACATAAGGGGTTTATCGGGAAGACGCGTTTTATATGCATAAATCTTTCTCAATAGAAGGCCTAGGTAGAGGCTTTGTAAACCCTCATGAGGTATACCGCTCAAATTGAGCACTACATTTCTCGAGAGTAACTCCTCAGCGTCTACGCTGGCGGCGTCTCTCGATGTGATCTCTGCGAGTAGTCTCATGTAGCTGCGGAGAGACTCCGCTCTGGGCGCCAGAGCTGGTCTTTCTTTCGCAATTTTGTCTAACACGCGTAGAAGGTCCTCGAGAGTCGGCGACTTATTAGACCACGTGACGGGGTTCTGGGAGGAAATGCCGACCTCCTCGTAAGATCTTTCGATCGCTTCCATCAGGAGTGCGCGCTGGGCTCCCCCTAGCGAGAACACATTTGCAATGGAGAAGCTCAGCTCGAGTGCCTTTAGATGAGGAGGGAACCCGTCGAGGTCTAAGGGATTGATGGGAGTCTTCGATGCGTCTACTAGCGCGAAGCCCGCCGTCGCCATGGACTCTCCGTACTCTCCATGGAGATCCACTATCAACGTAGTCAACTGTCGACGCGCCGCTTCCTTAGCTAACAGCTTCGCCAAAGTGCTCTTCCCCGAGCCGCTTTCGCCGAATATTATAAGGTGGGGATTTCTGCTACCGAACAAATCAAGTAATAGTGGAACACGAGAGATATCTACCCAACGTTTGGAACTATTTACAGTCTTATTGATTTCTCTAACAAAGTTTATTTGTGATTCTTTGCCTTTCTCGCCAATCACGGATGCCACATAGCCTATGCAGAGACCTCGCCATTCTGAGGGAAGCCCAGCGAAGCTCACGCGCTGCCCCCCCTCGCCACCCCGTCTAGCCCATTCCAGCACTAAGGGAAACCAGGAGGGCCCGAGGGGAGAGCCTAGGGCTAGGAGCCCCGTCGCCAGCTTGTCCTCAACAAGCAGGCCGACGGCTAAGCCGAGCACGAGCGAGTGAGCGAGCCAGGAGAGCGAGCCTCCGTAAATCTCGGCGACGCCCCCATCACTTGCCAATCCCGTGACACCGAAAGCCATGAGGGTTACCCCGACCGCGAGAAGAAGTCTCCCGATATCGACTTCGAGCCTCGGCGTGGGGAATAGCAACCTGACTGGAGAGCGTCGACCCAGGAGTCGCGCAGCGGCCCTCAAGGTCGTGTACGATAGAGCAATGGATCCCAAAAGTAACGCCGACAGCGACAATGAGAGCCTTAAGCTCAATATCATCGTAGGATAGCAGAGCATGAGCGTTAGCAGAAGAGATCTCGTTACTAAGAGTGAGGCTAAGGCCAACGTGAAGAACAACGCAGAAGACGCCGCGATCTCGAGGGGAACGTGATATATGCTTGTATTTGTTTGTAAGAGTGAAGAAAGCTTTTGAGCTGAGATGTGCCACGCGAAGATCAGAATCGCTAGCGACGCGGAACGGAGTACCCTGGTCGCTATTGACCCGCGAGAGCTTCGTGATATGTCCACGGGCTCCGCGAACCCTCTGATCGCCATGGGGTCGGTGGAGAAATAAATCGTTACGAGTGGAGGCTGGCCGCTTTGCAACGTATTAACGAGGGGCGGGGAGTGGAGGGAGCTTTCAGGCTCTTAGACCCGAGACTAGCGAGCGCCCTAGTGAGGCGAGGGATCACAAAGCCCACTCCTATCCAAGAGAGAGCAATCCCCCTAATTCTCTCCGGGAGAGATGTCATAATGTGCTCCCCTACTGGGACTGGTAAGACCGAAGCGGCAGTTTTACCCGTGCTCTCTCTCATGTTGCAGGAGGGCCGTCCAAAGGCTCCTCGGATGATCTACGTGACTCCTCTTCGTGCCCTCAACCGGGACGTCTACAGTAGGTTAAAGGAAATATCTGACGAAGTGGGATTACGCTCCATGGTTAGACACGGCGATTCCACCGCTAGAGAGCGACGGGATTTTCTCGCATCTCCGCCAGCGTGGTTCATCACTACGCCAGAGAGTCTTTCAATGATGATCTCTCACGAGCGGCTGAGGCCTCTGCTATCGGGCATCAAGTGGGTCATCGTAGACGAGCTCCACGAGCTCATCGATGACGAGAGAGGAGCTCAGTTGGAGGTAACGTTGCTCAGATTGAGAAACTTCACAAGAGGCTACCAGTTCATAGGAGCGACGGCCACACTTTCTGATCCGATGCTTTATAGAAAATTCTACCCGTGTAGGCGCGAATGCGTGATACTCGAAGAGCGCCAGCACAAAGAGGCCGAGTATAGTGTGACTACCTGCGGCACGCCGTGCTTGGAGGGCTCAAAGCGTTACGTAGAATGGGCGTTCGAGCAGATGGTCGAGACGCTCAAGCGGCATCGCTCAGTCTTGGTCTTTACTAATACTAGAGAGGAGTCGGAGCTCTTGGGCTACGAATTTAGGAGCAGAGGCGAGAGCTGGCTGGGAGTGCATCACGGCAGTTTGTCATTAGACTACAGGAAAAACGTAGAGGAGGGGCTGAGGTCGGGAGAACTCAGAGCGGTGGTCGCTACATCGAGTCTCGAACTCGGGATAGATGTGGGCACAATAGATGTAGTGTTTCATGTGAGGAGCCCTAGGCAAGTATCGAAGTTGATCCAACGAGTTGGCCGCAGCGGTCACGCGCCAGGACGAACGGCCCACGGCGTGATCCTGGCCGAGTCAAATATCGATGATATCATAGAGTCTCTCGTCATAGCGAGAAGAGCCCGAGCTGGTTTGTTAGAGCGTCCCAGAGTTCATAAGAGCCCTCGCGATGTGCTGCTACATCAACTGGTCGGAATGACTCTCTCCGGGGAGGTCAAGCGAGTCACCGACGCTCTGGAGATTCTGGAGCGTAGCTTCACCTTCAGCGAGACAGCTCGAGAGGAACTCTCCAAGGTCTTGGAGTACGCTCAACACGTGGGGCTTCTGAAAATGAGTGGCTCGGGTGAGCTTTTCCCAACTAAGAGAACTCGCGCTTTCTACTTCGCCACCACTATGATCCCGGACACGAGGAGACTGCCCGTGAAGTCTTTAAGTGGAGAGAACCTGGGCCTCCTCGACGAGGACTTCGTGGCTGCAAAATTGGAAGAGGGATCCACATTCCTCTTGGCTGGACGGGAATGGCGCGTCGTGGCTGTGAACAACGAGGAGGTGATCGTCGAGGAGTGCGCCGAGAAGCGCGGCATCCCCCCCTCTTGGGAGGGGGACATGATTCCGGTGGGGAGAGAAGTCGCGCGAGAAGCCTGCTCTATTCTGAGGAGGCTCTGGCTAGGCGAGCCTATTGACAAAGTCGTTGCACACTATCGCGGCGCGTCCGGCGAGGTCTGGGATTTCCTATTGACCGTAACGAGGAGAGCTAAGGATCAAGGCTTCTTGCCACCGGGGCCCAATTACGTGTTGATAGAGGTTGACGAGCGCGATGAAGTGGCTATACTCTACGCCTGCCTTGGTAGTCGAGGTAACGATGCGTTGGCGATCTTGCTCTGTAGCCACATAAATGCAAGGCTAGGTCGCGCGGCTAAGTGTGCCAGCGATCCTTACAGAGTCTACGTGGAGGTAACTCGACGGAGCGTTTCGAAAGTATTGGAGGAAACATTAAGAGCTCTCTCTTCAGCTTCGCCGGAAGAACTGAAGAATGAGTTCATTGAGGGAGTAAAGAAGACCGGGCTCTTCCGCTGGAGAACGCTGCAGGTCGCGAGGAAAATGGGGGCTATTTCTCCAGATGCGACTATCGAGAACATCAGGCAAGTAGCTCGTTACCTAACGGAAACCGTTGTGGGAGAAGAGGCTCTCCGCGAGCTGCTCACCGAGAAATTAGACCTGGACCTGATCATAGAGATCCTCCAAGGCGTCGGCTCGGGTAGGATCAAAGTGTTAATGCAACCTAAGCGCGGACTCAGTCCCTACACGCTCTACGGTGGTTACGGGGCCCGCCGACTCCATCTTCAACTCGAGAAGCCACACGACGAGCTTTCCCTGGTTCTCTTCGAGAAGCGCCTGCTAGAAAAAAAGATGCTACTGAAGTGCATCCGTTGCGGTTGGGAGCGTGAGGTAGTGGTTCGCGAATTGGAGGATCGGCCAACGTGTCGAAGATGCGGATCTCGAGCTTTAGCGCCTATACATCCCAGTAGCACCGATCTCCTCGACTTGCTGAGAAGATGCATGAGCTCGAGCGAGGAGTGCAACCGAGAGGATGCGAAAATCTTCGAGGAGGCTGTTCAGAGAGCCAACCTGGTCTTGGCGCACGGAAGGGCAGCCGTCATAGCCATGGCAGCTTACGGTGTGGGGCCTCGCGCGGCCTCGCGGGCCCTCTCGAAGCTTAAGCTAGGGTGGAGGGACTTCCTGGAGGCTTTGTTCAATGAGGAGAGGAACTACTTGAGGACGAGGAAGTACTGGAACGACTGACAAGATCGACGTGGTAGCAGATCGCTGTCATACCCTTGGCGCTATCCAATAGCGCGCTTCTCCTCCTCCGACCAACTCGAACGAGATCCTCGCCGGTTGCGCTGTTCCGAAGCCGAAGGTCATCACTGTCTGCGGGGAGGCCGCTCTCAGCGTGGAAGCGATGAGTTTTACAGCATAACTAGCGCGGGCCTCATCGACTGTCGAAGAGAGATCGGTGAGGGGCTCGCCAAGGCGTAGTTCGGCTTCGTAGAGTACGTCGGCCTCCTCCGCTCTCAACACGACCGAGTTATTCGAGTACTCAAGCGTGATCTCTTCGGCCACGAGCTTAGCCTCCTGGAGCAGGACCTTCAAATCCTTGGCCTTAATCCCGAACTTCACCTGGACGTCGACTCTAGGCTCTCCTAGCATTTCGCCAGCCTCCAACGACACTGGAAGCTCGAACGACCTCGAGACGCTCGACTTCTTGTTGACGAACGTGAGCTTTAACCTCTTCTCGGATATATCGAGCGAGAGCTCGAGCGAGTCTCCTCTGAGAGCGCGCCTGACCACTCGCAGCAGCTCTCTGGTGCTCACCTTGAATCCTAGGGGCCTCTCTACCTCGAGCGACTCGAACGAGTCAGGGGGCACGGAGAGTACAAGCATCACGGTCTTGTCCTCGCTGAGACTCCGGACGCTGATGCCCTTCTCGCTAACAAATATCGGCGCCTCGTCTATAATTTGAGCTAGCGAGTGGGCTAGGGATTTGACCGCAAGCGCTTTAGGGAACATCATCTTGACAGAGAGCATAAGCTTGTACCTAGTAAGCAGTCGTCAGGCCCCAGTTAAATAGATTGTAAGAGTCGAGCGGGGAGAAAGTAGAGCGGCGCGGAGAGCAAGGAAAGCTAAGATCTGATCTCGGTGTTGGCGGATTGGGTAGGCCTTACGTTATAGTCACGGCAGCGATGACAGTCGACGGGCGCTTGGCCGACTCCGAGGGAGTCTGGAGGCCTCTCTGTGAGAGAGAGGCTCGGAGATTTTCCGAGCTGCTCGAGTGGGCCGACGTTGTTGTCATCGGCTCGAGAGCTGTCAAAGACTCCAATATATCTTTCGCCCCGACTCACGCAGCTAAGCGGGCTCCTATTAAGGCGATTTTAGATGGTAGGCTATCTTTGAGTCCCGACTTGAGGGTATTCCTCAGCGGACCGCCGACTATAGTCTTCGCCTATAAGAAGTGGGCTGAGGAGCAGAAGCTTGAGGCACTGAGGGAACGTGGAGTCTTAGTGGAGCTTCTCGACGAGTATCCCTTCGCGGCGAGTACCCTGCTTGAAATATTGAGCAGAAAATATAAGGTCGAGCGGGTTCTCGTCGCTGGCGGCGGAGAGACCAATTGGACTTTCCTCTCGCAGCGGGCTTTCGATGATTACGTGGTCACCATTTCGCCCCAATTGTTAGGCGCAGGCTACGCTCCGACGGGTCGGCTAGGGCTTAGATTCCCCGGTCTCTTGTTGCAATTGAAGGAGGTGCGATTATGCGCGTGTGGGCAGGAAGTTATTCTACGCTATAAGCCTCTGACCGCCGATGCCAAGAGTCTGTGACCTCATTCCTAAAGATTCGTCGCCTAATCATTTTAAACTACCCTTACTCGATTGACCTTTTTATTCTGCCACGAGTATCTTCTCAGGCGGCGAGAGGCGCCGAAACCGCAGGCGGCGCAGCGCTTTTTAGAGACGTTATAACTGGTTCTCCCACACCTTCTACATCTAATGTGCGTCTTACTCCTGCCGTGCTTGCCAAACGAGGTAGTGCCCTTCACCACGGCTTAGTACCTCGCGCTATTCGAGCTCAATCTCACCCGGGCGACAACATCCTAGGCTTTCTCCTCATTCTATGGGAGCCGGAGAGACGAGTATCACGTTATCTCCGCGTATAACCACGAGGCCGAGCTTCCTATTGTTACCGGAGTCGGGTAAGATCTCCTCGGCGTCGTCTAGGACGATATTCAGGTGATAGTCGAAGCTTTTGAGCCTTCCGCGGACCTCTTTATTGCCTTTAAGCTTCACGAGCACGACTTTGCCTATCGACGCGGCTAGTAGTTTGTGAGCCGTCTCGCTCAACGCTCTTCACCGCTTGGAAGGACTACTCGAGAAGAGGCGAGCGCGCGGTGGTAATTTAAACGTACGGGGCTCGTTCTTGGTCGCTTCATACCGATGATCCGAGCCTACTACAAGAGGGCCCGGACAATAAATTTTACTACCATCGAGAAGAGGTCTCGCCGACGCTCCCAGTGAGAACGGCGGTGAGAGTTGAGAAGGTATCACCTCTCCAAGAAGGAGAAGAGAGTCCTAGCCAAGCGCGTAGCCGACTCTCTCGGATTGAAAGTGGAACTCGATGACGTCGAGGTAGTAATCATCGAGGGAGAGCTTAGGTTGTACCTGGCCGAGGGCGTACCCTTCGTGGCGGCTTTACCCGACGGGACGCTCGTGCCGCACTTATTCCTACTCTCACGGAGGGGGCACTGCTTTTTGCCGAAGATCGTCGTGGACTCGGGCGCGGTGGAACCTATAGGGAGAGGGGCCGACGTGCTTGCCCCTGGGGTTAGACGCGTGGTCGGAGAGTTCAAGTCAGGCGCCATTGTAGCGGTAATTAATGAGAGCGAAAGGTTGGCAGCCGTTGCGAGATCCCTCTACAGCTCCGAGGAGATCAGTCAGGCGAGGCGGGGAAAGGTGGCGCTCACACTTCATCATCCGAACGACCCGCTCTGGAAACTAGGGCTCTCGCTGATCAGACTTTGAGAAGCTTTCGCGTCAAATTAGAGATAAAAAGAAAAGAAGAAAGACTCCCTATCTCTCGCGTCAGAGGAGCCTAATAACCTCTCCATTGTTCGGGGCGAGTATTTGAGTCTGGTGCAGACCGAGTTTGTACCTATTTCTTTGCAGAGAGCTAGCGAGAGCCGAGATGGCCGCCGGCTCTCCGTGGTTCAGTACTATCATCTTCGGTTTAGGTCTCAACCTATATAAGAAGTCGAGAAGCTCTGCTCTATCGCTGTGCCCGCTGAAGCCCTCTACGCTGAGGACCTCCAGGTTTACCTTCCACGAGACCAATCGTCCCTCCGGCAACATGAAGAAGACTTCGCGCGCCCCATCCTTTATCTTACGCCCCAGAGTTCCTTGGACTTGGTAGCTAACGAAGATCAGGGCGTTCTTTGGATCTTCGCAGAGCAGCTTGAAGTACTCCACGCTCGGTCCACCGTTGAGCATGCCGCTAGTTGCTATTATTATGGAGGGGCCCTTCTCGAGGAGCTCTTCTCTTGTGTTGCCTCTCCCGCTAACTTCGATGAAATTCTCCGACTTGAAGGGATCCTCGCCGGCCTCGATTCTCCTCCTCACATCTGGAGCTAGGAGCTCCGGGTAGTGCGTGTGGAGAGCGGTGACCTCGGAGACCATGCCCTCCACGTAGATTGGTACATCTCGGGGAAGTAGCCCCCTCTCTATCGCATCATGCAAGACGAGAAGGATCTCCTGACCGCGCCCGACGGCCATGACGGGCACGAGCACTTTTCCTGATCTCTCGATCACGCGCTTGACGGCTTCGACGAATCTCTGCTCGGCATCAGTTCGATCGGGCAGCTCGGTAGCCCCATATGTGCTCTCCATTATGAGGGTCTCGACTCTGGGAAACACGCAGTTGGCTCTATTGAGGAGCTTCGTGTTCGCGAATCTGAAGTCCGAAGTATAAACGATGTTGTAAAGCCCGTTTCCTATGTGAAGATGCACCATGGCCGAGCCCAAGATGTGACCGGCGTCGTAGAGGGTCATCCTCACATCGGGGGCTATGTCTGTCACTTCTCCGTAATCGACGGGTATTGTATGCAACAATGCTCTTCTTATCTCTCTCTGTGAGTATGGGGGAAGACGCCCCTCCTTCGATGTGACTTCGAGATAATCTAGCTGAACTAGGGCCATTATGTCGCGCGTGGCCTTAGTAGCGTAGATCGGCCCGTTATAGCCGTACTTCGTGAGTAAAGGCACGAGGCCGCTGTGATCTAAGTGAGCGTGGGTCACGATTACAGCGTCTAGCTCCTCGAGGTTGAACTCCTCCTCGTCCAAGCTGGGTGCGGCGTCGGGGAACTGCGTAGAACCAGGGTTTATCCCAACGTCGAGTAGTATCTTGCTTTCGGGGGTCTCAACCAATATAGCAGATCTCCCCACCTCTTTGAATCCCCCCAATGCGACGAGCCTCAGCGAGCCGCCCTTGAAGAGGATCTCTCTATGTATCCTCTCCCCAACGGCTCTGAGCACGGATCTCCTGTAGGAGCTCTCCTCTACTAGCTGCGACAAAATCGAGTCCAGTATCTTGGACTCGGCCGGTGGAGCGCGCACCACAACGGGTCTCCAGCCGGTGACAGCTATAATCTCTCTCCTCATGACGCCGCCCTTGCCTATCACGAGGCCCGGCCTCTCGGCCTTTATGATGACTTCGCCCAACACGTCGTCGAACTCTATCCCTTTGATCTCGGCTTCGCGCGGGACCAGGGAGTAGATAATCCTCTTGGTCTCGTCCTTCGGCTTCCTTATGCTGGGATCGGTCCTAATGACCACTCTCTTCTTAATTCTATGAGCGAGCTCTCGGATCACTTCCATTTTATCGAGTATTGCTCTAGGATTCTTCACGTAAATAGCGATCTCGGGGCCCTCGAACTCCACCGTCGAAATCTCTGTTTCCGATGGTATAAGCTCGGCTAAACTCTTCCTTAACTCTTGGAGCAGTTTTTTACCTCTGCTCTCTTCTCTCGTCCTCTCCGTGCTCGAGCCCACTTCTGTTTCCACCCACGCGAGAGATGCTGCTCCCGCTCTAGCGCGGGATGCAGCAATAGCATTGAGCGTTGGAGCATTGAAACGTTCGAGGATCTGTGACAAAATGTAGATATTGGGAGATTTATAGACTTCACGAGAGGAGCTCCGTCTTCTCTTCGACGCGCTCCTTCTCTATTATCAATGTGTCTACGCCATCGCCTGTAGCGGCGTCGCGCCTTAGAGCGGCTTTGATCGCTTTCACAGCGAGCCTCCTGGCTTCCTCCGTCGATAGATCCTCGCTGTATTCGCTCTCTATAATTCCCATCGCTATCGGGGTGCCGCTGCCCGTGGCTATGTACTTGTCCTCTATGATACCCCCGTACCAATCTAGTCCGAACAACCTGGGCTCCGTGTCGTAGCCCGCCACTATTAGCTGGACAAGCAATGGGAAGAGCTTGTAGCTGTACAAGATCTGCGACAAATAATGAGCTGCCAGCCTAACCGTGACCGGATGCTTTGCGGTCAACGTGTAATACTTCAAGGAGCTCTCGAGATAGTCGGCTAAGGCTTGAGCGTCAGCGACGAGCCCCGCCGTGGTGATCGCTATTTTATCCCACACTCTCACGATCTTCTTGGTTCTTCGGTGAGCGACATAGTAGCCAGCCGTAGCTCGCTTGTCGGCCGCGAGCACCACGCCCTCTCTTACCAGTATACCAACCGTAGTCGTCCCATGCAACGGGGCCCTATGCGGCGGGGGCGAGCCGACGAAGGCCTCATGGTGCAGCTCCTTTCACCCCTCGAGAACCCTCGAGAACCGAGCAATACTCTAAGAGCTACGGCCTTAATATAAACGGGAGCACACGGGACAGCGCGGATCCCGCGCGACCTCGGCACCGAGGGCCGTCCCGCTTTTCAGGTCCACGAAAATCAGCCTGCCCACGAGGGGTTCTCCTACTCCGGCGAGGAGCTTCAGCGCCTCCCCCGCTTGAATTGAACCGATTACACCGACCGCAGCGCCCACTACGCTTGTACACCTGCGACCTTTCACGGACCCGAAGGTGCACGCGAGACAGGGCCCCTTCCTCGCTATGATCGTCATAACGTGTCCTTGCCAGCCTTCGACGGCTGCGTGCACTAGCGGTATCCCGCGCCTCACGGCCTCTTCGTTGAGCCTGAGCTTATCTTCCCAGTCATCGAGGCAGTCCACTACAACATCGACTCCATCTAATAATCTCTCGAGGACCCCTGACCTCGCGTCGGCCACCACTCCTTCAACCGATATCTCCGGGTTGAGGTCGCTCAGCCTAGCCGCGGCCGCGGCGACTTTGAACGACCCCATGTCGCTCTCTCCATAGAGGACCTGCCTGTTTAGGTTCGAGCGCTCTACACGATCCACGTCGATCAGCACGAGCCTACCAACGCCGGCCGCCGCCAAGTAGAGCGCCACAGCGCTGCCAAGTCCTCCCAGCCCTACGATGAGTGCACTCGACGACTCTAAGGCCTCCTGACCAGCCGCCCCAATGGCGGCCAATTGTCTGCAGTACCTGCTCGAAGACCAAGCCGGGGCCCAGCCGGAGCTACTGACTAGACTCACAGTTCCTCCCTGAGTTTGCCTCCATATCTCCTCAAGAGCAATCTTTTCGCCTTGAGATCTAACGCACCTTCTTTCTCCATTTCGCCGCCGCGAGCTTCCTCCTCGGGAGCTTTCCTCTGTTTAGTCCAGCCACAGGTGCCGTCCGGTAGCATATAGTTCAGCTTACACGTGGCATATTGACACGAATAGCCGATGCAGTCGTCTCCCACCCATCTACAGAAGACCCTCAAGTTCCCCGACCTATCACGCAGCGGCACGTATGTCCTCTTTTCGCACCAGAAGAGGGGGCACGTGGGGGTGCACTGCCCGTTGAGCGGAGCCGGGCTCGGAGGGCTGTGTTCTCGCCCTCTCCCTCCTTCCTCTCTAGGCCGAAAAACGCGAGAGGGGCCCCCTAACCTCTCACTCTTATCGCGCATGGATTCATCCCACACGTCGAATAACCGACTCCTGAGAATACATCTCGTGGCCCTACTTGGAATGTCCCGGCTAGGGCTTGAACCATTCTAGGCTCGCGTACTTAATTTTCTTTTCACCGCAATGAATAGCTATGATGAACTTCTTCTTCACGCTGTGGCTTAGTCTGCCGGCTCTGACGAGTTCGGCCGGATCTATCGTAGCGTCTCCCCGGAACACGTGTACTAGAAACGGAGCATGGTCTATCCCGGGCCCCTCCCGGTAGAGGCTGTAATCGCTCCCGAACTTCAGGCCGCTCCTCACGATGTAACCGCGCTCTCTAAGATCTCTATAAACGTCGTAGAGCATCTTGAATTCCGGGATCCTCTGCTCCGCTATCTTCTCGAGTTCCTCTGGCTCTAATCTTCTATCATTCTCGTAAACTTCGAGCGCGCCCTTCTCCGCTAGGTAAAGAGCCTCTACGAGAGAGAGCTCTAAGACTTCGTTGTAGTCTATTGGTCTTGGCTTCCGTATACCGAAGGGTTTTCCGAAGAAGCCCCTACGGTATAGCGCGGATGCCTTGGCGGGGTCCGACACGAGTACTCTAATTCCCTGGAGGATAGCTCTGGGCTTCTCAGCCTGTGAGTGCGAGATATCTGAAGACATGGCTTGCTTCCCTTATCTTATCGCTAGCCTCTTCGGCCACGCTTAGCGCCTCCTTTGTCAAGAACAAATGAGGTAGGTTCCGCGTGTTTTCTAGAATCCTTAACAACATCTTTCTGTACTTGAGGTCCATTTCGTCCTCGGAGGCTAATATCTCGGCGTGGATCTCGTGTAGCTTACTCCTACCCGCAGCTAGGCTCTTGGCGGCCTCGCGCAGCTTCCTCACCATCTGAAGCAGTCCCCCACTCATCTGAAGCAGTCCCTCTAGAACTTCTTTGCTCGCGCCTTCGTCATTGAAGTTCGTTAACAGTGTGAGCCTGTGAGCTAATTCGTCTATGTATTGAGCCAGGGAGTCCAAGTGCAGCATGGCAAATACGTACATCTCTTTGTTTAAGAGATTTGGAGAAACTCTTATCAGATACTCCATTACTTCTTCTTTCTTCTTTTGAGCTTCCTCCTTTAGTGCTCTCACGTTGTCGTAGGCCTTCCTTACCAACTCGATCTTGCCCTCAGACAGAGTCGTCGCCATTTCGACTACGCGCGCAGTCTCCTTCTCTATTATGTCTAGTATTTCGACAAATTCCTCTCTCAAATTTAGCTCGGCAATGCTGATCTCGTCGGATCTCTCAAACCTATAGGTACCACTCATATTTAGGACCACTTCCGAGTATGAGGGCTCGACTGGCTCTCCACGGAGTGCTAATCGCCGCTGTCTTTAAACCATTTCTGTGCAACGGTTCTAAGCTGCTTGACCTCCTCGAGGCTCCGTAGTATCAACTCAATGTTGTCTCGCAGCGCCCCCTCCTCTCTCGAAGCCACGTCGAAGAGCTTCCTCAACACGTCTTCTTCAACGTCTGAATCGACCAGAGCTATATAATCAGCGAGAGCCCTGTGGTACTCATTTACGAGATCCTCGGAGCGGCTTAGTCGAGCCAGAGCCTTGTTAAGACCTCTCCTATAGGCAACCCCCTGCTTGAGGAGCTCTACTATCTCTCTCTGAGCCTCTCTCTTCACGCTCTCGCTCGGCGCCTCTAGAGCCTCCATGAGCCTCTTGATCTCGTTAATCAACTTGTAGCGACTATCAATGAACTCCTCGATTTTGGTCAAGTCGTTGGGCAAAGCATCGCACCGACGCCAGTGCTTATAGTTCTCTCGCGGGAGACCGAAAAAAGGTGTTCTCCATGGCGGCCGGCGACTCGAAGTTGAGCAAGCTGTTAGAATCTTATCTGAGGTCTACCGGATGGCTCACGGCGGTGAGAGGAAACAACGTGCTAGCAAAGCGCGACGAACTCTCCGTAGTAATAGAACTCGAAGATATCGAAGGTTACGTGAGGATCGCTTGTCCTACGAACCTCGAGCTTAAGAGTTATGAGGAGATGAAGAGGGTCTTAGTGAAGAACTTCACGTGGAGGGGCGTCAAGGCCTCGTTGGACCCCGACGGTTTTCTGGTTTTACTCGTAGAAGTGGAGAGGGCACGCTTCGAGGAGCGCGTGAGGAGCGTGACGGCCGATGCGCTAAATAAATTGGCCAAGTCACTCCGTGATATATGCGCCGAGCTCGAGAAGAGTTCGAGCAGAGGAACCCACGAGTCCCTATAGAGTTGGGGGAGGCTACGTTGGGAGAAGATCTTGGTGATAAGATAGCCGAAATAGGGAAACGTCGCGGCATCTTCTGGCAGTCCTACGAGATCTACGGAGGCCTGGCAGGCTTCTATGACTTAGGACCTTATGGTGTTCTCCTGAAGAATAACCTCATCGAGGAGTGGAGGAGACACTTCGTACTACGGCACCAAGAGATGATGGTCGAGATCGAGACCCCCATCATAGGGCCCGAGAGACTATACGTAGCGAGCGGCCACGTAGAGAGCTTCACGGATCCTATTGTGAAGTGCGAAGCGTGTGGGCGTATTTACAGGGCTGACCACCTCTTAGAAGAGAAGCTCGGGGTGAAGGCCGAGGGCATTAACTTAGAGGAGTTGGGCAAGCTCGTGGCCTCGAGCAACTTACGATGTCCAGCCTGTGGAAGTAAATTGAGCGAGCCGCGCGCGTTCAACCTACTCTTCAAGACGCAGATCGGCCCTTACGGCACAAGCATCGGCTACCTTAGGCCCGAGGCGGCTCAAGGAATGTTCGTGAACTTCAAGCGAGTGTATCAGATAATGAGGAACAGATTACCGCTGGGCATAGCTCAGGTAGGGCGTGTCGCGCGCAACGAAATAAGCCCCAGGCAGGGCATGGTGAGGCTCCGCGAGTTCACGATAATGGAGTTCGAGTTCTTCTTCGACCCGCTGAGGCCAGGACACGAGAAATACATCGAGAGGGTCGCCGACAAGAAGCTGAGAATACTCACAGCCCAAGCCAGGGCGAGGGGCGAGACCTCGCCAGAAGAGTTCACGGTGAGAGAAGCCGTCGATGAGAAGATAATCATGGTGCCGTGGATGGCTTATTGGATGAACGAGTCGCAGGGCTTCTTGGAGTCGCTCGGTGTTCCACTCGAAAATCAGTACTTTGAGGAGAAGATGCCCGAGGAGAGAGCGCACTACTCCTCGCAAACGTTCGACCAATTGGTCAAGACGGAGAGGTGGGGCTGGATAGAGGTCTCGGGACACGCTTACAGAACCGACTATGATTTGAGAAGGCACTCGGAGGAGAGCAATCAGTATCTGGGCATCACAGTCCCCCTAGAGAATCCCATCGCAAGACGCCGAAAGATACTCAAGGTAGATAGGAAGCGACTGGGCACGTTATTCCGAGAGAGGGCTGCCGAGGTCGAGCGCTCTCTCACGGCGCTCGACCTCGAGGTCTTGCTGGACCACAAGCTCAGAGGCGAGCCAATAAAGTTGGGAGACCTCGAGGTGCCGACCGAAGCCTACGACATCGAGGAGACGGAAGAGGTGGAGCGTGTGAGAAGGTTCTTGCCGCACGTCGTTGAGCCGTCCTTCGGTTGCGAGAGGCTGTTATACGTCACGTTAGAATACGCTCTCAGGTCCAAGGGCGATCGCATCATCTTATCGCTTCCGCGGAGATTAGCCCCCGTGAAAGTGGCTGTCTTTCCGTTGCTCTCGAGAGGACCTATGGTCAGCAAGGCGTTGGAGCTCTACGAGGCTATAAAGGGATGGGGCTACACGGTTCTCTTCGATGAGTCAGGGAGCATAGGGAGAAGGTATGCGCGTGCCGATGAGATAGGCGTACCCGTGGCTGTGACCGTTGACTATAGGACACTCGAAGACGATACTGTCACGTTGAGGGATAGAGACAGCTGGGAGCAGGTCAGAATAAGCGTCGCTCATCTGAGAGAGGCCCTTAGCGAGTTTATCTTTGAAGGGAAGAGTCTACACGAGCTCACGCTTAAAATCAAATGAACCGCATAGTTGCGCTGGCGCGAGCGCTGTTGGGAGGCCCCTATATTATGGGCGAGGAGGTAAAGGAGGCGGGTCAAGAGGAGGGGGAGAAACGAGAGTTCGACGAGGAGAAGACGTCGAGCGACGTCATTGAGCTCAAGAAACACGACCTAAAAACTCTCCTCTCGGTGATACCGCCTGCCGTGCAGCTCAGAGCCGAGAAGAAGGCCAGATCTCTCGAGAAGAGAATCAGAGTGAAGTACGGCGATGTGGGGCGCGATCAGATCGCGGTTGGCAAAGAGTTATCAAAGGAGTTGGAGCTAGGCGAAGAGGCCTATTTAACTGTGGCCGGGAGAAAGCGGTTCCTCTTGAAGGTGATCGTGCGAGAGGACCTACCAGCCGGCTTGGTCTTGGTGAACGGGGATCTAATGCGAGAGAACGGCGTAGCGGACAACTCTATTGCAACTCTGAGAAGAGCGTGAGGTGAGGAATTCGGCTTGAGAATGGCCGAGCAAAGCGGGGAATCAGTCGAGAAAGTGCGAATAGACCACGCCGGGTCTCTCTTCGATACTCAACGCGATAAGATCCACGGCTACTATTATTGTCCGCTCTGCAGTTCAAGCGAGGAGCCCCCCATATTCTTCACCGTGGACGATCTCCTGCTCCACTTCCGCGTTCACCTCAGAGAGAAGCAGGTTACCAAGAAGCAGCGGGGCGGCCTTCCGTGAGCTTCCCTTTCACTCTACCAAAGAGCGGCGCCGAGTTAGCTCGATTCATCGATCATACTATGATCAGGCCTACCGACACGCTCGACAAAGTTATCGAATCCCTCGATGAAATAGAGAGCGCGGGATTCAGAGCTCTCGTCGTCAGTCCTTGGCTGTTGCCGGAGATAGCTTCTCTCACGACTTCGAGGCTCGCTTCGGTGATCGGTTTCCCCCACGGCTCTGAGACTCTCCACGCGAAGCTCTACCAGGTTCGCGAGGTCGCGGAATTGGGCGCGAGAGAAGCGGACGTTGTGATCAACTTATGTGCCGTTAAGTCGGGGAGGAAAGATCTTGTAGTGAGAGAGATCTCCGAATTAACGCGGGAAGCCCACGAAAGGGGCCTAATCATCAAGTTCATCATTGAGACAGGACTTCTCTCAGAGCGGGAGTACTTATGGGCAGCCGAGAAGATCGTGGAGCATGGAGCCGACTTCGTGAAGACAAATACGGGCCATGGCCCGAGGGGGGTTCTGCCGGAGGACGTTGTTAAGTTGAGAAGGGTGGTTGGCAATAAAGCCGGTATAAAAGCCTCCGGCGGAATAAGGAGCGCATTGCAGGCTCTGGTGCTCCTCTGGGTGGGAGCTGACGTCATAGGGACGAGTAATGGGCTAGAGATAGTGCGAGAATACGATGCCCTCATAAAAGAAGGCCCTCTACGTGAGCTACCGTGGAAGTAGGCTCTAGTCTGTGCGAGGTGTGCGCGAGGAATAGAGCCTCGAGAGTTTGTAGCTTATGCGATAGGAGAGTTTGCGAGGAGTGCTCAGCTGATCTCTTAACTTCGAGCTCTGTTCTCTGCTCGATCTGCGCTTCAGCCCTCTGCGAGATCTGTAAAGCTAGCCTATCGAATGACTCGTGCGTGCTATGCGGCCGAAAGGTCTGCAGAGCTTGCGCAATCGAGCTGGATCAGGTCAAGAGGATATGCTCTGCGTGCGCGATGCGTTACAGCGACGCTTTCGGTGAGTACATGCTCAGGGTCGAGCGAGCTAGGCGCGGACTCCTTTCTCTCTTCGAGCGAAGACTCTCTTCTGGACGTGCCTCGAGCTGCTGACGTGAGTTGAGCCGCCTCGCGCGCACCAACTCTTTTCGATTACTATAAGCGTTGGCTTCGGGCAAGAGGGAGAGGAAAAGAACGCCTCACCTATCTCGAGCCTAGGTAAGAGAACCCTCTCGTTATGCTCCAACGCCATGCTCTCCTCGAGGATTCTCATATCGATGTTAGAGCGGATTGCGTGAACTATTTTCGTGTTGAGATTTTTAATGAATTCGGGATTCACGCTGCTAGGAGACTGCGTCACGATCACCACTCCTATCCCGAACTTCCTTGACTCGGCGATCATCTTCGACACGAAGTTATCGACCGACTTAGGCATAATATTATGAGCCTCATCCACTACTAGCAGGATCCTCCCTCCGGCCCCCCCTCTCGCGTAGCGAGTTTGATAAATAAATTTAATCAGAGCCAATGAATATAGCTTCTTCAAATTAAAGTTCTTTATATTGCTCAAATTTATAACCTGAATCTCTCCATTACTCGGGGGTCTATAGACTGTTTTAGAGAAGAGAATTTTTCCCTCAGGTGAGTCTAAAAGTTCAAGTTTACGCAGTAGGGCGCCTCGGAGCTCGCGGTCCCAGTAGCCTTCGGGGGACTTGCTATCGAGCAGCGCTATCAATGAGCTTATTCCAAAGAGCGAGCCCCCGCTCTCTTTGAGGACTCTATAGAGCACCGCCGATTGGGGGGCGGAAAGCGATAAAACGTCCTCCAACATGCTCACGGCATCCTCGATTGCTCCCTCTAGGGGATTCACTGACGCTGAGTCGTCCTCTAAGGGATCTAAGACCTCGACCCGCTCGGCACACGCCTCCTCTAGCAGGACACCGTACTCGCCGTGCCAATCCAGAATCACTACTGACATGCCAATTGAGGCCGCGCCGGTAGCCAAAACTGCCGAGGTGGTGGTTTTCCCGCTACCAGTCGAGCCAAAGATTCCCACGTGCCTCAGCAACTCCTCGGCGGTTAGCCCGAGTGGGCTGCCAGTGCGCTTACAGCGTCCCACATAAACTAAAGCTTCCTCTTTGGGGAGCTCCCTGCTGTTGCCCCACGCGTCGTGCCTAAGCTGTTTCCCGAATAACTCGAAAAGGGCATCTGGGCTCGACGTGTACTTCGTTGAGTGCTCAGGGCACTTGAAGGACTCGTCGCGCTTCCACCGGATCTCTGGCTCTAGACTCCTCAAGAAGCCCTCAATGAACTCGACCTTGGAAGGATCCATGTCGGACAAGCAGAGATGAAGCGCCGCCCCTCTCGGCGATAAGCTCAATATCAGACTGCTCTCGGAGCCCCAATGCCTAGATTTGTTTTTGATTAGAGAGTAGAGCGCGGCCAGAGCTTTCTCGCTCTCGGTTGAGTCAATGATCTCGAGCCTCCACGCACGAGCCTCTTTCTCGCGGACTCGTCCCCTTTTTCTGTACAAAACGAAGAGCGAAACGCATAACGCTGTGAATACTAGTGCTAGAACAGCTGCTCTGTATCGAATCACGGAGGAATCGCCAACACCCTCCGAGAGCGAGTTAAGGAACTCGAGGAACTTTCCGATCTTGCCAGTTAACGCAAAACCTATTACAATCAGAACAACTCCCTGGAGAACTACGTCGCTCTTTCCGCGCAAGGCTCTCTTCAGAACAGAGGCTGCTTCTTATTAAGGGAACCCGGGGAGAGAATTCGGGCCGTTGCTAGATAGGAGGAGCTCTGAGAGTAAGGCGAGGTCGTCTATGACAAGCTGGAGGCTGAAGTGTAAGAGCTGTAATGGTATTTGGACGTTAGATCTAAGCTTCGACCTGACCTCGATAGGAAGACTATACCATTTCTGCCCTATCTGCAGGAGGAATTCTTTCCACGACGTTTTAGAGCGAATAGAACGTCTGAGCTAGGAAGGTTGGAAGCTAGCTTTTCCGCTATCGAGCTCGCTCGGCGTCGAAGAAGCTCTCGGGCTCAACCACACACTTCGGCTGAAGCACGCTCCCACCGTTGATCAGAGCTTTCTCGCCTATTACGCTGCCTCTCTTAACGAAAACCGCCCCCCGTGCCGCCTCTCTTGGATCATAATTCAACGTCACGCACATTGGGCGTAGGAGGGCTGCATCTCCTATCACGCTATCCGTGATGTGACACTGAGAGCCAACAACGGCTCGCGGCCCAATATAGCTCCTCTTGACTTCAGCCCCACTGCCGACAACGGCTCCCGGCTCTACCGACACATAGCTCCTCACGAAGCTGTGAGCGCCGACCAGAGCGCCGCGCCCTATGAAGGCTGGTCCTTTGATCACGCAGTAGTGGTCTACGATCGCGTCTCTCTCTATCACTACGACGCCCTCTATGACAGCCGTTGGCGAGATCCTCGCCTCTGTGCTTATGATTGCCTCTCTCGTTGCGCTCAAGAGCTCCTTAACCGTGGACAGGAGATTGAAGGGGGAGTTGACGGCCGAGATGCTCCCGGACCATACATGAAAGTCGCAATCGTCCTTGGAGGAGAAGGAGACTATAGCCTCCAAGATGCTCCGTCTCTCCGAGAGCTCCGAAGCCAACCTTTTATCAGATATCATGATACCGGAGAAGTAGAGTCCCCGCTGGCCTCCAATACACACTCCGCGGATGACCTTCCGCGCGAGGTCAACCTCATATCTAACCGAGTGAACACCGACTACGTCTTCGCCTGGCGAGTAGGGGACGAGCAGCAAGGTGCTTCGTGACGTCTCGTTCCACCTAGAGATGACTGATGCGTAGACCTCAGGCCCCGCTATGGCTGAGCCTAACTGTAATACGAAGAACTCGTCGTCAATAGTTGAGATGAGCGAGGCCAGAGCACGCGCTGCTTCCTGCGACCACTCTATGGGGGCTATCCTAGCCGGAGGCTTAACGTACTCGAGCAGCTCGTGTGAGCCAGGGAAGGCCACCAGCACCTCCTCGAAGCCCAAATTTTGGACTTGTTGAAGCACCCTAGCCCCCACGGGCTTACCCATGAGTGACTGCAGCGGAACCAAAGAGTCTCGCTTGCGTAGAGGATAAAGCGTCTCGATCTCGGGGTGAGAGAAGTAGATGAACTTCATCGTCCGATCACTCCACGGTCACGGTCTTCGCTAGGTTCCGTGGCTTATCTGGGTCTCTACCAAGTCTCACGGCTACATGGTAAGAGAGCAGTTGTAGAGGCGGAATTAAAACGAACGGTTCGAGCAATGGACTCGCATCGGGGAGCTCGAGTTCTATGGACGCTGTTCTGCTCGGAGGCGTGCTTCTCGACCTATAGAGCAATACGAGAGCTCCCCGAGCTCTCATCTCGGCTAGATTGCCTTCGAGCTCTTCCATGGACTCAGATGTCCCAACGAAGATTGTCGGGAAGCCGGGCTCCACCAGCGCAATCGGCCCATGCTTAGATTCGCCAGCCGGATAAGCCTCGGCATGCACGTAAGCTATCTCTTTCATCTTGAGGGCGGCTTCCATGGCCAGCGGAAGACCGAGTCCTCGGCCTAAATAGTACGCGCTTCTCCAGCTCATTAATATCTCGCTGTGTCTCTTCACCTCCTCTTCACACGAGACGATAGCATCTCCCACGAGGCCTGCCGCCTTTTCCAACTCCCTGAGCAACGAAGAGTACTCGCCGCTATCGATCGTACCAACATCTCTGGCCAAGTGTATGGCCAAGTACTCGCCAACCAAGACCTGTGCGGTGAAAGTCTTGGTCGCGGCGACGCCTATTTCGGGGCCCGCTCGGGTCAGGAGCCTAATCTCGCCTTCTCTATATATGGCACTGCCGAGCACGTTGGTTAAAGTCACGATAGATGCACCACGTCTTTTAAACTCGCGTATCGCTTTCAGAGTGTCGACCGTCTCACCACTCTGGCTGATTGCCACTAGGACGTCACCGGACCCAACGATTCTCGCGGCTTGCTTGTATTCCGAGGAGACGAACGCGTAGACCGGTCTATGCGCTAACATTTCAATGAAATATTTGAGGATAAGACCAGCGTGGAAGCTCGTGCCGGCAGCCGTGACGAAGATTCTGTTGGCAGAGTAAATCAGGTCGACGGCTCTTCGCACTTCAACCTTATCGCTGTAGAGGCCGTCGAGCGTATCTCTGATAGCGGCTGGTTGCTCGTATATTTCCTTAATCATGAAATGAGGATATCCTCCCTTCTTCACGGTTTCCGGCTTCCACGTCACGGTCACGACGCGCCTCTCGATATCGATCGCTCTCCCTGTCCTCAGGTCCTCTACTATGATGGAGCCCGGTTTAATCCAACCAACTTCGCCATCGTTTAACACGATGATTTTATTAGTGTGTTCCAAGAGAGCTGGTATATCGCTGGCCAAGAAGCTGCCACGCTCGCTCACACCGATCACCAGAGGACTCTCGCTCTTAGCGAAGAAGATTCTATCCGGTTCGTGCGTTGTCACGAGAGCTATCGCGTAGCTACCCTTGAGGAGAGAAATTGCTCTCTTAAACGCGCTGTATATGTCGCCTAGCTCTCGATAAAACTCCTCGACCAAGTGAGCGACGACTTCGGTGTCGGTCTCGCTCTTAAACGCGTGACGCCCTTTTAGCTCGTCGCGCAACTCCACGAAGTTCCTGATAATGCCGTTGTGTACCACGGCTATCTTGCCGGTGCAGTCCACGTGTGGATGAGCGTTCTCGTCAGTGGGTGGACCGTGCGTGGCCCACCTCGTATGACCTATCCCAATTTCACCATCAACTAATGCAAAACCCAATTTCGCGGAAACAACATCTACTTTACCGGCCCCCTTCAGCACGAGGAGCCCTCCCGGATCCCTCACGACGGCGATTCCGACGCTGTCGTATCCACGATACTCGAGCGCTTTCAGTCCTCTGAGGAGGAGCTCTCCCAGAGTCGAGTCGCCTCTGGGCCCTCGGAGGCACAATCCTATGATTCCGCACAAGGAGCTGCACCGGCGAATCAGTGGAGGTTCGTCTCGTCACCCAGACTCGGAGCCGTGAGTCTCCTCATCTCCGCCGATATAAGGATAAACTTGAGGGGAGATTATTCATATTTTGCGTTCTTAGAAGCTTCAGTGGCTAACCGCGGCTAACCGCAGTATCCAGCTACGCCGCTGACCTCTTTCAGGTAGTCCGCCAGCCTCCCGATCTCGATGACCTCCTGGAGACCTTTGTCGCGGCGTCTGACTACTAGCGTCCCTGTCCTCTCCTCTCTCTCGCCAACTATCAGAGTCACGGGAGCCCACATCATTCCAGCCGAGCGTATCTTGGACCCTAGCGGTGTGGGCTCTACGTCTATCTTGTACCTGAGACGGCTCGAGGCAATGATTCTCTCGATCTCGGATATAAAATTCGACGAGACCCCGCCAACTGCGGCCACGTAGACTTGAACGGGAGAGGCCGCGGAAGGTAGGAGAGGAGTCCCGCCCTCACTCACACGAGAGATCTCCGCCAGTAATGTGCTCATGTACAGCGCTAGGAGATTAATAGAGACTCCTCTAGCGGCTCGCATACCAATTTGAGCTGACCACTTATGGCCTAGAGCAATAATTGCTCCCTCGTTCTCGAGCACTGAGGCGCGACACGCGAGGTACCTTTCAATGACTCGCTCACTTGCCGGGAGTGAACGCTCAATGTAGAATGCGCGCTTGTTAGAGAGAATAAGCTCAGCCGGGAAAAGCGAGTCCTCGCTAGTCCAGCGCGGCTCTCGAACGAAGATTAACCCGCGACGCTCCGCGCCGCTCGAGACCTCCAATGCGACGCTTTCTATAGCCCACGCGAGTTCCGGGCTTAGCGAAAGCCCCCCCTCCTCGTTGATGCGAAGACCAAAGCGCTCAAAGTATCTCTCTGCTAGCTTCCCGAGCTCGCCTCCCTCGACTTTCACCGTGATACGAGGAATCAAAGCGCGCGGCGCGCGAGGAGCCGATCCCCCTATGTTCCTCGATAGCTCGCTGAGGGGATGGCCTGCCGCCTCCAACGAGAACCTCTTGTACCACCCGAAGGGTGCTCGATGAACCGTGAAGCCAGCTTCTCGCAGGACTCGCTCCAGCTCTCTCAGAAGATTCAGTGCCAGCGAGGGCTGAGCTGGCGAGCTCGAGAGATGTACGTAGGGATATAGCACGACCGACGACCTCTTCAGAGACCTTAGATGCGACGCGATGGACTCCACGGCTAGTGTTACGGCCTCCGCGTCGTCTCCTTCCTCTATCGTGGTGAATGCTACTAGGCAGTCGTCGAAGCATCCGCTCTTAGGCTCGTCGTGCGGCTCAATTGCTACTGCCACTGGCTCATAGCAGAATTTGAGAGCGTGGATCTGCAGTAACCTCAAGAGCATTACTCCCCTTCGGCGAAGAGCGCCTGATATTTTCGCTGTACTATATATTTATACACGGAGACAGAAAAAGACAGCAGGAGCCATAGCATGCAGTCGAAGACCAAATCTGGCAAGGAACGCGGGGCTCTAGAAGAGGGCGAAATCTCGGCCACCTCGACAATTAAGACTCTGACAGACTTACCCGGCATCGGGCCAGCCACGGCGGCGAAGCTGATCGAGGCAGGCTATGCGACGTTAGAAGCCATAGCGGTGGCAACTCCTCAGGAGTTGAGCGCAGTAGCCGGAATCCCTCTAGCCACGGCTCAGAAGGCCATAAAGGCCGCGCGCGAGGCCCTCGACATACGCTTTAAGACCGCGCTCGAAGTGAAGCGCGAGAGGATAAACGTTAGAAAGATAACGACGGGCAGTAAGAGCCTCGATGAGCTCCTCGGCGGAGGCATTGAGACTAGGACCATAACAGAGTTCTTCGGCGAGTACGGGACTGGCAAGACCCAGCTGTGTCACCAGCTAGCCGTCAACGTGCAGCTGGAACCGGAGCGGGGCGGATTATCGGGTAAAGCCGTTTACATAGACAGCGAGGGGACATTTCGGTGGGAACGAATAGAGGCCATGGCGAGAGGCGCCGGCTTAAACCCTGAACAGACCATGGAGAACATATTGTACGTCCGAGCCGTCAACAGCGATCATCAGATGGCCATAATCGAGGAGCTGATAGACGTGGTCCCTAAGGAGGGGATAAAGCTCGTGGTCGTAGACTCCGTGACCGGACATTTCAGAGCAGAGTATCCGGGGCGCGAGAATTTGGCTGCTAGGCAGCAGAAGCTGAACCGTCACCTCCATCAACTCATGAAACTGGCCGAAATATACAACGTTGCAGTCGTGGTGACGAATCAGGTCATGGCGAGACCGGACGTATTCTACGGAGACCCCACGCAAGCCGTCGGAGGCCACGTCCTATACCACGCGCCTGGCGTTCGAGTGCAGTTGAGAAGAAGTCGCGGCAATAAGAGAATAGCGCGCGTGGTCGACGCGCCGCACTTGCCAGAAGGAGAAGCAGTCTTCGCGATCACGGACGTAGGCATAAGAGACGCGGAGGACTAGAGCTAGGGCCAACCATTAGAGGCTTATTCACTACCGCTCTAGGAGCTCTACATCTAATCGTTCAGCGACGCTACCCATTCCCGGACAGCGAGCGCCCCTTCCACCTGCCTCCCTCATTACTTCCGTCTACTACGGTCGAAATAACGTGTTATTGCGTTTCGAGGGCGATCGCAAATGGCACGCGAGGGGAAAACAGAGCTCTACGCGAGGATCTCGTTCATCGCGTGTTAAAGTCTATAACGTCGAAGTTGCAAAGCGAGTATACTGGGGCGAGAAGCATGGGGGGAAGACAGAGGACGACACTCTTCATGGAGACTAGCGAGAGAAGAGGGGTCGAGGGGCAGAAGAGCGAAAAGCAGAAGGGCGAGAAGAAGGGTCAGCGATAGCGCTCTAATAAGTGAGGGTACTAGAGAGCGCCGGCCTCGGGCCCGAGGAGGAGCCTCTATTGTCGCTTATTGATGTCGCGATTCTACTACCAAGGTGTACCCTTGAAAACGAGCCCGACCTTCTCAGATCAACCATCAAGGCGTGGCTCATAGCTAGATTCTCCGCGATTTATAGGGTAAGTACTGTGGGGATCTATCGTAGTCGCTCTAGCGACAAGGAGTGCCGCAACGAAGGGGAGTTGCTGTCTCTATTGCTCTCCTACATGAGGGCGCCGCCCTACCTCAAGAAGAAACTCTTCTCCGTGAAGAAAGAGCTCAAATACGTTGGGTTGGCCCCGCCGCTTCAAATACCAACTCACACAGTCTCCGAGAAACCTGTCGTCGGTGAGGTGAGGGAAGCTCTCGTGGTGAAGGTCTCGAGGGGGAGAGCTCTACTCCACATAGGACTTGATGCCCCCGTGTGGGTTGAGGCCTCCGTGCGTGAGGTGAGACCAGGTTCGACGCTTTTTATCCGCGTGAAAGGAACCGAGCCATTAGAGGTAGAAATCTTGAGATCTGCGCCAAACGACGTCTACGTCGGCTATTCGGTGATCAACATAAATGATGTAGTAGCGCATCTCAGGGAGAGCGGCCGTCGCGGAGTCTACCGCCTGGGCACTTCTAGGTTAGGTGATCCTCTGGACAAGTCGCTTGAGAGGATGAAACGGAAAATCGCTAACTCGAGGGGAGTTTTACTGCTCTTCGGTGAGCCAAGGCGCGGCATATTCGACGTGCTTCGCGAACTCGGGGCAGAGCCGAGCGATGTCCTAGACGACGTGGTCAACTTGATCCCTGCCCAGGGCACCAAGACGGTTAGGACGGAGGAGGCGCTAGCGGCTGCTCTCCAAACGGTGAGACTTCTCGAAGCTCTCTCTACAAGCTCTGCAAGCTAAATAAGGCCGCGCCGCACATTCAGCGGAGCGACGCTGGGAGAAAACTGTCGAGTCCTCAGGAGTCGAGCTGAGTCAAGAGGGTAAGGTGAGATGGGTCATAGAAAGAAGCACGCCCCGAGACGCGGCAGCCTCGGAGTTAGACCACGTAAGAGAGCTTCGAGCATAATACCTAGGATCAGGAGCTGGCCAAGAGTCGAGGAAGGGCCGGTCAAGCCTCTCGGCTTCTTGGGGTATAAGGTTGGCATGACGCACGCAATTATAATAGACGATAGGCCGGGAAGCCCAACGTACGGCAGAGAAATTTTCGCGCCGCTCACGGTCGTGGAGACCCCACCTATGATCGTCGCTGGCGTGAGACTCTACGAATCGGGCTCGAGCGGTGGGAAGAGCCTAAGAGCACTCACGGAAGTTTGGGCTTCTCTCGATATATTGGAGAGAGCTCACGTGAGGAGGCTCATCAAGAACTTCCATGGAACTAGTGAGGAGATCAAATCTAAGGTAGAGGGGCTTATCGATAGAATTTCCGACGTGAGATTGCTCATGTTATCGCAGCCCTCGCTCATCACCGGTGTTCCAAAGAAGAAACCGGACCTCGTGGAAGTGGCTCTAGCTGGCATCGATGTGAGCGAGAAGTTGAATTACGCTCTCTCTAAGATCGGTAGCGCCGTGAGGGTGAGTGAGATCTTCAGGGCTGGGCAATTCGTCGATGTGCTTGGGGTGACGAAGGGCAAAGGCTTCCAAGGCGTAATAAAGAGGTTCGGCGTGAAGGAGCTTCCAAGGTGGCACAAGCATAGGAAGCACAGTAGAACGGTCGGTTCACGAGGATCCAGGGTGGGGGCGCTCTCAAGCACCCCCCAAGCCGGACAGATGGGCTTCCATCAGAGAACCGAGTATAACAAGAGAATAATCTACGTTGGTCTCGCCGAAGCGAGCGACTCCCTGAAGGAGTTCACGCCACCTGGTGGGTGGCATAGATATGGGCTGTTGAGGTCAGATTTTGTAGTGATATTGGGGTCGGTGCAGGGGCCACCCAAGAGGCCGTTGATACTCAGGCACCCAGTGAGGCCTATACCGTGGGAACCAGCCGGCGCGCCGAGGATTCTCTACATAGACGCGTCACACCGAATGTTGACCTAATCGATGAGATGAGGTCTCCGAATATACTAACGGTGAGGCAACATGCCTATCTTCATTGATAACAGCTCGGCGAAAAGAGTCCCTGTGTATGGAATCAATGGGGTTCAAGTGGGAGAGGTAGTGCTGCCCCCTATATTCCGGGCTCCTATTAGGAGAGACCTGATCCTGCGCGCTTTCCTCGCGGAGTTTACGGCCTCGCTCCAGCCCAAGGGCCGAGACCCCATGGCTGGCAAGAGAACTTCAGCCAGGAGCCTCGGCGTGGGCTACGGCCTCGCTAGAGTCCCAAGAGTGCGAGGAACAACGCGCGCCGCTTTCGTTAACTTCGCGGTGGGCGGCATGGTGGCGCACCCTCCACGTGTCGAGGAAAGGATAAGAGAAAACATAAATCGAAGAGAGAGGCTCCTAGCGACAATAAGCGCAATCTCGTCGACTACGGACCCCAATCTCGTTAAGAGAAGAGGGCACAGATTCTCCGCGGAGATACTCCCCATCGTGCTCCACGACGAAGTCGAGCAAAACGTGAGGAGCGCTAAGGAAGCGAGGGCGCTCATGGAGGCTTTAGGGGTCTACGAGGACATCGAGAGGTCTAAGGATAGGACTCGAATAAAGGCTGGACGGGGCAAAATGCGCGGTCGGAAATACGTCGAGCCTAAGAGCTTGCTGTTCGTCTTGAGCTCGCGCCTCTCACCACTGGCCCGGAGCGTGAGGAACTTTCCGGGCGTCGACGTAGAGACCGCGGCGACGCTGAGCGTCCTTAGCCTAGCTCCCGGCGGGATCCCTGGGCGACTAGCGATTTACACGATCTCCTCGCTCGACGCGCTGCAGAAGAGGTTCGAGGAGTTGCTAGTGGTGAAATAGTAATGGAGAAGTCTTTCGAGGTCCTGATAAAACCTTTGCACACCGAGAAGGCCCTCAATTACATAGAACGCTACAACACTCTAGTGTTCATTGTGGATAGAAGAGCTACGAAGCATCAGATAAAGCGCGCAGTAGAGGAGACCTTCGGCGTCAAGGTGAAGGAAGTGCGAACGCTCATAACGCCCAAGGGCGAGAAGAAAGCTATGGTGAAGCTGGCCGAGGGATACAATGCCGAGGAAGTGGCTACTAGGTTAGGTGTGCTCTGATGCGCGAAGGTGAGGGCTAGTTGGGGAAGAGGACATTAGTGCAGAGAAAGGGCCGCGGGGGGCCTACCTTTAGGAGTAGAAGGCATCTGAAGATAGCCCCAGCCAAATACCCACCCGTCACGGAGAAAACTATCAGGGGAATAGTCGAGGACATACTTCACGAGCCCGGTCGGTGGACCCCTCTAGCTAAGATAAGAGTGATAGAAGATGGTTCAATCTTCTACGTGCCCGCGGCCGAGGGCCTCTTTATTGGGCAAACGATCTTCATAGGTCCTGAGGCCGAGCCGCGCAACGGCAATGTGCTCCCCCTCGAGAAAATACCCGAGGGCACGCAGGTATTCAACGTAGAGCTGAGGGAAGGAGATGGGGGAAAGTTGGCCAGACAGGCCGGCTCCTATGCCGTCCTGATAGGGAAGACGGGGCAAGGCAAGGTGGTATTGTTATTGCCCAGCGGCAAGACGAAGGAAGTCGACGGGAAGGCGAGGGCTACCATAGGGATTCCGGCCAGCGGTGGCAAGATCGAGAAGCCTCTCCTCAAGGCCGGAGCGGCTTATCATAAGTGGAAGCCGAAGGCCAGGAAGTGGCCCATCGTGCGCGGCGTAGCCATGAATGCGGCTTCGCACCCGTGGGGCGGTGGCAGTCATCAGTCCGAGGGTAAGCCCACGACGGTCTCGAGGAACGCTCCACCCGGTAGAAAGGTAGGCCATATAGCGGCTAGAAGAACCGGGAGGAGGAAGAGATAGGAAGCCTCGAACGTGTCACCTATGCGGAGGGTGTCACGTGGTCAAAGCCTACAGATTCTACTACACGACTTTCTACGATGAAGAGCACGAGAGGGTCAAAGCCTATATCAAGGGGCTTTTCGGCATCGAGCCGATAGAGCACACATCGAGGATCCCAGGCTTTCGATGGATCGAGGTCAGATTCACCCGCGAGCTGCCGAAGGTGAACATAGAATCTTTGATAGAGTCTCTGAAGAAGATGTTGGGCGGAGACGCGTATGTGAGAGTCGACGTGATAGATCTCTGAGTGTTGTGAGCGCTGACCGATCTACCCTTCAATTATTAAGCGCAGGGACTGAGAAGCCGGGCCAAAGAAGAGAACTGGGGCTTCTCGTCGACAACGCGCTTGGCCCGAGTCTTGATGCTCGGAGCTGGTATTTCCGACTTTGCGGCAGCATTGGAGTTAGCGAATAAAACATCGATCAAGGTAGAACTTTTCGACCGTGGCGCTAGCTACTCGAGGTCGTGCGGTGAAGCGGCGATGAGAGAGCTCGAGAATATAAGTCCCGTAGAATTACCAATAGTAGCCGAAGTCTCGAGCTTTCATTTCGATCTGAGAGGTGGCGAGTCCTTCGAAGCAGACTTCACTAGTCCCGCGTGGTATATCATTGACAGGGGGCGTGAATGGCCTCGTTAAGAAAAATGAGGCGCGCAGAGCCGGCGCTAGGCTCCACTTTTTGCGCGTCAGAGACCCCCGGCCGTCAACAACGGCTCACCCCTGATAGATGCCAGGAGGGCCCTGGGTCGCTGGAAGCCTCGGGGAAAAGCCTCTGCTCTTAGAGCGATCGCGAAGGCTGAGTGGAGCGGGGACCCGGCGGTCCTCGAGTACGACTCGAGACGCCTCACACCATCCTGGATCTTTCCCAGAAGACGTGGTCTCGTCAATGTCGAGATCGCTCGTGCGCGTAGCGGAAACAGCAGAAATCTAATCGATGACTTGAGAGCCAATATCGAGGCTCACCCGAGGGGCGCCAAGGCTCTGAATACGAGAGGATCCCTAATAGTAATAGTCGTCGGTGGTCCGGCGCCATGGAAGATCCATGGAAGATAGGTCCTCTCCTACGCGTTGGCGAGGCTGGAGGCTATGTTCGCCCGCTGACCCACGAGGGCATAAGAACATCATCTACTCATGCGCTTCGCATAGCCGAAGCGATAACCAAGGTAGTAGATCTTCGGGAGGCTCTGAAAAATAGCTCGCTCGAAGCTTTCTGAGCTAGAATTAGAATCGCAGTTAAGGCTCAAAGCGCATCTTTTAAGAGTTCTAGAGAACATCGACCCAACGATTAGAGCACTGCTGCTATCGAGTCTCAGGAGAAGCTTCGTTGAGAGGTTTCTGAAGACCGCGACATCGGTTTGAGCGACGTCTTCACCGCGACAGTTCTTTCAACTTATAAGACAATAATAAAATTAAAATTGTTTAATAAATTATAACAAAATCGTCGAACTCTCCGCGATAATCTTGCCACTCCAGCGTAACGCGCCTCACCTTTGCTCGCGGAGGACCTCGCAGAGCCCACGTGATTACTCTCAGCACGTTCTCAAGCTCCCCCTCTATGACCGCCTCGACGCTGCCGTCCGGGTTGTTCCTGACCCATCCTTTTACTCCGTTGTTTAAGGCCACTCTGCGCATGTTCGCCCTGAAGAAGACCCCCTGCACTTCGCCTTCGATGCGCAGTCTGGCTCTCGCGCCTTCCAGAGAAAAGACACCCCCCACTTATTTTCCCTCCTTAGGCGGGAAATAAGCGGAAGACGTGAGGGTGTAATGACAGTCGAGCGAGAGATTAAGGTGAAACTAGATCAGCTGGACCTCGCCAAGCTCCGTGAGTGGTTGAACGATAGGTGCGTTCCTCTAGGCGAGGAGGTGCAGGTCGACACATACTTTCGACATCCGTGCAGAGACTTCGAGGTAACCGATGAGGCGCTGAGGCTGAGGAAGCGGGGGGGAGCAGACCAAGCCGAATTGTGCTACAAAGGCCCCAGGAGCGTCGGAGGAGAGCTCGTCAAGGCAAGGGAAGAAATTGAGGTGAGCGTGAAGAGCGCGAGCGAGCTCTCACGCATCCTAGTAAGGCTAGGCTTCGAGCCTGTGGCCGAAGTTGTGAAAGAAAGGGAGATCTTCGATTGCGGGAATTTCATCACTTATCTAGATCACATCGAAGAGCTCGGCGACTTCGCCGAGTTCGAGGCCAGAGGGGTAGAGCAAGCCGAACTGGTGAAACTTCTCAAGAACTTTGGGCTCCTCGAGAAAGCGGAGAGCAGAACGTACTTAGAGCTATTGCTCGAGAAACGCCGCTGAGGCTCGATATCCGGTCTATTTATAAGGCTAAATTCCGGGTCTGCGCACTCATGGCGAGTCCCTAAGAGCGCAGAGGTGCAGCGCCTCTTTGACGACGAAATTCGAACCAAGGATCGGCGAGAAGCGCTGGGACCACTCAACTGAGGAGACAAAGCTTTTGGAACTTTGGGAGCGAGAAGCTCCCGGAGCTTTTAGGCGAGACCAGATCCGAAAGAAGCCAACGATAGCTATCGACGTGCCTCCTCCCTACGCGAGTGGTAAATGGCATGTGGGAGGGGCAGCACATTACGTTCACCACGACATACTGATCAGGTACCTCAGAATGAGAGGCTATAACGTATTGGCTCCCTTCTACGCCGATCGCAACGGCCTGCCTGTAGAAGTTTACATAGAGAGGACGCGCGGGATAAACCCGCACGAGCTCGCGTCGACGCGAGAGGGAAGAGAGAAATTCCTCGAACTCTGTAAAGAGCAGCTTGACAAGACAGAGAGAGAGCTCGTTAAAATTTGGAAGAAGTTGGGTTGTAGCTTCGAGTATTGGCAGGAAGGCACCGATAGCTCTCTCTACCGGAGACTGACTCAACAAACATTCATTGAGCTTTGGAAGAGAGGACTAATCTACCTAGCCGAGAAGCCCGTGAGCTGGTGCCCCCGCTGCAGGACCTCCCTGAGCGAGGCCGAGATAGAGTACAGGGAAGAGCAAGGTCGCTTATACTTCTTGAACTTTGAGCTGCTCAGAGGCGGGAAGGTCACGGTAGCTACCACGAGACCGGAGCTGCTCGCTGCGTGTCGAGCTTTGATCTACAACCCAAATGACTTAAGGTACTCCGGGCTCCGAGGAGAGAAAGCTCGGGTCCCGCTCTACGACCATCTGGTCTCAATTTTCGAGCATCCATACGCTTCGCCTACCATTGGTACGGGCCTAATGATGGTATGCAGCTACGGAGATCAAGCCGACGTCAGGCTATTCCGCGAGCTTGGGCTAGAGCCCGTGGCCCTTATCAGAGAGGATGGAACGCTCAGCGAGCGAGCAGGCCGACTGGCCGGCTTGTCGGTGGTTGAGGCTAGGAGGAAAATAGTCGAAATACTCGAAGAGATCGGGGCGTTACAGAGAGCTGAAGATTATAAGCACACGATCCCTACCTGTTGGAGATGTGGCACGCGCGTAGAATACATACAGAGAAGAGAGTACTTCCTCCGACAGCTCGACTTTAAAGAAGATCTCTTGAAAATAGTAGAAAATATTAAATTCTTTCCTGAATTTCATAAGAGAAAATTGATAGATTGGATAAATTCGCTGAGCATGGATTGGCCTATATCGAGAGACAGATACTACGCTACCGAGATCCCAGCGTGGAAGTGCTCTAGATGTAACGAGATCTTGGTCCCCGAGAAGCTGGATGAATATTGTAGACCGTGGAGAGACCCGCCCCCATGGGAGTTCTGCCCCAAGTGCGGAGCTCCTAGGGAGGAGCTCGTGGGAGAGAAAAAAGTCTTCGACACGTGGTTCGATTCTAGCATCTCCTGCCTCTACGTGACGGGCTACCAACGCGACTTAGAACTCTACGAGGCCGTGAAGGACTCCACGGTCAGAGTACAGGGCTACGACATCATTAGGACGTGGCTTTACTTCAGCTTGCTCCGAGTGTACCTCCTCACAGGTCGTCCTGCGTTCTCTTACGTGAGAATAACAGGCATGGGCCTCGATGAGCGAGGCGAGGCGATGCACAAGTCCAAGGGCAACGTCATTAACCCAGAGCCTGTCCTAGAGGAATATGGCGCCGATGCCTTTAGATTCTGGGCGGCGATCTCGACCAAGATCGGCTACGACTACAGATTCTCGCCTCAACAGTTGAGAGCGGGGAAGCTATTCGTGACGAAGCTCTGGAACATAGCGCGCTTCATATCATCGTTCCCGGAGCCGGCGGCCGAGGCTCGCTCGACGTTGGTGGACCTGGACCGAGCTCTGTTGAGCAAGCTCAACTCCGTCGCCAGAGCCTACGTCAAGTACTTCGATGAGGAGCTTGACCACTTCGAGGCGACGCTCGTAACGTACAACTTCGTCTGGAACGTGTTTGCAAGCCATTACTTGGAGGCCGTCAAAGACAGAGCATACAACAGAACGGGCGATTGGTCTACGAGCGAGCAGCTGTCGGCTTGGGCAACCTTGCACGAGACCCTGCGAGGGATCCTAAAGCTCCTAGCTCCGATAATGCCGTTCATCACTGATGCCATATGGAGGAGGCTCTACGGGCCGAAGAGCATACACGAGGAGACGCTGGATCTCCCGAGGCCCGAGTGGGACTCTTGGGACTCGCGCTTGTTAGATCTACTCGTTACGATAAATGGAGAGGTCTGGAGATACAAGAGGAAGAGAGGTCTGACGCCGAGACAGCCCGTCGCCGATGTGCTGTTCTACGTGCCCTCGGAGGCAGAGCCCCTCGTGAAGCACCTCGAGAAGTTACACGCGGCAAAGTTCGAGGTCGGAGAACCTCCGCTCTACGCAGAGAAACTCGGAACGGTCTCTGTTGTTGAGCTCCGCCAGAGGTGATCGATTTGGAACTAGATGTAGAAAGCATCAGGCGCGACTTCCCTATTCTCGATCAGGTCATTGGAGGTAGAAAGCTGGTTTACCTCGATAACGCTGCCACGACTCATAAACCGAGACAAGTTGTCGAGAGAGTCGTCGAAGTATACTACAAGCATTACTCCAATGTGCATAGAGGTCATCACAGCCTGAGCGAAATATCTACCGAGCTCTACGAAGAGGCCCACAGAGCGGTCGCGAGATTTATCGGGGCCCGCTTTTGGGAGGAAATAGTGCTGACCTTCAATACTACAACGGCCATAAACGCGATCGCTGTCCCTCTACTCGAAAAGACCTCTCGAGAGGGGAGGAAAAAAGTTCTACTCACGCAGATGGAACATCACAGCAACATGTTGCCCTGGAGAAGAGCCGCTAAGCTTCTCGGGTGCGAAATCTCCTATATCCCAGTCAAGAGGAGCGGGCTCTTGGACTTTGAGAAGGCTCTAGAGCTTCTGAACGACGACGTGGGGGTGCTCGCGATCTCTCATGCTAGTAACGTCACCGGCGTGATAAACGACGTGAGGCTCCTGGCTCGCCGAGCCCACGAGTATGGAATCGTGGTGGTAGTCGATGGGGCGCAATCAGCGCCACACCTCAAGATCAATGTTAACGACCTCGAAGTAGACTTCTTCGCCTTCAGTGGGCACAAAATGCTCGCTCCAGAGGGGACTGGCGTACTCTACGGGCGAAGAGAGCTGCTCGAGGAGCTCGAGCCGTGGTTCGTCGGAGGAGGAGCGGTCAGGAGGGTCACAGTGGACGACGTGATCTACGAGGACCTGCCGTGGAGATTCGAACCAGGCACCCCCGACGTGGCAGGCGCGGCCGGACTCATTGAGGCTGTGAAGTACCTAGAGAGAGTGGGCATGGAGCGCCTCCACTCGCACGAGGCGAAGCTCTTGAGGCTAGCGAGAGAAATTCTAGCCAACGACGAACGAGTGATACTTTACCAGCCTGCTGAACCGGAGAAGCACACGGGCATCTTAGCGTTCAACGTACGTGGTATAAACTGCCATGTTGTCGGCAAGATCCTTAATGACTTCTACGGCGTGGCCGTGAGAACCGGCTTACATTGTGCCCATCCATATCACGTAGCCATAGGCGCTCCCGATGGCACCGTGAGAGCCAGCTTCTACCTTTACAATACGGCTGAGGAGATCGAGTATTTCGCGGAAGCCGTGAGAGAAATAGCACGCAAGTACTCCAAATAGATAGCTCCCCACCTAAGATAGTAAAATGCTGCGAAGAGCGAAACGAGGGAGAGGCGAAGAAACTTGGACGTAGAAGAGACGCTGAGATTAATCATGAGGAACACCGTCGAGATAGTCACATTGGACGAATTGAAGTCAGCTTTGGAGACAGGCAAGAAGCTGCAGGGGTACTTGGGATATGAGCCGAGCGGGCTATTCCATATCGGTTGGATGATATGGGCCCTCAAGGTTAAGGACCTAATCGAGGCAGGAGTAGATTTCACACTCTTGGAGGCTACGTGGCACGCGTGGATAAACGACAAGCTCGGGGGGAACATGGAGCTCATACGCGAGGCTGCAGTCTACGTGAGGCACGCTCTCAGGGCGCTCGGTATTCCGACGGAGAGGTTAAGATTCGTTGACGCAGAGGAGCTCGTCTCCGATAAGTCGTACTGGGCCCTCTTGTTGCGAGTTGCTAAGAATACTACTCTTAAGCGAGCCAAGAGAGCCCTCACTATAATGGGTAGACGCGAGGACGAGGCCGAGCTTGACTCCTCGAAAATAATCTATCCCTTTATGCAGGTGACCGACATATTCTACATGGACTTAGATTTGGCTCTCGGTGGGATAGACCAACGAAAAGCCCACATGTTAGCTAGAGATCTCGCCGAGAAGATGGGAAGGAAAAAGGTGATAGCGATCCACACGCCTCTTCTAACTTCTCTCAGCGGCGCTGGCAGGGAGGAAGCGCTCAAGCTCCCGCTCGACGAACAAGCGGTCGAACTTAAGATGAGTAAGTCGAAGCCGGAGGGGGCTCTGCTGATCCACGACGGCCCTGATACAATAGAGAGGAAGTTGAGAGCAGCATACTGTCCCCCTAGACAAATAGAATTGAATCCTATAATAGAGATAAATAAATATATTCTGTTCCCTCAGAAAGGATTCCGTCTCCTCGTGGAGAGGCCCGAGAAATATGGAGGGACCGTGGAGTTTCACGAATTCGATGAGTTGGCGAGAGCCTACGCCGAGGGCCGGCTTCACCCAGCCGATCTGAAACAAGCCACCGCGGCGGCTCTCGCCGAGGTATTGTCGCCGGTTAGAAAATACTTCGAGTCTGTGGCTGAAGCTCGCGAAGCGGCTCTCAAAATCGCGGCGGCACTGGGGCTGAGAATTGATTTGTGAGGAGAGCTCATCTGGTAGAAGCTAAAGAAGAACGATCTCGCGGGTGGTAAGGGAAAAAAGCCGGCAGCAACAGAGAAGACCCCAAGCCGTTGGTGGACCCCTGCCATCAACGTGCGTTGAGGCGATATGGACACGTGACCGGGAGATAAGCCGTGAAGTACCTGATCCGGGCTCGTATAGAGATCGACGGAGTAGTGGATAAGCACGACGTGATAGGGGCGCTCTTCGGTCAAACCGAGGGTCTATTACCTGAGCTCGACCTACGAGAGCTCCAAGAGAAGGGTCGAGTGGGTAGGATACAAGTCGACATGAACGCTGAGGGAGGCAAAGTTAGGGGAGAAATAAAGGTTCCTTGTAATTTAGACAGAGTAGAGGTAGCATTAATAGCTGCTCTCTTAGAAACAATAGATAAAGTTGGACCATATTCTGCAAGAGTACAATTAATAAAAATATTAGATTTAAGATTGGAAAAATTGAAGAAAGCGCTAGAGAGAGCCAAAGAGATTCTCAGAACCTGGCACTTCGAGGAGATCCCCGAGATGAAAGAGTTGCTGAGAGAGCTCCAGAGCTCGGTGAAGTCGGCCGAGCTTGTAGAGTTTGGCCCTGAGAAGCTTCCAGCCGGCCCAGCTCTCGAGAAGAGTGATCTGATAATTATAGTCGAGGGACGCGCCGACGTCCTTAATCTGCTCAGGTGCGGCTACAACAACGTGGTAGCGGTCGAGGGAGCCAGAGGCTCCGTGCCAGATAGCTTGAGAGAGTTGGTGAAGAATAAGACCGTGGTGGCTTTCGTCGATGGAGACCACGCTGGAGACCTGATCGCGCGAGAGCTTATATCGACACTTAAGGTGGATTTTGTTACTAAGGCTCCTCAAGGCAAAGAAGTCGAGGAGCTAACATGTAAGGAGATAGCAAGATCTCTCGAGAAGAAAATCCAGGCGCAGCAGTTCTTAGAGGGCTTAGAGGAAAAGAAAGCAGTCAAGGAGGTCGCGACGACTCCGACAGGACCGCAGCAAGCGGCCATTTCTATAGAGATCCCACAGAAGGTGGTAGAAGAGGCAAAGGGGCTCGCCGGGACTCTGGAGAGCCTCATCTATGGGGCGGATTGGACTCTCGTGAAACGAGTCCCGGTCAGGGACCTACATCAGGAGCTCAAAGCGAGTGGAGAGGGCACAATTTCCGCGGTCATCTTTGACGGCATCGTGACTCAGAGAATAATCGACGTAGCCTCTGAGAAGAAGATCCCCCTAATAGTAGGCGCCAGAATCGGTAGCATAGAGAAGCGTGGGGAGGGCATAACTATACTAACACTACAAGACTTGATTGCTCAATAAAAATAGCGGCGACCTCGATGAGAGAGACTCGGGCTACTCCGAGGGCCCTCTACGTGGCGATAGAGGGCATAGACGGGGCTGGAAAGACTACGGTAGCCGTAGAGGTCTATAATAGGCTGGTCCTCTCGGGCGTGCGCTGCGCGCTCGTTAGCGAGCCCTACACGGATATCGTGACCCGCGTCTTCGAGCTGCTAGGTCGGTTGGATCCGTTGACCGAGGCTTATCTATTCGCCGCGGACCGCGTGGCTCTACATAGAGGTCCATTGAAGCGCTTGTTGGAGTCCCGGGAGGTCGTCTTAAGTGATAGGAGCTATGTCGCATCTCTCGCTTATCAAGTGGTACGCGGCGTACCTGAGGAGCTCGTGGAGAGCCTCAATACTCCCTGCTCGATTCCTGATCGCGTGTATCTACTTGATGTTCCAGTCGACGTGGCTCTCTCTAGGCTCGCATCTAGGCCGGTTGACGAGAGCCGAAAGAGGTTGCCCTATCTTGAGTCGCCTAAGACGCTCGAGGAGGTTCGGAAGAGGTATTTGGAGCTCGCTCTGCGCGGGATATTCGAGGCTATCGTGATAGACGCGACGAGGCCCGTGGAGATGGTCGCCAACGAGATAGCGACAGACATCGTTAAAACCCTGCGCTCGAAGAACTCACGTGCCGGGGATCGTCGAGGTTAAGAGCGCGGTGGACTGGCCGTGATAAGCGAAAGCCTCAGGAAAGAAGCGCTGAGCCTCCTTCTCGACCTCATCAGGGTGCCGACCGTTTCGCCGTTCGGCGAGGGCTATGAGGAAGCGATCAAAATACTACGGGAATTCCTCGATAGGTACTCAGTTGGTACCGAGATAATAAGAGTCCCCACCGACTATCAATCGCATCGCTGTGCCCACGTGAGCTCCAAGCCCAGGTATATTCTCCGCGGGTTCGTTGATGAGGGTGGAAGACTTTGGCTGCAGCTCAATGGTCACTACGATGTTGTACCAGGTGGCTCAGGTTGGACCAAGACCAGTCCTTTTGAGCCTCTCGTCGAGGGCGACAGGGTCTACGGCCGTGGTTCAACCGACATGAAGGGGGGGATAGTCTCCATGGCGCTCGCGCTGGTTTTGTACGCCGAAAGCGCGAGAAAAGCCGACTGCAGATTAGATGCCGTCTTCGTTCCCGACGAAGAAGTGGGAGGAGAATGTGGCACTGGCTACTACGTTGAGACGCTAAAGGCTAGGAAGCCGGACTACGTGATAATCGCGGAGCCTAGCAGCCCAAAATATATTTACATAGGTCACCGGGGCGTGCTCTGGGCTCGCGTCAAGGTGAGGGGCAAAAGCGCTCACGCATCGGTGCCTTGGCTTGGCGTCAACGCGTTCCTTGATGCAGCTAAGCTCGCCCTCTGGTTAGAAGAGAATTATGTTGCCACGATAGCATCGGTAAGGAGCTCGTACGAGTACGATGTACCAAACGCGGGGACTCCTACGGCTATGATAGGAGGAGAGGCTGGAGTTCCCGGTGGAAAGGTTAACCAGGTGCCCGGAGAGGCGTACTTCACCATCGATAGGAGACTTATAGTCGAAGAGAAGACCGAGGACGTCGCCGCCGAGCTCAGAGCGGCGGTAGCGACCGGCTCAAAGAGGCTCGGATTGAATGGCGATAGAGTAGAGCTGGAGATAGTCTCAGTGGCGGCTCCAGCGCTCGTACCGCGGGGCAACCCTCTATCGTTAGCGCTGATAGATGAGGCTGAGAAGAAAGGATTACCTAGGCCGAGAGAGGCGATCAGCGCCGGGGGGCTGGACTCGAGATATTATGTTGAGAAGGGGATACTCACCGTCGCCTATGGGCCGGGCGTGCATAAGCTCTCGCACTCGCCCGACGAATACGTGAACTTCGAGGAAGTGCTGAAGTTCTCCGAGATTTACGCTAGCCTGCCGGCCAAGCTCTCAGGATCGTGACACGAAGAAGGAGCTTAAGCTCCGAAACTCGAAGAGAATTACTACGCGAGAAACTCGAGGGTCGATGTAGAGTGGAAAAGAGGCTCAATTCGTCGGCGGTCCTTCGGGAGTTAATTGGTTCGATCAACTACAGACTAGCGATTGAGGAGATAACGTCGTGTCTCAAAGGCTACGTCGATTCCTCGGGCTCGTCCGGGCTCGTGATCGGCTTGAGCGGCGGACTCGATAGTAGTGTGGCAGCCGCGCTCGCAGTCCGAGCCGTCGGGCCGGAGCACGTGACCGCTCTCATAATGCCCGAGAAGGAGAGCCCAATCGGTGACGTCGAAGATGCTCTCGAAGTAGCGAGGAGTCTGCGTCTCAATTATCTCGTGCTAAATATAACAGGCCTCGTGGAGGAAACCCTCAAACTCTTCGGTAAAACCTACGAGACTTCGGAAGATAAAGCGAGGGGAAACGTGAAGGCCAGGCTGAGGATGGTCTGTCTCTACTATTACGCGAACGCCAACAACTATCTCGTGGTGGCTACGAGCAATAGAAGCGAGTTCCTTCTAGGCTATTTCACGAAGTGGGGCGATGGAAGCGGCGACATTTATCCTCTGCTCTCGCTCTACAAGTCTCAAGTAAGGCAGCTGGGCAGAGTTCTAGGCCTCCCTCATCGAGTGCTCGACAAGCCGAGTTCCCCGGCTCTGTGGCCGGGGCAGACAGCTCAACAGGAGCTGGGCCTATCTTATGACGTTATAGATGCAGCCCTGTACTTGCTCGTCGATAAGCAGATGTCGATTGGAGAGGTCTCGGCACTTCTCGGTCTAGAGGAGGGCGAAGTCTCTAGACTCTGGAGGAGAGTGCTAGAGAGCGAACATAAGAGGAGCCCGCTCAAGAGCTGCCCCCTTTCGTTCTCTAGAGTCCTCACCGAGGTCGACTGATCATGACCTCTCTCTTTGCTGATGCACATTGTCACTCTAACCCGGCCTCGGGTCTAGGAGCCGCGAGTATAGCTAGAAAATTTAAGTCGGTCGGCGGATGGTTTATCGCTCTAGTTTCTCTACCCTCGTGGTACTATGGGCTTAACTCCATCGAAGCTCTCCGGAGCTACGCCAGGGTAGCGGAAACGCACTTGAACGAGTGTAATAGAGCTCGAGAGAGCGGAGTCGAGGTGGCATGTTTCGTCGGCCTCCATCCGGCTGAGATAGACCGAGCCTTAGAATCTGCTAACTCATATGGGCAAGTCATTGAGCTCTGTGAGAACGCGGTGAAGCTGATCTTCAAGTTGTGTGAAAGGGGGGTTATAGATGGTGTTGGCGAAATTGGGCGACAACACTACAAGGCTCGCCCCGAAAATATAATCATAGCTCAGAAGCTCCTGGAGCGAGCTCTAGAGCTTGCCAGAGATAGTGGCTGTAAAGTTCAGCTCCACCTCGAGAACATCAAGGGGTTCACAGCTCAAGATCTAAGCGGTCTAATAAGTAGATTAAATGTGTCCATGGATCTCATTTTAGTGCACCACGCTAGCCCGACTCTCTCGTTGGAGTTGAGTAGTCGAGGCATATGGTCTACCGTCCCGGCTACACGTGAGGCTATAGCGCGGCTCGCCGAGAGCGGAGGAGCGCTAGTCATGCCGGAGAGCGATTTCCTCGATGACCCGAGAAGACCGGGTGCAGTTTTAGAGCCGTGGGCTATGGCCGAGAATTTCCGCTCGCTGCGTGAGCAGAGCTCCATCACGGATGAGATGCTGTACAAACTAAACGTGGACAATATCGTGAGATTTTTCGGCGTAAAACCTCCATGAGGCCGTAGCAGCTTATTGCGAGGGTCGCACGTCGCGATGAGCGAACAATGGAGAATCCCAGGCTCGACGAAGCTCAGCGAGCTGTTCGTAGAAGGGGAAATGGACCTGATTCTGATATTCGGAGAGGCGAATGTGTTTTACTTTACCGGCTACCGAGGCCCAGGCTTCCTCGCGTACGAGCCGGAGACCGAGACGCGCAGACTCTACGTCCCTCCTCTCGAGTACTGGAGAGCAGAGAATTCGGCGAAACGGAGCGGAACGGAGGTGGTCGCTTACGGTAAGATGCTATCTGCTGTCAAGCTACGAGACCTGGAGCTTTTCGAGCCCAAAGACCACAGAGAGCTCATCTCGAGCTTGATTGAAAAGCGCCGACGGATTGGCGCAACGTTATCGCACGTTAGCGGCGAGCTCCGAGAACTGTTAGGTGAGAGAGCCGAGAACATCGACCATCTAGTGAAAAGAGCCAGAGCCGTCAAGTCACGAGAGGAAATAGAGCTGATCAGAATCTCAGCGGAGAAGACCGAGAAGATACTCGCCGAGGTCCTCAGCGAGATAGGCTCCTCCACGACAATCGGGGAGTTAAAAGGCTCGATTTTGTACAAGATGTGGAAAGACGATCTCGAGGGCTCGGCCTTTGACCCCATAATAGCAGTGGAACCCGTTTCCGCCTACCCTCACGCGCCGACCACGTCGAGCGAGCGAGTAATGGGTCACAAGATCCTCCTCATCGATCTCGGCGGAATATATAGAGGCTATTGTGCTGATATTACGAGAACCATCTTGCTGAGTAGAAAACCCACCGAGTTCCGCCGAATGTTAGAAGTACTAGCACAAACAGTAGAAGAAGTCGTTGCCGAGATCCGAGCTGGGATGCCAGCAAGAGAGGCAGACATCTTAGCCAGACGAATGTTGGCTAGGTTTGGAATGGAGGAACTATTCGTCCACGGCTTAGGCCACGGCATCGGAGTCGAGGTACACGAGCATCCTTCGCTTTCGCCTGTCAGCGAAGATGTCCTCGAAGAAAACATGGTAATAACGGTGGAGCCCGGCGTATACCGTCGAGGCGAGTACGGGCTCAGATTAGAGAATATGGTTCAAATTGGACAAGAAGGCTCTCGCCAGCTCAACAGATTAGAATTACTCCTAGAACTCTAAAGTTCAGAATATAAGAAGACTCACAAACAGTCTAATTCAACTTTCATATATTTGAGCACGTCGGCGGTATTCTCCATAGTAACCCCAGCGCCCGCGCAACATGCGCTTGTACTCTAAGTCCTCTAACAGTTCGGGGGGCAAGACTTCAGGAGCAGCGAACGTATTCCTGTTCAGCTGGATTATCTTGCCTTCATTAACCAGCTGTCTCAAGGCACGTCTGAGCCTGTCCTCGCCTATAGACGCGCTGAAGTACTCGCGGAGCTTCTGCCAAGCAATGGGCTTACCCTCGCTCCTAAAGCGCTCGAGCAGGAGCTCCGGTATCTCGTCGTCGTGGGGACCCATTTCTACGAGTATCTCGTCGTCCTCGTAGATCACCCTCGACTGCCTCTTCACGGCGTCTCGCACCCTGTTTTTGTCTTGCCCTGCTCTCTGGAGCGAATTTTGTCGCCTAGTTTAAAATGTTTTCCCTCGGGTATATAGTAGATACTTAGATACATCTGAGACACGATGAAGGCATCTATTTATTTTTGTTGCTTAATAGGAACATATATCGGATCTCGTTTACCTGAAGCATATAGTTTTACTATTCCTCGAGACGCTAGTTCTCGAAGAAGCTTCCTACTGACGCTTATAGGCACCTCGAGTTTCTGCGAGAGAGAGTAGGGCGTAACGTAGCGCATGTTCTGCGCGACACTTGCGGCCTTATCTAAGAGAGCGTGTGTCACGTCAGTTTTAGGCTGAAGAGCAGAGATAGGGGTCTTTGTCTGTCCTTTCTTCGTCCTGTCTTTCTCCTCCCTTTTGGAGGAGCTCATCTCAAACGTTACCTCCGCTGTTGAGTTGCTGCAGAGCTTTTATTTTTCGCTAGATCCTCTCCCATAACCTCAGTATCTCGGCACTTCTCTTCTCCACATCGATAAGCGCGTAATAACCGTATCTCAGAGGCCCCGCATTTACTGCGAGCGTTTTTCCTATGAATTCACTACCTGGAGCCTCGTGAATATGTCCGTGCATGCTGACAACGGGCTCGAACTCCTCTATGAAGTGGCGCAACTCCTTCGAGCCTGCGTGGATGCGACCCAGAGCCAAATCTATCTTCTCGGCTCTAGGTGGGAAGTGAGAAAGGACAATTAGCCTCCCTTCGAGAGAACCAGCGTACTCTCTGAGTTTACGGGACAAGGCCTCGAGAGAAGCCCTGAAGCCTAGCGCTCCAATTCCGCAAACGACGTACCCCTTCAGCTCTACCAGTTTAGTATTGACGCTGAGGCCTCTCTCATCGAATTTTTTGACAAGGCCTACGTCGTCCATATTACCCGACACATAAACGAGCGAGGGGCCTAGCTTCGTCAGAATATCTATGAGTTCTTCGTTGCACTCGACGTCTCCTGTCACTGTTATTAAGTCGAGCGGGAGCCCGCTGACGCGCTCGAGTAGAGCCTCGAGGGCCTCGTAGCTGCAGTGTATGTCCGACACGTGCAGAATCTTCAATCAATGCCTCCTCGCGGAAGTGGTGCGGGGGCGGGGATTTGAACCCCGGACGGCCTGCGCCAGCGGATGTCCCCCAAGCAACTTGAGTCCGCCCCCTTAGCCCAGGCTCGGGCACCCCCGCCTAGCCTTCTCTATCGGATGAAAGTTTTTTAAGCTTCTTTAGGCGGAGGAGCTGGTTCGAATCCGACGAACGAGCTCGGGTTAACTCATAAGCCCTGAGTGTGCTAATAAACTCGAGCTCGACGGGTGACGTTCGGAGCTGAACTAGGTGTGCCCTCCACGTCTACGGTCACAGACTGGGTCACTGCCGTGTCACAGTTGGTCTTCACGTTAGTATTTCTTATGCTGCTCTTCGGCTTTAATCAAAGGATCCAGGTCTACATGTGGTCAAGAAGCATTCGCTCAAAGCTGGCCGTACTCGAGGACCTGGCTCGAGATGGCAAGAGCAAAGTGATAGATTTCTTGAAAAGCTTGGGAGCCGATAGAGCGGAAGAGCTCACGAACAAGTTCATCGATTATTTCGTGATAGAGCCCGTCGATATCGAACCGATAGATATCATCAAGCGTCTCGATCACATACTGCGAGTCAGAGAGCTGAGACTCGAGGAAGTGATTAGAGAGCACCTGCGAGGTATCAACGAGAGCCTCAGGAGCTTGGCGTACTCGTCTCTCGAGATAGTCCTCGCACTGCATTTCATTTTCAAATACGTGAGGCATCTCCTCCTGACAGGACAAAAGACCAATAATTGGGTTCTCATCATGCAGCTCGAGATGTTGATGCCAACGATATTACGCCAAGCTCAGACCTACAGAAGGGCTCTCGACGTCTTCATGGAGGGTAAGCCTATAGGCGACGGCATAGGCCCATTAGTAGCGTTCAATCTAGTGAGATTCGCCGAGAGAAAAGAGCTTGTCAAGGACACGGTATTCTCCGAGGTGGAGCTCGAGGGCAGAAAGCTCTACGTTGTGAAAGCTAAGGGACCTGATAGCAACGTGGGTCATCCGGGTGAGGCCGTCGAGAAGCTAGTCAATATGCTTATTCAACAGAATCAGAGCATCGGAATGATAATCACAATCGACGCGGCGCTCAAGCTCGAGGGAGAAGAGACGGGGAGCATAGCCGAGGGCGTCGGAGCGGCGATAGGAGACCCGGGCCCCGAGAAGATCAGAATAGAGCGCGTCGCCGCTGCTCACAACATTCCGCTACACGCTATCGTGATCAAGATGAGCATGGAAGAGGCTGTGCTCGAGATTAGTAAGGAGATAGCTCAGGCGGCGCAATCGGTCACGGAGCGCGTTCGAGAGCTCGTCCGAAGATGTCAGCCGGGCTCCTCGGTAATAATCGTGGGAATAGGCAACACCATGGGAATAGTTTAACTTTAATGTGCTTCCCTGAGTTAATGATGACATTAGAGGATGGCACAAAGTGGAGTTAGCCTCGCTCCTCCAACTTGGGAACGAGCAGAGAGGTCTGTTGCCGCCGGCTTTCCAAAGCATCTTTATGTTGCTGATGCTTGCGTCGGTGCTTACGTTGATGTATTATTCCATGATGAAGAGAGCAGAAGTTCCTAAGGGGCTCGCGGCACGCAAGACTATAGTCGTGATCGGTTGCTCTAACTGTGACTATAACGAGTCGCGTGACTTCTCTCGCGGGGATTATATTGGAAAGGACCTAGGCCCCTGCCCCAAGTGTTCCAATGGTAGAGCATACGTGAAGCTCATGTACTCCGAACCAGTGGAGGAGAAGGATCGTCGCAAAGGCATAAAGGGGCCTCAGCGTGCCCAGACCTCGGGGGCTAGACCGGGGCCCGCCACCGCGGCTGTCACTTATTCGTTGGCGATCCCCGCTCCTAAGCTAGGCGAAGCGCTTCCCGAGAGGTAGACTTCTCATGAACAGAGCGTTCGAGAGCGCTCTCACCGTGAGAGACATCATGACCGTCGATGTTAAAACTGCTTCTCCCGACGCCAGAGTCTCTGACGTAGTTCGGATAATGATCGAGAACGAGATAGGTAGTGTTGTGATAGTAGGTGATAAGAGGGAGGTCTTAGGCATAATCACGGAGAGAGACCTCATCAGGCGTGTATTGGCGAGAGGCCTAGACCCCAAAGCAGTGAAGGCCGAGGAGATAATGAGCAGACCCGTTATTACGATAGAGCCCGACGCCTCTGTAGAGGAAGCGGCTAATTTGATGAAGGAGAAAGGAGTGGGACATCTGCCTGTAGTCGAGAGCGGCAGGCTCGTCGGCATAATAGCAGAGGGCGATATTTTGATGTTGGCACCTCAGTTCCTCGAGATCGTGCGCATCAGAGCGAAGAGGAGGAGGCGCGGCACTCTTTGAGAGGTTTAGGCCCGGTCTCCTCCTATATGTTTACGCGCTTCCCTACAGTCACCCCCGACGATACGCTTACGCGCATTAGAGCGCTCATGCGAGAGACAGGTTGGCGTATCGTGCCTGTCGTGAGCGACGCGAACTCGCTAAGACTTTTAGGAATCATCTATAGAGCCGACTTGCTCGTGGTGAGCTCGACGAGGAGCAACGCTAAGGCCAACAACGTGATGAACCCCCCCAAAATAACACTGAGACCACAGGATGAGGTTCTCGATGCACTAGATTTAATGCTGCGTTCAGACGAGTGGTATTCGCCCGTAGTATCGGAGAGGGAGAAGATCTCTGGAGTACTAGGACTGGAGTGCGTCAATTGCGCTGTAGTCGCTAGCAAGTCGCAAATACTCGAGAAGCCCGTGGAGCGCTATATGTCGAGGGACCTCATAGTTGTCGAGCCACGTGACGAGGTAGCTAAGGCGTGGAGATTGATGAGAGAGCACAGGTACTCCGGGCTCCCCGTGGTAAAGCCCAACGGTGAAATAGTGGGGGTGCTCACTCAATATGATCTGCTTAGAAGGGGTTCGGCCAGGCCTGTTATAGAATCTGAGTCCTCGCCCAGGAGGACGCTAGTGGGCTACTATATGAGCACACCACCCGTATGTGTACCGAGGGATTCGAGCATGCTAGAGGCCGCTAAGCTGATGTGCGAAAGAGACATTGGTAGGGTCTTCGTAGTGGACTTCAACAAGAAGTTAATCGGCGTGGTAGACAGAGAAGACGTCGCTAGATGCATTTTGGAACACTTCGTTAGCGAACATAAAGGCGCTCGCTCTCGGTGAGTAAGGCTATGGGGCTCCCGAGAAGGCCTCGTTTCGAGGCCCATAGATGGCTCCGTAGCAACGGCAAGCCCAGCTTCTCGAGTCGACTCCATGAAAAGATGCCCGAGCTGAAGCTTGTGACCTCAACTCCCCCGATCACGGGGACTCTCACCATGAAAATGATCGATGCGGCGAAGCGTATGTGCGAACATCGAGTTAGGAGCTTGGTATTAGTTGAGCGCGGCGGCAGATATGCGGGCATGCTCTTGGTAGACCACATCCTGAGTTTGTTAGGAGGAGGCGAGCTTTACGATGTCGTGGTCGGCGTACTGGGCAGCGACCTATATTCCACGGTCAATATCGCTGTGAGCGAAATAGCAGACTTAGATTACCCCTATCTCAGACTCGACGCGTCAATAGACGAAGTTCTACGCACATTGATAGAAAAAGACCTAAGCATAATCCCCATACTACGTAAAAAGAGCGAGGCCGTGTATGGTGTAGTTAGTGAGCACGATCTTGTGAGACCGCTTGCCGGGAGCGTCATTGGCATTAAGGTATCTGAAGTGATATCCCCGCTAATGACGCTGGAGGAGTCG